>NZ_QUSX01000002.1:992345-1323127 GCF_003933245.1 Maribacter algicola
ATTCTAACAGATGGCCATTATTACGATGATATAGACTCTAAAAAGAACAAGCTGAAGTATCCCCATGCCAAGGCAGATTTCGATACCTATATCATGAATATTGAAATTCCAGAGTTGAACAATGAAGATTTAGAGGCGGAGCAAGATATTAGTACGGATAAAATGAAGAATATTTCCCGATTAAAAAAGGATATAGATTCCCTTAGAAATGATAATTACAACATTGTAAGGGCCTTTTCAAAAAGTATTGGAAATAGAATGGGAATGTTTCAACCGTTAGATCCCAGTGATACTTCGAAAACAAAAACACCCTTACAGGTAACCCAGGATTCCATACGGCAAATAAAGCTGGCCAAGCTTAAAAACAATCCTGCGCGCCAAGATTCCATAAAGCAGGATATTTTCCATATATTCCCCTTCTACCTCCAAATGCAAATCGTGAATTCTGCAAAAAATGCCACAACCAATGTCCTAAATTCTGTAAAAGGCAAAAGGGAGGAAATGCAAAAAAGGTATAAAATATATAACATGCACATACTTTCCATGCATAACAAATATGCATTGGCTTTTTCGTGTATCATCCTATTTTTTGTAGGCGCGCCCTTAGGGGCCATCATCCGTAAAGGGGGATTGGGTCTTCCCATGGTAATTGCAATTGTATTATTTTTGGTCTATTATTTTATTGGGGTGTTTGCCGGTAATTATGCCAAGGAAGGGAACATTCATCCAATGTTGGGCGCTTGGCTTTCCACGTTGATCATGTTGCCCTTAAGTATCATACTCACCAAAAGGGCTACGGAGGACAAAGGTTTGATGAGCTTTGGAGTCGTAACGGATTTCTTCAAAAACCTAATAAAAAAAATTAAGAAAAATGGAAATCATGACAGCTAATCTTACGGATGAGGTAAAGTTAAATACGATAGAGGAAGCTATTGAGGATATCAGAAATGGCAAGGTAATCATCGTTGTGGATGATGAAAACCGTGAGAACGAAGGTGATTTTTTAGCGGCAGCCGAATTGACAACCCCAGAGACCATAAACTTTATGGCCACACATGGTAGAGGCCTCATCTGTGCGCCATTGACCGAAGGCAGATGCGAGTATCTTGGTCTGCATCGTATGGTAAACAACAATACAGATCCTTTAGAAACCGCGTTTACCGTTTCCATTGATTTACGGGGGCAAGGGGTTACAACCGGTATCTCCGCATCCGATCGGGCTAAAACTGTGTGCGCCCTCACCGATGACAGCATCAAGTCCCATGATTTTGCAAGACCTGGACATATATTTCCTTTAGTTGCCAAGGAAGGGGGAGTACTGAGGAGGACCGGACATACGGAGGCGGCCATAGATTTTGCCCGCTTGGCGGGATTAAAACCTGCAGGGGTCATCGTTGAAATCATGAACGAAGATGGAAGTATGGCCAGACTCCCACAATTAATGGAAGTTGCCAAAAGGTTCGACTTAAAAATCGTTTCCATAGAGGATTTGGTAGCCTATAGAATGGAGCACGATAGCCTCATCCAAAAAGAACTTGATTTTCCAATTACCACAAGGTTTGGAGAATACAGGCTTAGGGCTTACAAACAAACTACCAATAATCACATTCATCTCGCCTTAACAAAAGGTTCCTGGGGCCTAGGGGATAAGGTGCTTACCAGAATCAATTCAACCTTGGTGAACAATGACATTCTTGGCACCCTTACCAATAACGTAGATTCACAATTGGAAAATATGTTCAACGCCATTGACCAAGAAGGAAAAGGCGCCATAGTTTTTATCAATCAGGATGTTGAGTCCATGAATATTTTAAACCGACTTTCAGAATTAAAGGAACTTCAGAAACAAGGAATTTACAAAGCGCCAAAAATAGAAATGGACGCCAAGGATTTTGGAATAGGCGCACAGATTCTTCATGATCTCGAAATTTCAAAACTGCGATTGCTCACAAACAGCCAACAGACCAAGAGAGTGGGTATGGTGGGCTATGGATTGGAAATAGTGGAGTATGTAAACTACTGAGCTAGCTTTTAAGAACGTCTCTAATAATGGTTGCCATTTTATTTGCCCTTTCTTGAACCTCCGTTTCGGCCCAGCTTAATTTGATCAGACAGGAAATGGTCCGCCCTATCCATGAGTCGGATACAGAGAAATTAGTTTTGGAATAATCAGGTAAGTTTTTTTGAACTTCTTCGGGTAATCTACCTAAGGAAGTTAAATTGATGAGATGCTCCCATTTTCTGTAATAATGCCAGTTATTGTCGTACCAATAAAAACAGGCGTCTACGCCCCCATCACCAAATGCCAGGTGCGCTTTTCTGGTAATGTCTTCCGTCGGTAGGAAAAAATTCAAAAAAGAATAATTCTGAACGCCCCCCATAGGAATCCTCCTAAACGTAACCCCATCAATATTTTTAAGGGCTTCAAAAATAATGTTATAATTTTTTTCCTGTATACCCACAAATTCATCAAGACGTGCAATCTGGGCACAACCTACAGCCGCGTTCAGTTCAGAGATTCGGTAGTTATACCCCAAAAAAGGATGGGATTCCGCACCTCTATTGGAGCCCACGTGATCATGTCCGTGATCTGAATAATGGTCGGCATTTTTATAAAAATCGGGATTGTTGGTAATCATTGCACCTCCTTCCCCGCAGGTAATTGTTTTTACATAATCGAAAGAAAAGCAACCTAAATCCCCGTAACTTCCCAAGGGTTTGCCTTCAAAACTTCCCCCAATAGCTTGGCAAGCGTCTTCCAATAATATCAAGTTATGAATATCACAGAGGGTCTTTAACGCATTTAAATCAGCCATGGAGCCGCACATATGCACAGGCATGACTACTCTGGTTTTTGGAGTGATGGCATTTTCCACGGCCAATGGGCTAAGAGTCAACGTATCGTCAACATCGACCAATATGGGTACTGCACCAATAGCAAGTACCGACTCAAAACTGGCAACAAATGTAAATGTGGGCAGAATAACCTCATCCCCTGCCCCAACACCTGCACTTGCCAAGGCTACCGTTAGGGCAGCGGTACCACTACTAACTACCTGGGCATGTTTGACCTGCATTCTATGGCACAAAGCTGCTTCCAACTCTTTGGCCTTCCAATGTCCATTGCGGGGGCCATCAAATCCATAACGCATCAAGACCCCAGTTTCCAAGACGTCTTGTACATTTTGTTTTTCCTTTTCCCCAAATAGTTCAAAACCGGGCATAGTAAATATTTAAATTGAGAAGATACTTATTTTCCTTTGGATGTAAAGCGACGATAAATTTCCAGTTTGTCCTCATTGGTAAACTCGTGTTCCTTGAACCAATCATGGGCCGCAATTTTTTCATTCTCGATCTGGGCCTTTCTAATAGCGTCCAAAGATACCAAATGCCAGTGGGCACCCTTTTTTCTGGATTCGGAATAGCCAATATCCTCCGTAATATATGAAGTCTTTGGCTGGTTTATTAACCGGACACCATTTTTTAATATCGCCAAGGTCTTGGTCAAGGCAACAACCTCAGAAAATGAGTAACGCACAAAATCGGTAAATCCATTTTGCTTTGTATTGTACACCTTATCGCCCACTTTTAACTTTTCCATGCGTTTAAAGTTTGCAAAAATACTTGTTGAAAGTAGTTTTCACCTAGGAATACCTGTTCGAATTATCAACATTGTTCAATTCTGCAGTCCACCTCCTTTCTTAAATTTAGACTGATTCCATTTAATATATTGGTATTCATATTTTTAAAGTCTTTCATTAACTTTGATCCTGGTGAACAAAATATTTTCCATAGTACTTTCCTTTGTAATTCTATTACAAAGTGTTGGACTCCATTCGGACGATTTAGCCCAAATTGATGAGTTCATTGAACACGCCAAATTTCATAGTGAACAATATGGCGACAATGTCTTGGTCTTTATCTCAAAACATTATGGTGAATTGAAAGCGGCACACGAAAGGGAGCATCAGGAAGAAAAGAAAGATCATGAAAAATTACCTTTTCAGCATCATTGTCACTTAAGTTCCATTGTAGCCTATACTAACAATCCATTAGATTCCGAATTGGAAAGTCCTATAATCACAGAATTTAAAGCTGCACATTTCTTTTACCAAGCACCTTTTTCATCTTCTCATACAAAAGGGTTGCTCCAGCCGCCCCGGCACTCATAAGATTAATCAAGTTAAACGCTAATTCCGGATTACAGGATTCGGACAATTTCAATGTTGATTATTTTATGACATATGCTTTCACATATTATTAATTTCAGTATAAAGAACAAGTTTATAGTCCTACTATTTACATGTTTTATCATAGGTTTTGGAATTTATTCCCTTTCAAAAATTCCCATAGGTGCCGTTCCTGATGTAACAAATAACCAAGTTCAGGTCATTACGACCTCAAGAAATCTTTCCACCCAGGATATTGAACAATTTATTACCTATCCCGTGGAGTTGGAAATGGCCAATTTACCCGGTGTAAAGGAAATAAGGTCCGTTTCAAAATTTGGGCTTTCCGTGGTTACCATCGTTTTTGAGGATGACATGGGCACTTATTTGCCAAGACAGTTAATTGCCGAAAAAATAAAATCGGCCTCGGAAAAAATTCCCTCCAATTTTGGTTCTCCAGAAATGGGCCCCATTACTACGGGATTGGGTGAAATATACCAGTATATTCTTGATGTTAAGCCAGAATATAAAGACCAATATACCGCAGAGGATCTACGGACCATACAGGATTGGATCGTAAAAAGACAACTCTCTGGAATACCAGGTGTCGTTGAAGTTAATACTTGGGGCGGCTTTTTAAAACAGTATGAAGTGGCCATAAATACGGAGAAACTCAATGCCATGAACATTAGTTCCCAAGAGGTATTTAAAGCTGTGGAATCCAACAATAGCGTAGCCGGTGGCGGATATATCGAAAAGGTAAACCAAGCATTTTTTATTAGGGGTGAAGGTCTTGTCAGTTCCCTTAAGGATATAGAAAACATCGTCGTTAAAAATGACGGCGAGGTTCCTGTTTATATCAAGGATGTTGCCACGGTAGGCTTTGGAAATGCAATCCGTTTTGGTGCCATTACCGGAAATGGAGAAGGCGAAAAAGTTTTGGGCCAGGTAATGATGCTTAAGGATGCCAATTCCAAAAAGGTCATTGAAGCGGTAAAGGAACGTGTTGCGAACATTTCAAAATCCCTGCCTGAAGGCGTATATATCAATGCATTTCTAGATCGAAGTGAACTCATTGCCAAAACTACCTTTACTGTGACGGAAAACCTGATTCTGGGATGTTTGATCGTAATTTTTGTGGTCGTACTACTGCTTGGAAATTTCCGATCCGGTCTTGTGGTGGCCTCCGTTATTCCCTTATGCCTGCTTTTCGCCCTTTCGCTCATGTATATCTTTGGCGTGGATGCGAATTTGATGAGTTTGGGAGCCATTGATTTTGGGATCATTATTGACGGTGCCGTGATCATCGTGGAGTTTATCGCCTTCAATGTAACCAAGAAACGGGCGGAACTAGAAGGGCTGACCAAAAGCGAACAACAGGAGCTTAGGGATGGAATAACCTATACCGGTGCCACCAAAATGATGAACTCCGCCATATTTGGGCAGCTCATCATCCTTATCGTCTTCATTCCCATCCTATCCTTGAGTGGTGTAGAAGGCAAGATGTTCAAGCCTATGGCATTGACCTTTAGTTTTGCCTTGATCGGTGCCATGCTATTGTGCTTTACCTATGTACCGGTGGTGTCATCGCTCTTTTTAAAACCCTCCAAGTCCACGGACAAAAATATTTCCGTTCGCTTGATGAATTGGTTGACCAAAAAGTACGATCCTATTATTGACTGGGCATTACGCAGTAAAAAATTGGTGCTAGGTATTGCCGCGGCGTTGTTGGCGATTGCCGTTTCCCTTTATATGTCCATGGGAGGTGAATTTGTCCCCACTTTGGACGAAGGGGATTTTGTAATTCAACCCGTGCTAAAAACAGGTACTTCCCTAAGCAACACGGTCGAAATCACCACAGAGATAGAACGTATATTGCTGGATCAGTTTCCCGAAGTTAAACAAGTGGTTACAAGGATCGGTGCGGCAGAAGTTCCCACAGACCCCATGTCCATGGAGGAAAGTGATGTGATTATCATACTAAATCCAAAAAGTGAATGGACTTCCGCAGAATCCAAGGATGAACTGGCCGATAAATTCAAAGAGGCCTTGTCCATAATACCGGGTATGGAGGTTGAATTTACACAACCCATCGAAATGCGTTTCAATGAACTGATTACAGGGGTTCGTGCCGATATTGCCATCAAGATATTTGGTGAAAATTTGGACATTCTTGCTAAAAAAGGAAAAGAAATAGGAGACTTGATCCAAAATGTCCCCGGTGCAGCGGATATATCGGTGGAAAAGATAGCGGGACTTCCTGAAATGAACGTAAAATACAATCGGTCTAAAATTGCCAGATACGGTCTCAACATCCAGGAATTGAATGACATGATTTCTATGGGGTTTGCGGGTAAGACAGCAGGCAGCGTTTTTGAAGGCGAAAAAAGATTTGATCTGGTCGTTAGGCTAGACAGTAAAAAACGTCAGGATATCGATAACCTAAAGAACCTATATGTGGACCTTAACACTGGTGGCAAAATCCCTTTGAGCGAATTGGCGGAAATCACCTACCAAAAAGGTGCGGCCAAGATATCCAGGGACGATACAAGAAGACGGATTGTTGTAGGAATTAACGTGCGTAACAGGGATTTGCAATCCGTTGTGGACGACGTACGAAAACTGATCGATAAAAATGTAAAACTTCCCGTAGGCTATTCCATTACCTATGGGGGACAGTTTGAAAATCTGCAAAGTGCCAAAGCAAGATTGATGATTGCGGTACCTATTGCCTTGATCTTAATTTTCATTCTACTTTACTTTGCTTTTAAATCGGTTAAGGAAGCCTTAATGATTTATTCCGCCATTCCATTGGCGGCCGTAGGCGGCATACTATTATTGTGGGCGAGAGGTTTGCCTTTTAGTATTTCTGCCGGGGTAGGTTTTATTGCCTTGTTCGGCATTGCTGTACTGAATGGAATCGTACTGATCGAACATTTTAAGGAATTGAAAGCCTCGGGCAAATTTGAAGACATGAACGATTTAATCAAAGAAGGTGCCAAGGACAGGCTTAGGGCGGTTCTGCTGACCGCTTCGGCCGCGGCCCTAGGTTTTCTTCCCATGGCCATTTCTACCAACGCAGGGGCCGAAGTACAACGCCCCCTGGCTACTGTTGTCATAGGCGGACTCATTACCGCGACCATTTTGACCCTTGTGGTGTTACCAGTTTTGTATTCCTACCTGAGCGGTCATATCGAGAAAAAAAGTATGGGCCTTTCAAAACAAACCAATCTTATTATAGGTCTTTTGGTCCTTTTTGGGTCATTCCAAGTGAAAGCCCAGGAACCGCCCAAGAATTTGGAGGCATTGATACCCATGGCGATTGAAAACAATGCGGGTCTAAAGGCACATCAATTGGGTATGGAAGCAACGGATGCCTTTGTGAACAGTGCCTTTGATTTTGAAAAAACGGATGTGTACTACTCCTATGACGAAAACAATTTGGCCCTTAACAATTTGCCATTGAAAGTCTTTGGCGTTGCCCAAAGTTTTAGTTTCCCCACGGTTTATTTTTCAAAAAGAAGGGTGAACAAGGAGTTATACAATGTTGCTAAAAGCACGTATGATATCCAAACCAAGAACTTGGAAAAACAGGTAGTTTCCGGATATTTTGAATATCAGGTCGCGCGGGAAATGGCCGATGTACTTCAACTATTGGACAGTCTATACGGAAACTTTTCCCAGATGGCCAACAGACGTTTTGAACTGGGTGAGACCAATTATCTCGAGAAGATCACCGCAACCTCAAAGCAACGGCAAATCCAACTAAAATATGCCGAGACGGAACGGAATGTGGAAATCAGCTATCAGAATTTGATGAAGATCATCCAGTCCCAGGACAGCATCGTTATTGCCGAAGCTCCCCAATTAAAGGTTCCCCTGAAGTCTGTAGCCATTGCATCGATTCCGGAAATCTCCTTTTATCAAAATCAAATAGATTTAAAACAGGCCCAAAAGAATCTGGAAAACCAGCAATTGCTCCCTGACATTGGCGTGGAATATTTTCAAGGCACCAACGACAGAATCAGCGGGAACCTGCATGGTTACCAGTTAGGTCTTAAGATTCCCTTGTTTTTTGGGGGAAAGGCCTCACGGATAAAATCGGCAAAAATTGCCGAACAAAGTGCCGAGGCCGCCTATACGGATTTTGAGATACAGCTTCAAACAAAATTGACCACTTTAAAAAAGCAACTTCAGGTGCTTTCCAAATCCTTGGAATACTATGAAAATGAGGGTAGCCTTTTATCGGACGAAATTTTAAAAATGGCCAATAGTAGCTTCCAAAATGGGGAAATCGACTTTTACCAATACATACAAAGTCTTGAAAGCGCTTACGACGTAAAACTAGAATATCTTAATAAACTTAAAGAATATAATTCCACGGTAATTGCCATCAATTACTTAACCTTATAAACAGAATACCATGAAATCATATATATATTATTTTCTAACATTGGCGCTTCTAGCGGGCGTCATAGGATGTGGCGAAAAAAGCAGTACCAACGAAACTTCGGCAGAAGCTGGAACCTCCTCTTTTATAGAAGTAACGCAGGCACAATATGACCAACTGGGCATGGAATTGGGTACCATCCAAGAAAAATCCTTTCCAATCAGGGTAAGTGTCAATGGCATGATAGACGTACCGCCAGAAAACAGGGCGGTTCTAACTGCGACCATGGGGGGATATATTAGAACGACTCCCTTTTTGATCGGTGATAAAGTGAGCAAGGGGCAGACGTTGGTGACCTTGGAAAATCCGGAATTCGTGAACCTGCAGCAACAGTATTTGGAGGTAAACGAGCAACTTACCTTTTTAAAGGCAGAGTATGAAAGACACAAAATTATGTCCGATGAAAATATTACCTCTCAAAAGAATTTTTTGAAATCGGAGAGTGATTATAAATCCGCTGTAGCCCGGCATACAGGTTTGGAAAGGCAATTGACCATGCTCAACATCTCACCAGAACAGGTGAAAAACGGCACTATTGTGTCTTCGGTTTCCATTAAGGCGCCTATTTCCGGTAGTATTACCAAAGTGAATGTTTCCAGGGGCGCGTATGTTTCGCCGGCGTCCTCCATTATGGAAATCATCAATAACGATCATGTGCATTTGGAACTATCGGTTTTTGAAAAGGATATTATGAAAGTGAAAAAAGGTCAAAGGATTACCTTTAAAATACCGGAAGCCTCAGGCGATACTTTTAATGCGGAAGTACATTTGGTAGGCACTTCCATTGATGAAAATAGGACCATCAAAGTACATGGTCATTTGAAGGACGAGGACAAGGAAAATTTCCTAACCGGAATGTTCGTGGAAGCCCAGATCATAACAGATGATATCCAGGCAAAGGCATTGCCCAGCGAGGCGATCGTAACTATTGACGATACGGCCAATGTTCTGGTTCTCGAAAAAAAGGAAGGGAATACATATTATTTTTCACAAAAAGAAGTTACCATAGAAGAAGAGCATGACGGTTTTACGATCCTACAGGAAACGGAAAGTTTTGCGCCAAAATCACAATTTTTGACCAAAGGAACCTATAACCTGATCGGAGTCTAATTTGTTAAGATAGAAATTGAATGCTTTTGGAATACTTATTGAACAAGGCATAAATAAAAAAAGTAATGAATTGTAAGATAAACTTGTTGGCTATTGTTTTCCTTTTAGGAATAGCAACCACATTTGCCCAAGAATGGCATAAGGATTTTACTGAAGCACAGCAAATCGCAAAAGATGGGCACAAGCCGATTATCTTGGTTTTTCAAGGTTCAGATTGGTGCGCTCCGTGTATTAAATTGGATCGGGAAGTTTGGAGTACGGAAGAATTTAAATCCTATGCCAGGGATCATTATGTCATGTTACAGGCGGACTTTCCCAGAAAGAAGCAGAATGCCCTGCCGAAAGAACAAGCTGAGGCAAATGCCAAACTTGCCGAGAAATACAATAAAAACGGAATCTTCCCTTTTGTAGTCGTTTTGGACGAGCAGGGAAAGGTGAAGGGTGAGACCAGTTACAAAAAAATGAATCCCAAGGAATATATGCATCTTTTGGATTCCTTTACCGAATAATTTGAGGAAGTACATTTTCATAGGGGTTTTGATGATATCCACCGTGATTTTTTCGCAGCGGAACTATCAGCGCACCCTTAAATTGATGGGAAGTAGGTTTGACCTTACGGTCGTTGCCAATGATTCCACTACTGCCAATAGCTATATGGACCTGGCCGTCAATGAGATTACCCGCATCGAAAAGCTGATATCCTCCTGGGATCCCAATTCCAGAACATCGGAAATTAACAAAAATGCCGGTATCAAACCTGTTAAGGTGGAATCTGAACTGTATGAATTAATCAAAAGGGCCCTAGGGATTTCCAAATTAACGGATGGTGCCTTTGATATCAGTTATGCCTCTATGGACCGCATCTGGAAATTCGATGGTAGCATGAAAACAATGCCTTCCGAGGAGGAAATAAAATCTTCCGTTGCCAAGGTGGGTTTTCAGAATATCATTTTAGATTCCGTAGAGCAAACCGTTTTTCTAAAACTTCCCGGAATGAAAATAGGTTTTGGGGCCATTGGAAAGGGATATGCGGCGGATAAAGCGAGACAAATGTTGACGGATATGGGCGTTCCTGCAGGCATCATAAATGCCTCTGGGGATATGAATACTTGGGGAAAACAGACCAATGGGGAATCCTGGAAAGTGGCCATTACCAATCCCATGAACAAAAACAAGGTCTTTGCTCTGTTGCCCATTACGGACGGTGCCGTGGTCACCTCCGGTGACTATGAACGCTATGTTACCTTTAACGGCAAACGCTATGCCCATATCATCGACCCCAGAACGGGGCATCCAGCAACGGGAATCATAAGTGTAACCGTTTTTGCGCCCAAAGCGGAATTGGCAGATGCCTTGGCCACCTCCGTTTTTGTGATGGGAAAGGAGATTGGATTGGATAGGATCAATCAACTGCCCAAAGTGGAATGTATCATCATCGATGAAAAAGGAAACATTTCAAAATCCAGTAATATTGAAATAGACAAACTATGATAAAAAAATTGCTAGTATTGACCATCATGGCCATTTCCTTTGGTAGTTGTACGGTGCTTAAGGAATACGAAAAGGTCAACATCAACGACCCGGATATGATCTTGGCCGAAAAACCCTGTGACCGCAATGTGACGACCATGCATTCCTATAGGGAAGCCGCGGCAGGCGGCAACGGCGGAAAAACCGGCGGAGGCTGTGGCTGCAACTAACCTATTGAAAACAAGTACTTGTCCATGACATTTTTCAGAAACTATTTTGCCCTTTTCTTGGGATTACTTGGGAGTATCGCTCTTGCCCAGGACGACCAAAACGATACCCAATATAAAAAAAGAGTATTGGAAACTACGGAGGTTGACTTCCTTTCCAGCTACTACTCACAGGATGGCGACAATGCCGCCGTAAGTGGGGGTATTGGTACCGAACAACTTACAGATGCCACGGGAACTTTTGTGGTATCCATTCCTTTAAATGATGATGATATACTCACCATAGATGCGGGGGTTTCCGCGTATACCTCGGCGTCGTCCAGTAATATAGATCCCTTTGACGGCGGTCGGCGAGCCGACCCATTCGTGGCAAGTTCCGGTGCGTCAAGCGGCGATGTTTGGGTCAACCTTACGGGATCCTATACGCATAGTTCGGATGACCGAAATAATATCGTTTCCGGTATGCTGTCCGTATCCTCGGAATATGATTATTTCTCCTTGGGATTCGGTGGAAGCTATTCCAGACTTTTTAACGAAAAGAATACGGAAGTTAGTGTAAAGGCCAATGTATACCTGGATTCTTGGAATACCATTTACCCATTTGAATTAAGGGCTTTTGGAGCCAATGGTATTGGTTTCTTTAGGCCTACGGAGATTACGGGAAATGTCAATTACAATCCCAATTTCACCGAGTTCGATAAAACCAACAGGAATTCCTATTCCTTGGGACTGGGTTTCTCACAGATACTGCACAGAAATCTTCAAGGCTCTTTGGCCTTGGATGTGGTTCAACAGCAGGGCCTATTGTCCACCCCGTTCCAAAGGGTCTATTTTAGCGACGTGGCCGATTCCTTCATTGAGGATTTTCAGTTGGCCGATGATGTGGAAAGACTTCCCGATACCCGAACCAAAATTGCCCTAGGCGGAAGATTGAACTGGTTCGTAAACGAATTGATAACCGTTCGTACCTTTTACCGATACTATTTTGACGATTGGGGCATCAATTCGCATACGGCCAGCGTAGAAGTCCCGGTAAAGATTTCAGATAAATTTACCCTGTACCCGTCCTATCGTTTTTATAATCAAACGGCGGCCGACTACTTTGGTCCCTATGAAACCCATCTATCGACCCAGGAATTTTATACCTCGGACTATGATCTGTCCAAATACAACGCGAACCAACTGGGCTTTGGGGCTTCCTACACCGATATTTTTGCCCAATTGCACATTTGGGAATTCGGCCTAAAGGGCATCGACCTTAAATTTTACAAATACGATCGGGATACTACGTTTCGCTCCTACATCATAACGGCAGGATTTAAGTTTGTAATGGACTAATCCTGAACAATTCGCCGGATTATCTAAATCGTTAGATTTCCGGCCAGTTGTTTTAAGATAATTTCGGAAAGTTTAGCCTGAAACTTGGCATTGCTGAAGCGCACCTTGGCATTGATATAGTTCAACTGGGCCGTCCTAAATTCGATGGTGGGGATAATCCCGATCCTGTACTTTTCCACAGTGATATCCAAATTCTCCTTGGCAATGGCCTCATTATTGCCTTCGAGCTCTATCAAACTCACATTGGTAAGATACGTCTGGTAGGTAGTTCCCAGTGTTGCCAATAAATCCTGTTCCTGTTGCGCGATGGCAACTTCGGCATTCTCGATCTGCAACTTCCCTATCTTCTCGTCCCTATTTTGGTTGAACCCGTCAAATAGATTCAACGTAGCACCAAAACCATAGCTGAAACCTTTGGAATTGGAGGACACAATGAAACCCAAGCTTGATTCTGACTCGCTAATGATATATCCCGTGGTTGCGGTGATGGTAGGCAACCTAGCGGCCTTGATCTGCTTTAATTCCAGCTCGGAAATTCGTTTGCTGATCTGAGAGGCCAATAATTGTGGGTTTTCGCTCAGGACCATTGTTTGAAGTTCGTCCAAAAGCAAGGATTCGTCCACAAAAATTTCCGGGGCCACCTCAAAATCGGTTTCCAGGTCACGCGCCAATTGTTGGTTTAGCCGAATCTTGGTATTGGCATACAATTCCTTTTGGCGCTGCATCAAGGTTTCATCTGTATTAAGGTCCACTTGGGCGTTCAATACTTCCAATTTGGAGGCTTTGCCTATGGTAAACCGATTTTGGGCCAATTCCAGCCGCTGTTTGGAAATAAGTATCGTACTGTCCAAAGCGGTAAGTTGCTGCTGCTGCTGTACCAGGTCGTAATAGGTGATCATCACGGCGCCTACCGTTGACAATATGACCTGTTTCAATTCCGCATCCCCCAACTTTTTGTTTTCCTTCAACTGCTCATAATTCGCGAACATCCTTAGCCCGTCAAAAAGGGTCCAATCCAAGGCCACACCATAGTTCAGGTTGTTATTAACGGCGTTGTCCAGTTCCTGTACGGTACCGTCCAAACGTACCTGGGACAGGTTTGTAGTTCTATTATTGTCCGTAATACTTGCCTGCACGGAAGGTAGCATACCCGCATATCCGGGACTTACCCCATATTCATCAATTTTCAAGTCATTTGAGGCGGTGATGATCTGGAAATTGTTTTCCAAAGCCAGCTTTACGGTTTCATCAATGGTCAACACCTCTTGTGCGGTAATCAAAAAAACGTTCAAAAAAATAACTAATGAACTTAAAAGTATTCGGTATGGCATTTTAATACGTTTCTAAAACTTTGAACTCTGGCCGCTCCACCCTATCCTTCGACCATAAATAATACAGGGCCGGAATCACGAACAAGGTAAGAACCAACGAAAACATTGTTCCCCCAATAATGACGACTCCCATACCTATTCTACTGGTAGAGGCCGCTCCAAGTGACAAGGCAATGGGCAATGCCCCAAGGGCGATGGTCAAACTAGTCATTAAAATAGGTCTCAATCGAGATTCAGAAGCCTTAAAGATGGCTTCGTGTTTGGACATGCCCTGTTCCCTAAGTTGGTTGGCAAACTCCACAATCAATATCCCGTTTTTGGTAACCAATCCTATCAACATGATGGTCCCTATTTGACTAAAAATGTTCCAAGACTGACCAAAAAGCCACAGGGAAAACATGGCACCGGCAACAGCCATGGGCACGGTGAGTATGATAATAAAGGGATCTATAAAACTTTCGAATTGTGCGGCCAAAATCAGAAATATGAGCAATAGGGCCAGGCCAAAGGCAAAGAGCGTGTTGGAACTACTTTCCACAAAATCCCGGGACTCCCCGCCCAAATCGGTTGTGAAGGTTTCATCCAAGACTTTGTCCTTAATGGCTTCCATGGCCTCGATTCCGTCATTGATGGTTTTACCGGGTGCCAAATTCGCTGATACGGTGGCCGACATGTATCGGTTATTATGGTACAATTGTGGCGGACTGCTGTGCTCTACAGTTTCCACCAGATTATCCAACTGAATCAATAATCCAGCGTCGTTCTTTACGAAAATAGAGGTCAAATCCACGGGCGCATCTCGGTCCTTTTTGTCGAACTGACCAATGACCTGATACTGCTTTCCGTTCATTAAAAAGTACCCGAAACGTTGGCCGCTCAAGGACAATTGCAGGGTCTGGGCCACATCGCGAACCGAAACACCCAAAGTCTCCGCCTTTTCCCGATTGATGTTCACATAAATCTCCGGTTTATCGAACTTTAGGTTTACGTCCACAAAGGAAAAGGTCTCATCCTGCTCCGCCTCCGCCATGAATTCCGGAATCCTTTCCTCCAGCTTTTCGAAATTCTGTGCCTGGATAATAAATTGAATGGGAGGACCGCCCCTTCTGTTCACGGAAATGGTAGGCCTTTCGGATACATTGGACTTTCCGCCCACATAGGCCTTGGCCCATCTACCCAAATCCTCTGCAATTTCATGTTGGGAACGTTCCCTTTCACTGGGATCTACAAGGGCGATATTTGCCCTTCCGCTATTGACGGAGGAAGATCCAAAACCCGGGGATGTCAAAACCAGACTCACCTTTTTTTCCGGTATGGAATCATTGATCAGTTCAGTGATATCGGTCATCAATCGGTCCATATATTCATAGGAAGATCCTTCTGGTGCGGTCACGTTCAAGCGTACAAAGCTACGATCATCATAAGGAGCCGTTTCTTTTGGCAAAAGGATATAGAAGAGGGCTATGAGTCCCAAACATCCGATCAATATGGGAAAACTCAGCCATTTCCGTTTCATGAACCCTCGTAAGCCCTCCGCATAGGCTTCGTTCATTTTAATAAAATACTTTTCCGTGAAATGATAGAATTTGGACTGTTTCTGTTTTCCCGGTTTGATCAAGTAGGCATTGAGCATGGGGGTCAAGGAAAGCGACACAAAGGCCGATACCAGTACCGCCGCACCCAGCACCACCCCAAATTCCCTAAAAAGCCTTCCCACGAATCCTTCCAAAAATATCACCGGAAGGAAAACCGCCGCCAGGGTAATGGAAATGGATATAACCGCGAAGAAAATTTCGTTGGAGCCCTTTATGGCCGCCTCAATGGGGCTCATCCCCTCCTCCACTTTTTTATAAATATTCTCGGTGACCACGATACCATCATCCACCACAAGGCCCGTGGCCAGTACGATAGCCAACAGCGTAAGCACGTTGATGGAGAAACCAAACAACCACATGATAAAGAATGTGGCGATCAGGGAAACCGGAATATCGATCAAGGGCCGCAAAGCCATGGACCAGTTTCTAAAGAACAGGTAAATGACCAGGATTACCAGGATAATGGAAATCAGCAAGGTTTCCCCCACTTCGGTGACCGCGCGTTTTACAAAAACGGTGTCGTCGATGACCACATTGAGCTTAAAACCTTCGGGCAGGTCCTTTTTCAGTTTTTCGTATTCCTGATAGAAGGCCTCGGCAATTTCCAAATAGTTGGTACCTGGCTGGGGAATGACCGCTGTGGCGACCATTGGCTGGCCAGAATCGCTCATTTTGGTCTCCATGTTCTCACCTTCCAAGGTCGCCCTACCAATATCGCTAAGTCGGACCAATTTTTCGCCATCGGCCCTAATGATGATATTGTTGAACTCTTCCTCTGTTTGCAGGTTGCCAATGGTCTTCACCGCGAGCTCCGTATTGGCCCCGGTCAATTTCCCAGATGGCAATTCCACATTCTGCGCCAACAGGGCATTGCGAACGTCGGCCACCGTCAATCCATACGAGGCCAATTTTAAGGGATCTATCCACAAGCGCATGGCATACCTGCGCTGTCCCCAGATCTGCACACTGCTCACGCCCGGAATGGTCTCAATCCGTGGGGTAATGACATTTTCGGCATAGTCGGACAGCTCCAGGATATTCTTGTCATCACTTTGCACCGTCATGGAAAGGATACGTTGGGCATCGGCATCGGACTTGGAAACGACCGGCGGTGCATCCAGGTCATCGGGCAGACTGCGTACGGCCTGGGAAACCTTGTCCCGCACGTCATTTGCAGCATCCTCTAAGTTCTTATCGAGATTAAATTCGATACTTATGGAACTTGAACCCTGTACACTGGAAGAGGTAATGTTCCTAATACCATCGATGGAATTAATGGCCTTTTCCAGGGGTTCCGTAATCTGTGACTCGATGATATCCGCATTGGCACCGGCATAATTGGTGCGTACGGATACCTGTGCGGGGTCTATGGACGGGAACTCCCGTATCCCCAAATAGGTATAACCAATGATGCCGAACAAAACAATAGTAACGTTCATTACTATGGTAAGGACAGGTCTTTTTATGCTGAGTGTAGACAGGTTCATTATTCCGCTGGGTTTAATTCCTGTTCTTCTAGTTCAACGGTTACGGGTGCTCCGTTCTTTAGGGCCATCACCCCGTAGGTCAATACGGTATCCCCAACATGCAATCCGTTCAATACGCGAACTTCAGATCCCGTACGGGCACCGATTTCCACATCTACTTCCTTGGCCTTTCCATTTTCAGCCACAAAAATTTTCTTTCCGTTCTGTACGGGTATCAAGGCTTCGGAAGGGACCAACAGCGCATCCTCAACCGTTTGCAAGGGCAAGACCACATTGGCATAGGCCCCCGGGTACAACGTACCGTCCAAGTTATCCGCAATGGCCCGCATTCTGAGCGTCCTCGTGGCAATCTCTACTTCAGGTTCTATAGCGTAGATGGTGGCGGTATAGTCCTTGGCGGAATCGGAAGTCTTGAAGGTAAGGTTCGAGCCTTCCCGAATCTGGGAGGCATATTTTTCCGGAATGGAAAAGGTAATTTTAAGTTTGCTCGTATTCACCAATTTGGCAACGGGCGTGGTAGGTGTTACGTAAGTACCTACTGAAATGGAACGTAGTCCTATCGTTCCCGAAAAAGGGGCCCGAATAACCGTTTTGGAGAGTTGGGCGGAAATAAGGGATGTTTCTGCATTTGCCGATTTAAAATCCGCACTGGCGATGTCATATTCCTCCTGACTGATGGCCTGTTTTTCCAACAACAATTTGGCCCTTCGCTCATTTTCCGAAGCCAGCTTTTCAGCCGTTTTGGCCTTGGACAATTGCGCTTGTAGTTCCACATCGTCCACCCGAAACAACACTTGGCCCTGACCCACTTTACTGCCTTCCTGAAAGTTGATGCCCTTCACAATGCCAGAAACCTCGCTCCGAATCTCTATTTGTTCATTGGCCTCCAAGGTTCCGGAAAGCGAGATGTTATCATCGAATTTTCTGGGCGTCAGGACGATTCCCCGCACATTGGTTTTAGTAGCTTCCGGGGAAGGTTTTGATGTTTTTCCAATAGTTGCATTGGCATCGATACGATACATAATAAGGCTTCCCAAACCCACAGCGAGAAGTATATAGATAACATATTTAAATTTCATGGTGTAAACCTGGTAGTTTGATTTTCTTGGTCCTTCAAAGCTAGGCCTAAAACCCTTTTTTTAAAAAAAGTTGTGTTTTATTTAACAGGTCTTAACACTTTCGTTTGAGGAAAAATGAAATGAAAAAGCCCGAATTTGAGTATTTGCTAAATAAAGGGGCACTAACGGATTGGAACTAGTCCCAGTAGCGGGACACAACACAGATGGCAAAACTATCTCCCCCGTCTGAATTGCTTTACCATACGATTGGATGAATACTTTAGTGGGGAACGAGCATAATGTTTGTGCCAGCGAGGGGCATTTATACAGAGCCTTTCGACTGACGCTCAAGACAGGCTAGGCGACGGAAAATCTATTGAAATTAGATTTCTCACAGTCATTTTATTTCGGTTCGAAATGACTTTTTATTTCCTTTCCACGACCGCTATCGCATCGATCTCCACCTTCCATTCCGGCAAACCCAAGGCCTGTACCCCCACCAAGGTGCTGGCGGGCATGTCCTTATCGCCCAAAAGCTGTTTGCGAACGGTTCTAAAAGTATCTAAATAGGCGGGTTGGTAATCCACGATATAGGTATTGTATTTGACCACATCATCAAAACTGGCGCCTGAATGTTCCAAGGTTTTTAAGAGCCCCTCCAACGCCTCCTTAAACTGACTTTCAAAATTAGGGCCCGTGCCCACTTGCCCTGAGATATGGATGGTTTTTATGCCGTTGGCTTCCACCACCACCGCTTGGGAATACCCGGGACCTGGGTCTATGTAGGATTTGGTGAGTTGGGTTCTGGCCCCCATAGATATCGGGGTTGGAGCTTGGGAATTGTCCGTTTCACCCGTGTTGGGTTGGCAGGAGATTACAAGCCCTAAGAGCATCATATAAGGCAATACATATTTCATTTGGATTCTTTTTTAGTTTGTTTTTTTGCGATGAGCTCCGTTTGTTTTCATACCGTTTCATTAGTCTGTTTTGTAGTGGAACCACGCGAAATGATTCGTGCGGTAGCGGGAGAAAGGCAAGAATTATAAATCCGTATAAATGTGAAACTGGTTTTTAACTTAGTTCTTTGTTGTAACACGTTTTATATTCTAATTCTACTTTTTTTAACTTATATAAATCTAATTGCCTTTTATAATAATTGAATTGTTTTGCCGAAAAACTTAAACAAAAAATAAAAGGTGTTAGTATGCCTAATTTTGATAATTCCACCGTATTTATTTGTAGACTTATAATATTCCAATTGTTAGCTTTTAAATAGAAAAAACAAAACCCAGTGATTCCCAAAAAGATTAAAATTAGAGAGATGAAGATTCTTAATTCCCATTTTTCCATTTCTTTTTTATAGAATCGGATATTCTTTTTTATTTCACTTTTTTTGGACATACAGTTGTTTAATCCTATTACAAAGATATTTTTCAACTGTTTGTAAATCAAGTGTTTTGCTGATGAGTTATTAACGTTGATTTGTAATATGTCAATATATTATAAATCAATTATACGTTAAGTACCTATAGTGCTGATATTTTGTATTTTTGAATAGGAATATAAATACTATATTCTAATAGTTGTAAATAACTTGTATAATATGAAACTTTATATAGTAAAAGGCATTGAAATTGATAGAAAAGAGTCAAACGATACAAATAAAAGAGTAGATAGTTTTATTGGTTATTATAGCAATCTCAAGGAATTATATAGTCAGTTTCAGCGTAAATCAATAAAATCGTATTCCTCTGTAGCAAGTAAAATTAATGATTCAAATTTCTACGTTACCTATGATTCTAAATTTTTGGTAGATGGGAAAATGATGAAGTTTCAACAAATTAGAATCCAAAGAGTTCAGGTAAACCAAACATATAATCAAATGAAATATGTAAATATTAGCCCTTTTATCGCTCAACAATTCAGTGATTTCAAATTTTAAGTAAGCCTTTGTGGTTTTAGAAATGTGTTACAACGGTTGGGCTATGATTTCGTAGCGACGTTTTCCTGCAGGAAATTGTCGGTTAGAAATCGGGCCCTGTTAAAGGTTAATGGTTTTAAATTTAGCGAAAATGCAGCAATGAATTATAACAGGGGTTAGCCACTGTTTTTATTTTTGAGTTTTTGTTTTAGCAACTCGATTTCTTTAGTCAGATTTTTTTCATCCATATAGATGATTAAACTGTCCGATTTTATTTCAAAATTTCTACTATACTTTTCAATCCAAGTTGATGAAATATAGGAATTCAGATTATCTGGGTCAGGGTAAAAAGGCTCATCAAAGTCAATTGATTCCGATTCCTTTTTTAATTTATTGTGTTGAAAACCTGAGTCAGATTCCAATTCAATCTCGAAAGGTTTATGATTGTCAAAAGTAATCCGAACTTGTGGAGAGTAACAAAATCCAGTCATTTCTCCAATGGTGAAATTACCGTTTTTGTCAGAAGTCGAAGTTAGATTTTTGTTGACCATTTCAATTTTCGCTCCACTTATAGGTTTGCCGATCTCTGATGAAATAATTTGCCCATTTACTTGAATCCAACAATCGCAAGAACATAGCAAAAGAGAAATTCCACTTAGTATTAAAAACTTGATTTTCATAGAGTTATAAAATAGTGGCTAACTTGTTAAAATTGATGTAAAATACATCTTTATACCTCCAATATAGGAATTAAACCGATGAAAGTGTTGATGTAAAGTGTCTTCAATTATTACTGCCTTTCGTAGTTAAGGCGGATGGGATTCACTGCATGCATCCCAAACAGGCAATCCCGGGCAAGCATGAAACCCTGCACAAACTACGTTTGTTGGGTTTTGTGTTTTGATCCGCTTGCAAAAGCATGCTTTTGACGCTACTTAAAACACAAAACCCGCAACTTTCGTTGCGGGTTTCTTTTGCGGAGAAAGAGGGATTCGAACCCCCGGAGGTGTGACCCTCAACAGTTTTCAAGACTGCCGCATTCGACCACTCTGCCATTTCTCCTAATGCGGGTGCAAATATAGAAAGGTTTTTACTTCTTTTAAAAACTTTTCTACTATTATTCGTATGTTTCCTTTTAATCCGACATTTGTTCCCTGGCACCGGATAAAATCCTTTTTATAACTTACCTCCCATGGTACACCCCTTGGTTAGCATCATCATCCCCTTTAAAAATACATCCGCCTATCTGGAGGAGTGCCTGAATTCCGTTCTGTCCCAAAGCTATTCCCATTGGGAAATAATCGCGGTGGACGATAACTCTACGGATGCAAGCCTTAAATTGGTGCAAGGCTTCGCACAAAAAGACACACGGATAAACGTATATCCAAATACAGGCAAAGGCGTTATACAGGCCTTACAAACGGCCTATGCCCATTGCCGCGGCTCCTTTATTACCCGAATGGATTCCGACGATATTATGACCCCAGACCGCCTACAGGTCATGACCAATTTGTTGTTGGAACATGGTGAGGGACATGTTGCCGTAGGACAAGTGAAGTATTTTTCGGACCGAGGTATTAGCGATGGTTACGATCGCTATGAAAAATGGCTGAACGGACTAACGGAGAAAGGAACGAATTTTACCGAAATTTACAAGGAATGTGTCATCCCCTCCCCCTGCTGGATGGTTTACCGGTCAGATTTTGAGGCCTGTGAAGGATTCAATCCCCAAAGATATCCAGAAGATTACGACCTTACCTTTCGGTTTTACGAAAAAGGACTCCACATTATCCCATGCGATAAAACCCTGCTGTATTGGAGGGACTATGACCACAGAACTTCGCGCACCAGCGAACATTACGCCCAAAACTATTTTTTGG
Source organism: Maribacter algicola (assembly GCF_003933245.1). Lineage (NCBI taxonomy): Bacteria > Pseudomonadati > Bacteroidota > Flavobacteriia > Flavobacteriales > Flavobacteriaceae > Maribacter > Maribacter algicola. Next base: position 1,014,382 of record NZ_QUSX01000002.1, read on the forward strand.
ACATAAAACTTCATTACTTCTTAAAATTAGATCATGATACCAACCGACCACTTGTGGTCTGGGGTGCCGGATTCAAGGGGAAAAGGATTGCCCAATCGCTCACCGAAAAGAATATTGAATTCTCATGGATCTGTGATAATCCAAAAAAAATTGGAAAGGAAATCTATGGCCATACCCTGCTTTCCTTCCAGGAACTCGACCACATTAAACATCCCCAAAGCATTATAACCGTTGCCAATGAGGAGGCACAAAAGGAAATTAGGGCCTTTTTTAAGCAAAGGACGATGCGTAATATGTTGGATTACTTCTTTTTATGTTGATACAGAGAGATGTTGGGCAATGCTCAGTGCATCCAGATTTTGCAATTTCAAACCAGACACCAAAGGAAATATTCCAAGGAAAATCAATTACACCCCACTCTGATAATTTGAACCTATACGGGGAACATAAAATGGGGAATATCAAGTCAAAATAAGTATCTTTGACCAATCACTTAAAGGAATGCAGTTTAAATATCCAGAACTTCTTTGGGCTCTTTTGTTACTGGCCATTCCCATAATCATTCACCTTTTTCAGCTTCGCCGTTTTAAGAAAACACCCTTTACCAATGTAAAATTGCTCAAAAAGGTCGTATCCGAATCCAGAAAGAGCAGTGTTCTGAAAAAGTGGCTCATTCTACTCGCTAGATTGGGCATTTTTGCAAGTTTGATCCTAGCCTTTGCCCAGCCCTTTAGTGCCAATGAGAATGCCCTTAAACCTCAGGAAACGGTCATATATCTAGACAATTCCTTTAGCATGCAGGCAAAATTGGACAACGGTACCCTATTGCAAAATATGGTGCAGGAACTTATTAGAACCGTACCCAAAAACAGCGCGTTTAGCCTATTCACCAATGATAAGGTTTTTGAGGACGTTGAAATTGCGGATATACAGAACGAGTTGATCGACCTCTCCCCTAGTACGAACCAATTGACCCTGGACCAGGTACTTTTAAAAAGCACTTCCATGTTCGATTCAGATCCGGCCTCCCTAAAAAGAACGGTACTTATTTCGGATTTTCAGGAACGGTTGGGACCTTTGCCAAAATTGGATGAAAACCCCAACGTCTATGTAATTCAACAGGTCCCTAAGGATTTGGTGAACGTTTCCATAGATTCCGTTTACATTTCGGATTCGGACACTGAGGTCATTGAACTCACCACCATACTGTCTTCGAACACAAGCCTTGAAACACACGCTGTTTCCCTTTACAACGGGGATGATTTAATCGCGAAAACATCGGCTGCCTTTAACGATTCAAGAATTGCATCGGTGACCTTTTCCATCCCTGCCAACGCCCCTATCGCCGGAAGGATTGTCATTTCGGATACGGGACTCCCCTACGATAATGAATTCTTTTTCAATTTGGAACGTCCTAAAAAAATCAAGGTGCTGGCAATTTCCAATGGGGATATCGACTTTTTAACTAGGATATACAATGCCAACGAATTTGATTTGACTTCCACCCCATTGGGCCAGGTAAACTATGGGGCCATAGAAGATTATGACCTGATAGTTTTAAATGAATTGGAAGAAATACCCACAGGTCTGGAAAATACGCTACGCACCTTTGTTGCCCAAGGAGGAACTTTTGTGGTAATCCCGGCGACTGTTATTGACCTTGCGTCCTATAATAGGTTCGCCACCTCCTTTTTCAACACCAACTATGGAGCGTATGTAGTACAAAAGGCGGCCATTTCCACTATTGCCTTTGAGCATCCCATTTTTAGGAATGTCTTCAATAAACGGGTAACCAATTTTCAATATCCAGAGGTTAACAGTTATTTCAGCCTACGTTCAGAGGGGCAAAACGTCCTGACTTTTCAAAACGGGAACGCATTTCTAATAGGCGGTGAGAATTCCTATTTCTTCTCTGCGGCATTGGATGGGGAAAATTCAAATTTCAAGAGTTCCCCCCTCATTGTGCCTACCTTTTATAACATTGCCCGCAACAGTCTAAAATTGCCCAAGCTATATCACACCTTGGGCAGATACGAAGAACTGGAAATACCTGTTTCCCTGCCCAAGGACCATATCCTAAAAATTGCGACCAATGCCTATGAATTCATCCCGCAGCAAATTTCCCTACCTAAAAAAGTCCAATTGACCTTTGATGAAAACCCAACTGAGGATGGTATTTTTCAAATTATGAACGGGGATGAAGTGTTAGGAAAAATCAGTTTTAACTTCGATCGCAAGGAGAGTGGGCTTAGGTATCAAGATATTGGCAATATTGAAAGCGACAGGGTTCTTGATTCAATTTTCAAATTTTTCGACGAGGTCCAAAAAACCAACAGCGTCAACGAATTTTGGAAATGGTTTGCTATTTTAGCACTGGTTTTTGTACTAACGGAATCCGCACTTCAAAGGTTCTTAAAATAACTCTTAGATGAACATACTTCTAAAATCGGTAAAGCTCATACATGGGAAATCCAAGGAATTCCACCTTAAGAAAAGAGATATTTTAATCAAGAACGGCATCATAGAAAAAATTGGAACCGATATTGATGCACCGTCCAAAGCAAAAATAATCGACCATAAAAATCTACATGTCTCCCTAGGATGGATAGATACCGGGGCAAGTTTTGGCGAACCGGGGTATGAGGAAAGAGAAACCATTACAAATGGTCTAGATACGGCAGCGCGGAGCGGGTTTACCGATGTAATTTTGAATCCCAACAGTTTTCCCCTCCCTGATAGTAGTTCCGATATTGTTTTCCTGAAAAATGCTGGAAAAGGCCATCTCACCAATATTCACCCTTTGGGTAACCTTACTGTAAACGGCGATGGGGAAACCCTGGCGGAACTGTATGACATGAAAAATGCGGGGGCCGTGGGGTTCTATGATTTCAAACATGCAGTCTCCAACCCCAACCTGCTGAAAATCGCCCTGCAATACGCACAAAACTTCAACGGCATGGTGCTATCCTTTCCCATGGACACCCATATTGCCGGAAAGGGAAACGTGAACGAAGGGACCGTTAGCACCAAACTTGGGTTAAAAGGAATTCCGGCCATGGCCGAAGAGCTTCAGGTTTCCAGGGACCTGTTCATTTTGGAATATACCGGGGGCAAACTGCATATCCCTACCATCAGTACCGCAGACTCCGTGAAACTAATAGCAGCGGCCAAGAAAAAGGGACTCCAGGTTACGTGCAGCGTAGCTGTTCACAACCTATTCCAAACGGACGAAGTGCTGGAGGGTTTTGAGAGCAACTACAAGGTCTTGCCGCCCTTACGGACTTCCAAGGATTGCAAAGAACTCATAAAAGCCGTTAAAAATGGCACCATCGATTTTGTGACCGCTGACCATACCCCCCTGAACATTGAGTTGAAAAAGGTGGAATTTGAGAATGCCGATTATGGCACCATAGGCCTGGAAAGTAGTTTTGGGGCCTTGAACCAGTTATTTACCTTGGAGGAAACGATTGATATACTCACCCGGGGCAGGGAACTATTCGGGATTGAAATTCCTGAATTTAAAGAAGGTGCCAAAGCAACCTTGACCCTATTCGACCCAGACCCGGAATATACCTTTACCGAAGCCCACATCGCCAGTAATTCAAAAAACAGTCTATTCTTGGGCCATACACTTAAGGGAACGGTGCTAGGTACGATTGCCAACGACCAAATCCACATAAATATCTAGAAGTATGGCAGAAAATGTAGTTGAAGGAAAAAACACGGCCATTATTTCCTATTTGACCCTCATTGGGGCCCTAATAGCCATTACCATGAATATGGAGCCCAAACATGACTTTGCAAGATTTCATATTAGGCAGGCCTTTGGCATCCACCTTTTGTTCCACGCTTTTGCCCTTTTTTCCAGTGTTTGGTACAACCAGTACGGCCTGTACGGACTTTATATCTGCTATTTGGCACTTTGGTTTTATGGGTTCTTGGGCGCCCTCAACAATAAAAAGCAAGGTGTACCTTTGTTAGGAACCTATTTTCAAAAATGGTTCACTTTTATCCAATAGATCATGACTACAGCCCCCTTATCGTTAGAACATATCATCAGACCTTCCTCCATCCAACAGGGCAAGGCTCCCGTATTGTTAATGTTACATGGGTACGGAAGCAATGAGGAAGACCTGTTTTCCTTTGCTGAGGAATTGCCCAGAGAGTATTGTATAATTTCCATTAGGGCACCGTATAAATTACAACCCTTTGGATACGCCTGGTATGCCATTCATTTTGATAATGAGCAAGGTAAATGGAGCGACGATGCACAAGCCATAGCATCCAGGGATAAAATTGTCGCCTTTATAGAAGAGGCATGTAAAGCCTATCAACTGGACCCAGAGGATGTTACCTTACTTGGTTTTAGCCAAGGGACCATTCTCAGTTATGCGGTTGCACTCTCCTACCCTGAAAAAATAAAAAGGGTCGTAGCCCTAAGCGGTTATTTAAACGAGAAAATTCTTAAAGAAGGGTATGCCGAAAAGGATTTCCAATCGCTAAAAATCTATGCCTCCCACGGGCAGGTAGACCAAGTGATACCTATAGCATGGGCCCAAAAGGCTCCTGAACTTCTGAACGAGCTAGGTATCGACCATGTATTTGAAGAATTTCCGGTGGGACACGGTGTGGCTCCCCAAAATTTTTATTCCCTTAAAAAGTGGTTGGAAGAAAACCGCTAGTTGCTTCTGGTATACAAAAGATGGTCCATAAGGGTAAAATCAACGCCCAGATCATCCTTTAGTTCGTACCGGATCAGGATTTCGCCCCAGTATTTTCCATCCGAAAAATCGGCTAAAATCCATTTGTGGTTCAGCACCTTGATTTTATTGATCTTAAAATCGTTCTGCATGCCCTCATAGGGTACCAACGGGTTATCTCCCTTGGATTCATTGGTTTCCAATAATTTATCGGAAATGTATCGGACAGGGTTCTCAAGTTCCAAATGGTCATAGTACGCCAAGGCATCATCGTTGTTTTCCAACGAGAAATACTGCAGCTCCAATATGCGCAGTTCCTTTTCCTGCAGAGAATCTTTCAAAGCGTCTACCTTGGTCTCCAAATTCTGGATTCTATTGGTGTTCACCTTGGACATTTTACTACCACTGACCGCTAGATAAAGACAAATTAATGCGGCAAAAAGAAATAGGTACAAATAAATATTCTTCTTCATATTTTATATCTCAATAGTAAGATTGTCATAGGCCAAATGTACATTTTCTGGAAGACTCTTTTCAACTTCGGCATGAAAACCCAATAAATGGCTTATATGGGTAAAATATGCTTTCTGTGGCCTCACTTTCGCCACAAAGGCCAGTGCCTCCTCCAAATTAAAATGGGAATGATGGGGCTCTATACGTAAGGCATTCACGACCAATACCTTGGTGCCTAGAATCTTTTCGAATTCTTCCTTTTCCACTGATTTTACATCGGTCAAATATGTAAAACCTCCAATGCGATAGCCAAAAACCTTTAGCCTGTTGTGCATTACTTGAATGGGAGATACCAACCGGTCGCCCACTTCAAATTCATGGTCCTTTTGAACATAATTGATTTCCACCGATGGTGCCCCCGGATATCTATCCTTGTCCTTAAATATATAATCAAATCGTTTTTTTAAGGATTTCACGACGCGCTTATGGGCGAAAATGGGAATATCCCCCTGTCTGAAAAAATATGGCCTAATGTCATCGATACCTGCCGTATGATCCGAGTGTTCATGGGTGAAAAGAATCCCGTCCAACCTATTTACTTGATTGATCAACATCTGCTGTCTAAAATCCGGACCACAATCGATCACATAGTTGTAGTCACCCCACGAAAGCAAAACCGAAACCCTAAGCCTTTTATCTCTAGCATCTCCACTCAAACAAACAGGGTGTTGACTACCTATGACCGGTACTCCTTGTGAAGTACCCGTTCCAAGAAAAGTAACCTTTAAGCCTTCTTCCATATTATTCAAATTTAATCCTTATTTAAGAAAATAGAGGCCTAAAATGGATTAAGCTTGTGCCAAAATGAATCGCCCGTGCGTAATTTAATGATAAGCGGTATTTTTTTGATTGGTTTGGCCATTAGGTTGCCCATTCTTTATAACTTTGTTGAAACAAATTAAAAGAATGGCCTCAGTTTTAAAGAGAGAAAGTGTTTTCGAGAATATCCCCTCGACCAAAGCCAAAACTTTAAGAATAAACCTTAATCCGGATATCTACGGAACCTTTGCCGAGATTGGGGCCGGACAGGAAACAGCCCGCCATTTCTTTAGGTCGGGAGGTGCATCGGGCACCATCGCTAAGGCCATGAGTGCCTATGACAAGGATTTTAGTGATGCCATTTACGGCGTTGAGGAAGACGGCCGGTATGTGACACAGGCCCGTTTGAAGACCATGCTCCAGTATGAAATGCAGTTGATGGAGGAAAGGATCAGCCGGGAGAAACACCCCAACAGGGTTTTCTTTTCCTATGCCAACACGGTTGCCACGATTGATTTTTCCAAACGCTATAAAGGCCATGGTTGGGTAGGTATCAGATATCAATTGGATCCAACGCAAAAAGAATACGACGAAATCGTATTGCACGTTCGTTTTAAGCAAAACGAAGCCAGGCTTCAACAAGAGACACTTGGTATTTTGGGTGTAAACTTAATTTATGGTGCCTTTTATAAGTACCACAAGCCTAAAAAAATGCTGAAATATCTATACGATCATATAGATAAGGATACCTTGGAAATAGACATGATCAATTTTTCAGGTCCCAATTTCAAGGATGTGGACAACCGTTTGATGAGTCTTCAATTGATTCGAAACGACATGACCGATGCCGTCATGTTTGGTCCGGACGGAAACAACCTATTACCGGCCGCCGTACTTTACAAAAAAAATATTTTGGCCTTGCGGGGTAGTTTTAGACCCGTTACCAAGGTGAATATGGACATGTTCCAAAAATCTTATGATATTTTTGTACGCGATCCACAGGTAGATCCAGAAAATAGTATCGTAATCTTTGAAATTACCCTTTCAAACTTAAAGGCATCTGGGGAAATTGACGAGGAGGATTTTATGGACCGTGCAGAATTACTATGTTCCCTAGGGCACTGCGTAATGATTTCCAAATTTCAGGAATATTACAAACTGGTAGAATATTTCAACAATTACACCAAAAATAGGATAGGTCTTACCATGGGGGTAAATAACCTAGTTGATATTTTTGATGAAAAATACTATCGCCATTTAAGCGGTGGCATTTTGGAGGCCTTTGGAAAACTGTTCTTCAAGGATCTTCAGGTGTATCTCTACCCCATGAAGAACCCAGATACCGGCCAAGTGATGACCAGTAACAACGTGAAGGTACATCCAAGGATGAAGGAGCTCTACAAGTTCTTCAAATACAATGGCAAGGTCATGGACATTATAGACTATGAACCGGATATCATGGATATTTTCTCCAGGGATGTACTGAGAAAAATTATGAACGGGGAAGATGGTTGGGAAGAAATGCTTCCGGAAGGTATTGCCGAAATCATCAAGGAAAAAAACCTGTTCAATAAAAAGGAACTTTCAAAACCGGAAGAAATTGAAAAGGAAATAGAAAAAAAATAACCGCTTAGAAAGACGGTTATTTTAAAAAGTTTCGGGGACATGGAAAGACTTGTAATAGTTCCGTTTTAACACCTCACAAGTAGCAAATTCCAAAATGATGAATTGGTAAAACGCCTACTTCTTATATCACCCAAGTTTTCAATAAATACCTTAAAAAAGAACCCCGTTTTTAGGAAGAAAGCTTTAAAAACGAGGTACTTATTTTAGAACCGGAATGTTGGCTCCGATTTATTTTGGGTTGGGCCTATTTTTGAAAGCCCCAATTCTAATCCAATAATTGGGCGGCGTGGTCCTTGGTCTTTACTTTGTCTATAACCTTGGAAACGATTCCTTCTTCATTGATTACGAAGGTTTTTCTATGGATACCATCATATTGCCTTCCCATAAACTTTTTTGGTCCCCAAACACCAAAAATATTAAGGACGGTATGGTCTTCATCTGCCAATAAAGGGAATGGAAAGTCATATTTGTTCTTGAAATTCGATTGTTGTTTCTGTGAGTCGGCACTCACACCAAGAATCTCATAACCAGCATCTTGCAAGGATTTATAGTTATCCCTTAAGTTACAAGCCTCTGCGGTACAACCAGGGGTATTTGCCTTTGGATAGAAAAAAACGATCAATTTCTTTCCACTATAATCGGATAAATTAATAGTATTGCCATCCTGATCTTTGGCTGAAAATTCTGGGACCTTATCCCCTTCCTTTAGTGTTTTCATAGTCAATTATCTTATTATTTTGTTCACTATTATTTTTATAAAATTAAACAAAAATGACGAAGGCAGAAAAGGTATCATACGCAATTTCCAAATTACAGGAACTATATCCAACCATTCCCGTTCCCTTGGAGCATAAAGATTCCTACACCCTATTGATTGCTGTGCTGATGTCCGCCCAAAGTACGGATGTGAGGGTCAATCAAATAACCCCACTGCTCTTTGAAAAAGCGGACAATCCCTTTGATATGGTTAAAATGAGCGTTGCCGAAATTAGGGAGATCATAAAGCCAGTGGGGTTATCACCCATGAAATCCAAAGGAATTCACGGACTTTCAGAAATTTTAATCGAAAAATATAATGGTGAGGTTCCCCAGGAAATCGAGCTACTTGAAGAACTACCCGCCGTTGGCCACAAGACCGCCAGTGTGGTGGTTTCACAGGCATTTGGAATTCCCGCATTCCCTGTAGATACGCATATCCATAGATTAATGTACCGTTGGGGGTTTTCAAACGGAAAAAACGTAGTCCAAACTGAAAAAGATGCTAAGAGACTATTTCCCAAAGAGTTATGGAACGATTTGCATCTCCAGATTATATGGTATGGCAGGGATTATTCGCCTGCCAGAGGTTGGGATTTGGACAAGGACATTATCACCAGGACCATTGGAAGAAAATCGGTCATCGATGAATACCTAAGAAAAAAAAAGACCCGCTAGGCGGGTCAGTATTTTAGTTTAAATAGGTTTCGAACTCCATGTCCTTGTACTTTACATCGTACAGTGCCTTTGAAAAACTTAAGAGAAAGTTGATTGTTTTTGGGCAAACTTTTTTAAACTCTGTTCTTTCCTGATAATTAGAGTAAATTTTTTCCATATTTCCATTGTTGTTACATTAAATTAACGCAACTAAAATGGAAATATTGTTTATCTATTTATTCTGACGTATCAATTCGTTAAAACGATGTTGTGTTTTTCAATTATTTTTCTAAGGTTGATAAGGGCATATCGCATTCTTCCAAGGGCGGTATTGATACTTACACCGGTATTTTCAGAAATTTCCTTGAAACTCATATCCTTGTAGATTCGCATGATTAAGACCTCCTTTTGGTCATCGGGCAATTCTTCGATCAATTCCCTTAAATCCGTATCGATCTGGTCTTTGATCAGTTGTTTTTCGGCATTCAACTTGTCATCACCAATTACAGAAAAAATATTAAAATCCTCGCTCCCCTCGAACATTGGCATCCTTTTGTTCTTCCTAAAGTGGTCAATGATCAGGTTGTGAGCAATTCGCATTACCCATGGCAAAAACTTGCCTTCTTCACTGTAATTACCTTTCTTCAGGGTTTTAATAACCTTAATAAAGGTATCCTGAAAAATATCCTCGGTGACATCCCTATCCAAAACTTTGGAATAAATAAAGCTTGTAATACGTTGATTATGTCTATGGATAAGAATCTCCAATGCTTTCTCATCGCCGCTGATGTAATCTCTTACTAGTTCTGAATCTTCAATCTGTAATTCCATATTAGTTACTTTCATTAGGTGACAGGGTGGGGATCCTGATTTTGGTTATTGATTAATTGTAATTAGTCGTTCAATTCTGATATAAAACTAGATAAATCGCACCCTGTAGGAAAAAGTATGTTGTAAAACCGCCTTTTTATGATGTGAAAGCCTAAAAACCTATTTTCTGTACAATAAATGCACATTTTATAAGTTCGCCGGTACCTAAGAAACGGTCCTGAAAAAATAGAAGATTGTTCGAACACCAGTGCTCTGGAAGGTTATCGATAAAAAAACCCCGGAGAAAATTTCCCCGGGGTTCTTATTGTTTGATAGAAAATATGCTTAGTTCAAGTTATTTTCAAATTTGATGCCTTTGGCTTCACTTATATTGAGAGATTTGGAGTAATCCAATAAAAACTTGATTGTTTCTGGTTTTGCGGATACTACTTTAGAGTTGTTTACTTTAGTTTGGTAAATTTTTTCCATATTACTTCCGTTTTGGTTACGGTTAAATAACGCCAACGGAACCAATATAGTAGATCCATTCGACCTGTTACCAATTAATTCGTTAAAACTATACTATTCGCCTCAACAAGCTTTCTTAGATTTATCAAGGCGTAGCGCATTCTTCCTAAAGCTGTATTGATACTTACGCCCGTATTTTCAGAAATTTCCTTAAAGCTCATATCCTTGTAAAGGCGCATTTCCAAAACCTCTTGCTGGTCTTCTGGAAGTTCCTTTATCATCCTTGCCAAATCCGTATCAATTTGTTCCTTGATCAATTGTTTTTCCGCGTTTAGCTTTTCATCGCCCATTAAGGAAAAAATACTGAAGGAATCCGTACCGTCGCACATGGGCATTCGATTGCTTTTTCTAAAGTGATCTATAATAAGGTTGTGTGCAATGCGCATCACCCAAGGCAAAAATTTGCCTTCTTCATTATAGGCACCTCGTTTGAGTGTACGTATAACCTTCATAAAGGTATCCTGAAAAATATCCTCGGTCAATTCACGGTCTCCTACCTTGGAGTAGATGAAGCCCGTTAAACGTGCATTGTGACGGTTGATAAGCACCTCAATGGCCCTTTCGTTACCGTTCATGTAGTATTTTACTAGCTGGGAATCTTCAAGTTCCTGTATCATAAGCCTTACTTTTGTGGGTTAAATTGGGGGTCCAAGTACCAAAATGGTCATAGGACATTTAAAACTTTTTTAACTTCAAAAGTAATTTTAGGCTATAGGCTCTTGCATTTATTGAAGCTCAAAGATATAAAAAAATAAATACTCCAAAAAAAATGTGAAAAAGTACTCGACGAAATGAGATTTGGGGCAAATGGATTTTAACCTAACGGTCAAGTCGTATCTTTGCAACTTTAATAACGCATATGATTACGATATCCCAAGTTGACCCCAAAAAAAACATCATTATCAAGGGCGCAAAGTTGCACAACCTAAAAAATATTGATGTTGTCATTCCTAGAAACAAGTTGGTGGTCATTACGGGCCTTTCAGGATCCGGAAAGTCAAGTTTGGCTTTCGATACACTTTTTGCCGAAGGACAAAGAAGGTATGTAGAAAGTCTTTCTTCCTATGCCAGACAATTCCTTGGAAAATTGGACAAACCAAAAGTCGATTATATAAAAGGTATTGCCCCTGCCATTGCCATTGAGCAAAAAGTAAATTCGACCAATCCAAGATCTACGGTGGGCACTACTACTGAAATCTATGATTATATAAAGCTCCTTTACGCCCGCATTGGGAGGACATTCTCTCCCATATCAGGTAATGAGGTAAAAAAAAATACCGTATCCGATGTCATTGAACACGTAAAGCAATTTGATACGGATACCAAATTATTGCTACTTGCCCCTGTTACCATACGCGATGACCGCGATGCATTAAAATCGCTTCAGTTATTTTCCAAACAGGGCTATGCTAGGATCAAATACCAAGGGAAAGTAATCAGAATAGACCAGGCCCCTGAAGATATAGGTAAAGAATTTGATCTTGTGGTGGATAGGATTATCACCAAGGACGATGAAGATTTTTACAATCGATTGGCGAATGCCGTGGACAATGCCTTTTTTGAAGGCAAAGGGCAATGTATCATCGAAGAGCTCTCTACATCTAAACAACGACTTTTCAGCAACAAATTTGATTTGGATGGAATGACCTTTTTGGAGCCTAATGTGCATCTCTTCAGTTTCAACAATCCCTATGGGGCCTGTCCAAAATGTGAAGGATACGGGGATGTAATTGGTATCGACGAAGATTTGGTAATACCCAATACAGCCCTCTCCATTTATGAAAATGCCGTTTTTCCCTGGCGGGGGGAAAGCATGGGGTGGTACCGCGACCAATTGGTCAATAGCGCCTATAAATTTGATTTTCCCATTCACAAACCATGGTTTGAACTATCGGAAGATCAAAAAAAATTGGTCTGGGATGGAAACAAGCACTTCATAGGGCTACACAAATTCTTTGAAACACTTGAAGAAAAAAGTTATAAAATTCAGAATAGGGTAATGCTTTCCCGCTACAGGGGAAAGACAAAATGTAACGTTTGCAATGGCAAAAGACTAAGACCGGAGACGGAATACGTGAAAATTGGTGGGAAATCCATTTCTGATCTAGTAGGCCTTCCTATTGAGCGCCTGATTCCCTTTTTCAACAATTTGGAACTTACCAAACACGATGCCAAAATAACGGACAGACTTTTGCTGGAAATCAATTCCCGTTTGGGTTTCTTGGACAAAGTGGGGCTCAATTACTTATCCTTGAACAGAAAGTCCAATACCTTATCCGGGGGAGAAAGCCAGCGAATTAACCTGGCCACCTCTTTGGGTAGTAGTCTCGTAGGTTCCATGTACATTCTAGATGAACCGAGTATTGGACTTCACCCAAAGGATACCGAAAACTTAATCGAAGTATTGCTTTCCCTAAGGGATTTAGGAAATACAGTCATTGTGGTGGAACATGACGAGGATATTATGAAAGCTGCGGACGAGGTTATCGATATTGGTCCGGAGGCCGGTACCCATGGGGGAAACATAGTTGCCCAAGGTACTTTAGAGGAAATCTTGAAATCCTCTTCACTTACAGCAAGCTATCTTAACGGAACCATGAATATTGAGATTCCCAAAGAGCGGCGTACTTCCAAGAATCATATAGAAATAATAGGTTGTAGGGCAAACAACCTCAAAAATATCAATGTTACTTTTCCATTGGATATGCTAACCGTAGTAACCGGTGTATCCGGCAGTGGAAAAAGTACCCTTGTAAAAAAACTATTGTACCCTATAATACTCAAAGAAACTGGAGGCTACGGCGAAAAGGCCGGTCAATTTAGTTCCGTCAATGGAAAATATAAGCACATAAAACATGTGGAGTTTGTGGACCAAAACCCCATTGGACGCTCTTCACGCTCCAACCCGGTTACCTATATAAAGGCCTATGATGAAATACGTACCCTTTTTGCGGGCCAGAAACTAAGCAAAATCAGGAATTACCAAGCAAAACATTTTTCATTCAATGTAGATGGAGGACGATGTGAGAAATGCAAAGGAGAAGGTGAAATCACCGTGGAGATGCAATTTATGGCCGATGTACACTTGGAATGTGATACCTGCAACGGAAAACGGTTTAAAAAGGACGTGTTGGAGGTTACTTTTAACGAAAGGAATATCGACGATATTCTCAATATGACCATCGACGATGCCATAGATTTCTTCGAAACAGGCTTACAAACCAAAATCGTTGCCAAATTGAAACCTTTGCAAGATGTGGGCTTGGGCTATGTAACCTTGGGGCAATCCTCCTCCACCCTATCCGGTGGTGAGGCACAACGTATCAAATTGGCCAGCTTTTTGGTAAAAGGCGCAACGAAGGACAAAGCACTTTTTATATTTGACGAACCCACGACAGGACTCCATTTTCATGACATTCAAAAACTCTTGAAATCCTTCAATGCCTTGATAAAAAAAGGGCATTCCATTGTGGTGATCGAGCACAATATTGAACTCATCAAGTGCGCGGACTACATCATCGATTTAGGACCGGGCGGTGGCGAAAACGGGGGGCAATTATTAGCCGAGGGCACACCTGAGGAAGTAGCAAAAAACTCCAGATCGTACACCGCAAAATATCTTTTAGAAAAATTGATCTAATCTAAAACTTTATTTTATTTAGAAGAATATATATTTAAATAATTGATTTTCAATTATTTAAATATATATTCTAATTTCTGGCACGCTCTTTGTTTTATGTAAGGCGAGTGTAAATAGTTGCACTTGAAATTTAAAACCTTATATCATGAAAAATTTAGTACTCCTTTTTACGGCGATGATTTTAGGCACTACAGGTGTCTTGGCCAACGGTACGGTAGAAGATAAGGTTGCAACGCGCAATGCTTATAGGTACAACAACTCATTTATTTTTGTTGAAAATGGCATTACGTTTTCAGTATACCCAGATGGGGAGTTCGACTTCTACATTGAGGATTATGTAACTGGAAGAAGAAACGGAATTACCTTCAACTCAGGGTATGATTATAGCCCTTACGCACAGTATGATGATTACGGTGCGGTAATCCAAGTGGAAAACGTTCCCATTTATTACGACTTCTATGGAAGGGTTAACCAGATAGGCGATGTAGATATTAGATATAGAAACAATAGGGTTCGTAGTGTAGGCGGCATGTTCGTTTTTTATGATAACAGAGGATTTTACGATTACCATACAGGTTTTATCAATATTTACAATCGACATTATGTGTATAGACCATTTCACGGGTTTTTCGTAAGACCTGCTATAGGATTCGCTCTGGTTTTCAACAGACCTTACAGAAGATTTTACACGCCAATAAGGTACACCTATTACAGACCTTATAAATTCAATACCCGTAGGGCTTATGTAAACATTGGCAGGGAACATAGATACAATCAAGTGAGACGCGAAAGGGCGAGTATCTATAGAAATGATAATAGGGTAGCCGTAAGGGAGAATTCCTATAGAGGTAACAAAAGTACGGCTTACAGAAAAAATGACGGAGTTCGTTCCAACAATAACACAGCAAGAAGAAGTGATGATTTTAAGTCTGGAAGAAGTGTAGCCTCTAGTAACAATGGCCGAAAAACGGATAATTCCGTAAGAAAATCCTCAAGTGTGAATAGAAGCAGTTCAACAACGGTAAGGCGCGGTAGTGATAATAATACGGTTAGAAGTAACGAAAAAAGAAAAGTGGTATCTACAAGGGAGGCAACCAAAACTCCACGAAGTACTACGGTAAAAAGAAGTACCACCACGTATGCATCACCTACTAACAGAAGTACAGCGAGCCGTAGTAACGAAAGTAGGACCGTCACCCAAAGAACCGTAAAAAGGACCGTTACACCTTCCAACAATAGGAGTACGGTCAGTAAATCGACAAGATCGGTCAGTAAAGCTCCCTCTAGAGGTACTACCCGAAGCAGTAATACAAGATCCGCTTCTAGAAGGAATTATGAATAATTAAGATAGTTTTTAGGTTGGTTAGTTTTTTAGCCCTGTAGTAGATACGTTTGCTACAGGGCTTTTTTTTTTGAGATTCCTATAGTTGGAATTGATAAAACTCCCTTTTGTTGAAAGGAATTTACGTATCCTTATTTTATTAGTGTCCCTTAGGATACTTATTGCAATTCGATTACATATTTATTCGTGTGCATCAATCTATCTGCAGGAAACCTAGTAAATTTCCAAAAATCCAATTTACAGGTATATTGAAAAAAATACATCCAAAACTAATCAGACAATTATTACTATTAATATTAATCCTATTTTTTGGCGGATTGATATTCGACTCTATGTTACCCTATATTTCAGGGGTTTTGGGAGCACTTACCTTATATGTCATCCTGAGAAAATGGATGAAAAAACTACATAAAACAGGGTTGGGAAAAAGGTGGTCCGCGATTACCCTAATCCTATTGGCCATCATTGGTATATGCATTCCCTTGTCCGGTGCCGTATACATGTTGGGATTCAAGATAGGAAACTTGGCCGATAAGTCAGAACAAGTAATCAGTGCTTTTAAGGAACAGGTTTTTGTGTTGGAAAAGTATTTGGATTATGACGTTTCCAACGCCATAGACCCCCAACAGGCATCAGGTTGGGTGACCGAAAACCTTTCTGGATTTGCAAGTAGTACCTTGAACGTAGTTATTTCTCTAGGGGTCCTGCTAATAATCCTTTATTACATGTTAATAAGTCCAAAGGAAATGAGGGATTCCTTGATGGAATATATTCCGCTAAGTAACAAGACCCTGGTTACCTTGGGCAATGAAATTGACAAGGTAGTACGCTCCAATGCCATTGCGATACCCTTAGTAGCCCTGGCACAGGGAATCATTGCACTTATTGGCTTTTTCATATTTGATATAGACAATCCTTGGTTTTGGTTCGTGATAGTCACCATTGGCTCTATGATTCCGTTTATTGGGACTTTTATTGGGATTTTCCCTGTATTTGTCTTAAGTCTCGCCAGCGGAAATGACTTTCAGGCGTGGGGAATATTAATTTACGGATTAGTCGTAGTAGGTTCTACGGACAATCTCATAAGACTCATGCTGCTTCAAAAACTGGATAGCATTCACCCACTAATAACCCTTATAGGAGTACTTTTGGGTATCCCACTCTTTGGATTTGTGGGATTGATTTTCGGTCCTCTTATCGTGAACCTATTCTTGATTTTGTTGAAAGTCTATAAAGGACAATACGGCGTACAAAAGAAGGACAAAGGCCGTCAGATTTGATTTATTTTCTACCTAGGTATTTATCAAGTATCGTATGGATATCCTCTGAAATCCGGAACTTATAAAGTACCATAAAATAAACCACCGTAATTAAAATACTCTTGACCCCAATATTTACGATTGGGTGAAATGAAAATGGTACTGAAGAAAAGACAATCGCCAAAGCTAATACCAACAAAAAGACTTTTAAGGTTTCCTTTGTGAAAGGCTGAAGCCCAAATTTTGATTTCACGTAATACAACTTTAACGAATTGTAGATGAAAAATGCCGAAAAACTGGCTATGGCCGCTCCCTGCAACCCAAATTTTGGAATCAACCATAGATTGAAACCAACGGCCATTAGGGCCAGCAGAACGCCAAAGAACAAAACAGATGTGTAGTACTTTGAATTGAACAAAATCGAATTGTTGTTGCCCAATAAGGAGTCATATACCTTTACAAGGCCAATCCAAAACACAATGATATAACCATCACTATAATCCGATGGCAAAATTCGATACAGATCTCCCAAATTCAACAGTATTAAAATCAGCAGCAGCCCAGAAACTATAAACAGGGTCAAAGAGCTTTTCCGATACAATCCGCCCAAAGACTTCAAATCATTTTTATTGATATACTCTGCCGTCATGGGGTAGGTTATCTGATGCATCGCCCTACTGGGCACAGCAATCACCGTGGCCATAAATCCGGCAACGGCATAATAGGCAACATTTTCAATGGGCAAATAATTATTGAGCATCACCTTGTCCACCTCCATAAGTACAATGGCGGTAGAGCCACCCAAGATAATCAAGGCACTATATTGAAGGATTTCCCGCCAATTAGGTGGTAGCACTGTCGTCAATTTTGGAAAACGAAGACGGTAGGCGTACAGCTTCATGATGGCCACTCTAAGGATATAAAAAACCACCAGGGCATTGATGAATTGGGGAACATCCAGAACCTGTAACCATAACAGAATCAATAATACGCTCTGTCCCACCCTACAGAAAATCTCTTTCATAAAATTTCCAAAGACCGATTTCATCCTGATCCTGGCCCAGGCATAAAATACCTCAAAATAGGCCATGGAAATCCCGATCAGGAATATTTGCCATATATAATCCCGTACTATGGGGTTTTCCTTGGAAAGCACCCCCCCAATGGCCTCATTGGCAAAAAAACTAAGGAAACCTATGGGTATAATGAACAGCAACGGTAGAAAGAGCATCATCCCCAAAAAGCCGTCCTGTTCCCTTTCCGTTTTAAAACTGCTATAAAACTTTACCAAACTGTTGGGGACACCAAAGGCTAGAATGGGCATGAGAACACCGGAAACGGAAAGAATCAATTGGACCAGCCCATAATGGTCCGGTTGCATAAAATTTGTATAGAGAAATAGTGTATTTAGCGCGCCAATGGCAAAACCAACGTAGGTTACGATGGTATTGTTCAAGGACTGTTTTAGTACGATACCCATCTTAAATATAATCCGCGAATTGCCTTGTTAGTTCCTGCCTACTGTAACGTTCAATATTGATAGCCGGAACCTTCAAGGAATTATTCTTATAGCGTTGAAACCAGTTTAAAAGTACACTTTTAAGCTCGGATTCGTTGGCATGATCAAAAAACTGTCCTGATGCCGTTTCAGAAATCATTTCGGCTACTTCCCAATGGGCCGGACCAATCCCCAGAATAGGCCTTTTGGCCCTCAAATATTCAAAAAACTTTCCCGGAATGATTCCAACAGTCTCCTTTGAATCGATTTCCACCAACAATAAGACCTGTGATTTTTGTTGAAAGGAAACCGCCTCTTCATGCGGTACGTACCCCAGGATACTTGCATATTCGCTTATCCCGAATTCGCTCAGGGAATCCAAGATATCCTGACCCACGACCCCCACAAAATTAAGTTGCAGGGAGTCTTTAAAGTCGGCATTTTCTTGAACCAATTCGCCTAGGACCTTCCAAAGATTAAGGGGGTTTCTTTTAGTAAGCATGGAGCCAATATGGGCGATGGTGAACTTTTGATCCAAGGATATGGACGTATTATCTTTCCAATCAAATCCATTGGTTATCACCCGTATTGGCCTAGGCGTAAGGGCTTGGAATTCTTCCTTCGTGGTTTTGCTTGTGACCACAATTTTATCGGCGGTATTTAAGACCTCTCGCTCTAGTTCCTTATGCTTTTTTTGTGCCGATGTCGTTAGCTTCAATTTTTGGTGATAGCCAATTGAGGTCCATGGATCCCTAAAATCGGCTATCCACTGAAGGCCCGACCGTTCTTTCAATTTTAGACCGATTAAATGCAGGCTATGCGGGGGGCCTGTAGTGATAATGGTTTCGATGCCTTCCTCTTTCAAAATAGGTCCCAAAAACCTTACCGAAGGATTCACCCAAAATTTCCGGGCATCGGGGATAAAAAAATTGCCCCGCACCCAAAGCATGATACGTTCCAATACGGACTGATTTTTTTCAGTAATGACTCCAGAACTTATTCGTTCGGTTTTGCTGCCGGATATCAATTTTGATAGTCCGTACGGTTCAAAGATTGTATGTTTTAGTATCTTAATATCCTTTGGCACATCAGCAAGCAAGGAGGTATCTAGTAAGGGATAATGTGGGTTTTCAGGGATATAGACAACAGGCTCTATACCATAGTCCCTAAAATATTTTACAAATTTTAGCCATCGCTGTACTCCAGGACCCCCCGCCGGAGGCCAGTAATACGTGATGACCAAAACCTTCTTCATCTATTTAAAGTTTTTCGTTCAAATGAAAATCTGGGGAATAAATGGTTCTAGTATGGATCGAACGTCCCGCATTCGCGTACTCCTGATAACTATCTGG
Organism: Maribacter algicola; assembly: GCF_003933245.1. Classification (NCBI taxonomy): domain Bacteria; kingdom Pseudomonadati; phylum Bacteroidota; class Flavobacteriia; order Flavobacteriales; family Flavobacteriaceae; genus Maribacter; species Maribacter algicola. The sequence continues at coordinate 1,033,822 of NZ_QUSX01000002.1, forward strand.
ATAATCATGTTGGTGGGTATACGAGAATTTAATTTGATGTTTGCACATTTTCTTCGGTCCCTTCTTCTTTTTTCGTTCGCCAAAAAGAGTACCCAATGCCTCCCATAAGTACCAAGCCCAACAAAATGGTACTTGCTAAGCTAATCGTGCTTCCTTGCTTAACGACTTCGGGTTCAAATTTGAACTCGATGATATGTTCTCCTTGGGGCACCCGCACGGCCCTTAACACGTAGTTTACCTTAAAATGGTCGGTTCGTTCGCCATCCAAATAGGCATTCCAACCATGGGGATAATACATCTCACTGAACACTACGATACCGGCATTTGGGTTGCTCGATGAATAGGTCAGATGGTTGGGTTCATAATCAGTTAATTGAATCGTGGCGGTAGAATCCACTTGAAAATCAAAACGGTTGATGTTGGTTATTTTTTGCGAATTAAACACCGCTACACTTTTGGTGTCCAGACTATCCAAAGCGAGTATCTCTTCGTTGGCAGAATTTACAGGCTTCAATTCCTTAACAAACCAAGCGTTTCCGTTGGCATCAGGGTTTTGAATGGGAAATATGTTTCCTTCCTGATCTTGCCGAATCACGTATTTAATATTCAACATATTGAAAACGGAAAGATTCCCTTTATAGATATGGAATTCATATAGATCTTGCATCCCTGCGGGTTTGGCAGCATGATAACCCGTGATGCTTTGATGAAAATAAGCCGTTTTAGCGGAATCAAAACCATCGGTCTGGTCAAAAACCCTGTACACCCCATCGTCTTCCATGATGAGTTTGTCTGCTTCCGAAGCTTGAAAAGGTTCCAGCATTCTTCGCTTCGAAACAAAATTATCGGCATTCACATATCTTAGGTTCACTCCTACCAGATCGAAAACCACAAGTAGCCCAATTCCTAAAACTACTAGATTTTCCTTAAGTTTTCCCTTAAGGTAAAACCAGACCAATCCAGCGGTTAATAACACATACACCAAAGATCTAACGAGGTCATTCGTGTACACGGCCTTACGGTCTAATTTTAGCATTTCTGGGAGTTCCTCCAAACCTGTCATCCGTAATCGTTCATCTGATGGCCCCGTAAAATCGAACATTCCCTTGACCAGGAATAATAAAATTCCCAGACCAAGAACTACGGCACCGGCGTATTTTAGGGAATTCAGTTTATCGGCCTGAGGTACTTTAGAGGAAAAGATTTTTTTCAAGGTCAAGATGGCCAAGAGGGGCGCGCAAAGTTCCAATACAATTTGTATGGATGAAACGGCCCTGAACTTATCATACAACGGAAAATAATCGATCATAAAGTTTGTGAGCCCACTGAAATTCTTTCCCCATGAAAGCATCAAAGACAACAAAACCCCGAACAACAACCACCACTTATGCTTCCCTTTGACCAAGAACAATCCCAAAATGAACAGAAAGAATATAATGGCTCCAATGTATGCAGGACCAGATGTTCCAGGTTGTTCACCCCAATATAAAGGAATACCGCTCACAAAATCCAAGGCACTGGATCTGGGCAGTCCTTTGTCTATCAAATAGTTGAAGGATTTGGAGTCCTCTCCCAAGTTTTCCTGGCTTGCTCCACCAAATAGTCGGGGTACGAACAAGTTTAAGGATTCTGCAATCCCATAACTCCATTGGGTTATATACTCTTTACTTAAGCCGTTAGTACTTTGCTTAGGAGAACCATCTGGGTTGATGGTCAGTTCACTTTTGCCGCGAGTACTCCAATCCGCATATTCCTTAGTGGCCAACAGACTGGTAGCATTCGCTGCAATGCCAAGGCCTACGGCAGCGACCAAAATTCCAACGGAGATAAAATAATGCTTTAATTCCTTTCGCTTTATAGCATCCACCAAATAGGCTATGCCCAAAACCAACACCAAAAGCATAAAGTAATAGGTCATTTGGTAGTGGTTGGCCACTATTTCTAGGGCCATTCCCAAGGCCGCTACCAAAAACCCGGATAGATATTTTTTTCTGAACACCAATATAATACCAGCCAAAAGGATGGGCAAGTATGCCAATGCATGGGCCTTTGCGTTATGACCTGCTCCAATGATAATGATCAAATACGTGGAAAAACCAAAGGCCAAAGCACCTAAAATCGCGAGTTTATAATCGACCTTTAAACAACAAAGCAGGATATAGAAACCTATAAAGTAAAGAAACAAATAATCGGCGGGCCTGGGTAAAAATCGAATAAGCCTATCCAATTTCTTGACGTAATTGTGTGGATAATTTGCCCCTAATTGATAGGTGGGCATCCCACCAAAAGCACTATTGGTCCAATAAGGCTCTGTTTCGGTTCTTTTTCGAAAGTCATTTTGCTCTTTGGCCATGCCCGTATATTGGGCAATATCATTTTGAAAAATCACCTTTCCTTGAAGAACAGGGTGGAAATAAGCTAGGGCAGCTATTATAAAAAATACGGTTACAAAAAAATGGGTGAAAAAGAATTTTAGACCTTTCTTCATGTTCCGGTGGTTGGTTAGACAAAGATAGCTAGTCTATTTCTTCAAAATCGATATATTCCCCAACTTTTTCGGAATTGTTATTTTTCTTGGTCGATTTCTTATTGATGATAACATCACCTACCTTTTCTTCCTTTTGATTGGAATCCGGATGGAATCCCTCAAACGTCTTTCGAAAATGTGATTCCGTCTTTTTGGCCGCATAATTCAATATTTGTGGCGCAAACATCCTTACCAAAATTTTTAGCAGGTAGTACACCAAAATAATTACCAATATTGCCTTTAAAAATGCCATTTATTTGGATTACGATATATCAAAAATACAATTCTCACGTTGTATAACTAGATTCAAAGTATTAAAATAATTATAAAGTCGTTTCCATGGGTAAGCCCTTTATTACCAAAAGAATCCTATTTCAATTTATAATTCTGTTGCTCGTGCCACTATCGGTCATGTCCCAATATACGGATGTAATAAATTCCAACAGGCCCGGACTCTCCGTTAGTGCCTATGCCGTTGGTAAAAATGTGGTACAAGTGGAAATGGGTCTTTTTTACGAACAGAGCGACCATACCCTATTGAATACACAATCCGATCTGTGGGGAACAAACTTTTCGTTACGATACGGGCTTTTTTTTGAACGTTTGGAGCTCAATTATGAAGGCACTTTTCAAGATCAGGATATTATCTATGATTTCTTTGACCTTAAGGCCAAAAGAAGGGATTTCTCCAGAAATAGATTGGGATTGAAATATTTACTCTACGACCCTTATAAAAATCCGGAGCGCAATAAACCCAATCTATATAGTTGGCGCGCCAACCACAAATTTCAATTAAAGAACCTTTTGCCAGCGGTCTCCCTGTATGCCGGTGCCAATTTCGTTTTGGAAGACAACCCATATTACCCAGGAGAACCAACGGTTTCACCTAGGGTTATGTTGGCCACCCAAAGTAGGATGACTCCAAGAATGGTAATGATTACAAATACCGCTTATGACAGAATTGGAACAGATGATCCCGAGCTGAGTTACTTAATATCCATTTCCCATGCCTTTAGAAATCCCAAATGGAGTGCATTTTTAGAGCATCAAGGGATACAAAGCGATAGATATTCAGATCTATTATTAAGGGGAGGTGTTGCGTACTTGTTGAATGAGAGAATGCAAGTGGACCTTGGACTTGGCGCAAGTTTTAAAAATACACCTTCCAGGGTTTTTGTAAGTGCCGGTGGATCCTATAGATTCGATTTTCACAAAGATACCCTTGTTCCCATAGATGATCAAAAAGCAAATGAAAATGGAGGTGCAATTAAGAAAAACTCCATGAAAAAGGAGCAGCGGAAAAATAGAAAGACCAAGGGAAGGGGTGCGGAAGATATAGATTTAGGTCCTTCCAAAAAACAATTGAGAAAACTCAAAAAGGCCCAAAAACAAGGAAATAGTAATGACAGTGAAATAGATTTTTAAGGAAATATTGTCACGGCTCACTTTTAACTACTCCCTATTTTTCGGTATTGATTAATATTCCTAATATTGATGCTTCTAAGAAGCATCGATGATTAAACTAAAAGAGGTTGCCAATACGAAAGAGCTCAAGCAATTCGTTACCTTTCCTTTTTCACTTTATAAGGATTCGAAATATTGGGTCCCCCCCATAATCAAAGACGAACTTGACTCGTTCAACAAGGATATAAATCCGGTGTTTAAAGATGCGGATGCCCGGTTTTTTCTGGCTTATAAGGAACGTACCTTAGTGGGCAGGGTGGCCGCTATTATCAACCGATTGGAAATTGGACAGCAAAGCATCAAGAAAATGCGATTTGGCTGGTTCGATTTTATTGATGACACAAATGTTTCCAAAATTTTATTGGATAAAGTCGCGGAAATAGGAAGGGAAAATGACCTGGAATTCATGGAAGGCCCGGTGGGCTTTTCCAATCTGGACAAGGTAGGCGTGCTAGTAGATGGTTTTGATCATTTAGGCTCTATGGTTACTTGGTATAACCATCCCTATTATGAAAAGCACTATACCGATTTTGGATTTGTTAAGGAGAAAGAATACCTAGAAAATAAGTTTCCTGCAAGTAACGCAGACCCTGCCCTTTTTACCAAACTAAACGATATTGTCAAAAGAAGGTATGGTCTTAGGGAAAAGAACTTTACCAATACCAAAGAGGTAATGCCCTTTGTGGACGAGATGTTCGATCTTTTTAATGCAACCTATGCCAAACTTTCGTCTTTTGTTCCCATTACCGAAATACAAAAGGCCTATTTCAAAAAAAGATATATCAGTTTTATAAATCCTGAGTATATAAAATTTATCCTTGACAAGAACGACAAACTAATTTCCTTTGCAATCGTAATGCCTTCCTATTCAAAAGCTTTACAAAAGGCAAAAGGCAAATTGTTCCCTTTAGGTATTTTTTATCTATTGTCAGCAAAAAAGAATAACAAAGATGCCATCTTTTATTTAATAGGAATCCATCCTGAATATCAAAACAAAGGCGTCACGGCCATCATATTCAATGAATATTATAAAACATTTAAGAAAAAAGGTGTTCAAATGTGCTATAGGACCCCAGAATTGGAGGATAACCTCGCCATAAAACAAATGTGGAAGCATTTCAGTCCAACTGTCTACAAGAGAAGAAGGACTTATAGGAAAAACCTATAAAAAAAGGCTCAAACGTATCGTTTGAGCCTTTTTTTAAGGGTAAAAGAATGCTTCATTATTCTCCCATGGCAGCAGCAACCGCGGCCGATAATCTTTTATAGGTCCCATTTTCCAGTCGATCCCGTATAGCTGAAAAAGCATCCAAAGTCTCATTAATATCCTCTATGGTATGGGTAGCCGTTGGAATCAATCGCAACAAAATCAAACCCTTAGGAATAACCGGATATACCACGATAGAACAAAATATTCCGTAATTCTCCCTCAAATCCTTCACAAGTGCCATGGCTTCAGGAATACTACCGTTTAAATACACAGGGGTCACACAACTGGTGGTCGTTCCAATATCAAAGCCTCTCTCCTTAAGTCCATTTTGAAGTGCATTGACATTTTCCCAAAGCTTTGCTTTAAGTTCAGGCATGGTTCGCAGCATATCCAAACGTTTTAATGCTCCTTTCACATAGACCATGGGGAGGGATTTTGCGAACATCTGGGAACGCAAGTTGTATTTCAAGTAGTCTATGATTTCCTGATCGGCGGCTACAAAAGCTCCTATACTGGCCATTGACTTGGCAAACGTCGCCAAATACACATCAATATCATCCTGAATACCTTGTTCTTCACCGGCTCCAGCTCCGGTTTTACCCAAAGTACCAAAACCATGGGCATCATCTACCAACAACCTAAAACTGAATTTCTTCTTTAAAGCGACTATTTCTTTCAAAATACCTTGCTCTCCACGCATACCAAAAACACCTTCGGAAATCACCAAAATGCCGCCCCCAGTCTGCTCTGCCAATTTGGTGGCACGTTCAAGGTTCTTTTCCAGACTCTCGGCGTTGTTATGGGTAAACGTGAATCTTTTGCCCATATGCAATCTAACCCCATCAATAATACATGCATGGCAGTCCACATCATATACAATGATATCGTCTTTGGTCACCAGTGCATCAACAACGGACATAAATCCTTGGTACCCAAAATTAAGCAGGTAAGAAGCCTCTTTATTGACAAATGCGGCCAACTCCTTTTCCAATTGTTCATGGTAATCTGTATGCCCGCTCATCATTCTTGCTCCCATGGGGTATGCAGCTCCGTGCTCGGCCGCAGCTTCACCATCCACCTTTTTTATTTCGGGCAAATTGGCAAGACCTAAATAATCGTTTATACTCCAAGTGATAACATCTTTCCCTTGGAACTTCATCCTATTGGAAATGGGACCTTCCAACTTTGGAAATACAAAATATCCTTCTGCCTGTGAAGCCCATTTCCCCAAAGGGCCTTTATTCTCTATGATTCTTTCAAATAAGTCTCTCATTGCCAAATTTTGATTCTGCCTGCAAAAGTAAAAATTTTTGGACAGCATTCATAAATTATTTATAGACACAAAAAAAGCGGGCCTAATGCCCGCTTCTATATATTCCTTAAAGGGATTCTTATTTTATAAATTGAATTTCCTGTTTTGCCTCAACGGGATTCGCTTCCAAAAATCCTTGATCGTCCATCCATTGATCACTATATATTTTGCTCATGTATCTTGAACCATGGTCTGGGAATATGACCACTACTTTACTATCCTTGTCAAACGTACCCAATTCGTCCAATTGTTTCACTGCCTGCATGGCGGCTCCACTTGTGTAGCCTACAAAAATGCCCTCTGTCCTTGAAATTTCCCTTGCAGTATGCGCACTTTCGGCATCGGTTACTTTAATAAACTCATCGATAATTTGAAAGTCGGTCGCAGATGGTATCAAATTTTTACCCAATCCTTCAATTCGGTATGGGTAAATTTCATTGGTATCCAAGTTACCCGTTTCATGATATTTTTTCAATACGGATCCGTAGGCATCCACACCGATAATCTTGATATTCGGATTTTGCTCCTTTAAGTAACGTGCGGTTCCGGATATGGTCCCACCAGTTCCGCTACAAGCCACCAAATGGGTAATCTGCCCAGCGGTCTGCTCCCAAATTTCTGGACCTGTGGACCTGTAATGCGCATCCATATTCAGTTCATTGAAGTACTGATTTATATAGATAGAATTTTTTGTTTCACTATGCAATCGCTTGGCAACCTGATAATAGGATCTTGGGTCATCCGCACTTACGTGGGCCGGACATACATAAACCTCAGCACCCATGGAACGAAGCATATCTATTTTATCCGCAGAGGATTTTGAACTAACCGCCAAGATGCACTTGTAACCTTTTATGATACTTACCATGGCAATGCTAAAACCTGTATTACCAGAGGTAGTTTCAATGATGGTACTACCTTCCGTCAAGATACCCTTTTTCTCGGCTTCTTCTATAATGTGTATCGCGATACGGTCTTTGGAGGAATGCCCCGGATTAAATGCCTCAACTTTGGCATAAAAGTCACCTGTAAAGTTTTCGGTAATCTTGTTAAGTTTTACCAGCGGTGTTTTCCCAATTAATTCTAAGATATTGTTGTTAGCCTTTATCTTATTTTCCATAGGGGGGATAAGTTTTGTTTGTATTTAACAAATCATGGATTTGTTAAACTTTGCTACAAATCTACTATTTTTTTTCTACAGTACTATTTTTCCTTCCAAATCCAACAAAAAAGCATACTCCTTAACGGCTTCCCTTAATGCCTCAAACCTTCCGGAGGCACCGCCATGACCCGCTTCCATGTTTATATCAAAATAAAGTAGCTTGTCATTTTTTTTCAGTTCCCTTAATTTTGCCACCCATTTTGCCGGTTCAAAATATTGAACTTGGGAATCGTGCAATCCCGTTGTAATATATAAATTGGGATAATCCTGTGCCTTTACATTATCATAGGGGGAATAGGACTTCATGTAATTGTAATATTCCAATTCATTTGGATTACCCCATTCATCATATTCCCCCGTGGTAAGCGGAATGGAATCATCCAGCATTGTGGTTACCACATCCACAAAAGGAACAGACGCAATGACCCCATTATACAGTTCCGGGGCCATATTGATAACGACCCCCATCAAAAGACCCCCTGCGGAACCTCCCATGGCATACAAATGTTCCGCACTGGTCAAATGCTGGTCAATAAGGTATTTGGAACAATCGATAAAGTCCGTGAACGTGTTCATCTTGCTTAAAAGCTTACCATCCTCATACCATTGTCTGCCCAAATACTCACCTCCCCGAATATGGGCAATAGCGTAGGCAAACCCTCTATCCAAGAGGCTCAACCGTACGGTTGAAAAATAAGGGTCGATGGTGTACCCATATGAACCGTAGGCATATTGTAACAGCGGAGTGTCCTTGGAAAGATGGGTGTCCTTATGGTGAACCAAGGAAATGGGAATTTTTGACCCGTCCCTTGCTGGCGCCCAAAGGCGCATTTCAACATACCTATCCTTGTCAAAATTGCCCCCCAATACCTCTTGCACTTTCATGACGGTTTCTTCCTTGGTCGCCATATTAAAGTCGATCACAGAACTTGGAGTGGTCAATGAATTGTAAGAATATCTGAGAATATGCGTGTCAAAATCCCGATTGTTCCCCACGTGGGCCGTGTAGGTTTCGCTCGAAAAAGGTAGGTAATAGGCATCCGAACCATCCCATCTTACAATTTTGATTTGGTTGAGTCCGTTTTCCCGTTCAGAAAGCACATAGTATTCCTTAAAAATATCCACATCCTCCAACAATACATCCTCCCGGTGGGGAATGAATTCTTCCCAATAGTCTGAATTTGTAAGGTTCTCCCCTACCTTCATCAACTTAAAATTGGTAGCTCCATCCTTGTTGGTGAGAATATAAAACGAATCATCAAAATGGAAAATAGAATACTCCACCCCTCTTTCCCTTGGCGCAAATATTTTAAAGCCCTCTTCCGGACTTTCAAGAGATAGCATCTGAAACTCAGAGGTCAAGGTACTATGGGACCCAATTACAATGTACTTTTTAGACTTAGTCTTATAGACAAACGTGCTAAAGGTATCATCCTCCTCATGAAACACCAGGATATCATCAGTCACCGGGGTTCCCAAAATATGTTTATAAATTTTATCGGAACGTAAGGTTACGGGGTCTTTCTTGGTGTAATAAAAGGTTTTGTTGTCGTTGGACCAAACACCGCCTCCTGTGGTGTTCTCTATTTTCTCCGGATAAATTTCACCCGTCCGCAAGTTTTTAACCTGAAGCGTGTATTGCCTCCTGGAAACCGTATCCACTCCAAATATGGCCAACGAATTATCCGGACTAACGGCAATTCCGCCCAAACTAAAATAATCGGTTCCCTTGGCCATCTCATTTCCATCGAACATAATTTCCTCTTCGGAATCCAAGGTTTCCCTAAAACGAGAATAAATTGGGTACTCGTTTCCTATTTCATATTTCGTTTTATACCAATAGCCATCCAATTTATAGGGAACCGAAGCGTCATCTTCCTTTATCCTTGATTTCATTTCCTTGAAAAGTTCCTCTTGAAAGGCCTTGGTGTGCCCAGTGCCCTTTTCGTAAAAGTCATTTTCACTTTGTAGATAGGCCAGGACCTCTGGATTTTCCCTTTGATTGAGCCAATAGTAATTATCAATCCTAACATCGTTATGGGCGACCAATTCCTTTGGTTCTTTTCTAGCTCTAGGGGCTTTCCATGTTGTCATGCGTTCCACTTTTCCAATTACAGATGGTCGCAAAAATAAACTTATTCTTTGGAGCAACGAATGATAGTTTTACTGAAATTGTTACAAGCAGGAATGTGAACATTTCATTAACTTTGAAATGTAAACAAAATACAGTAAGCTATGTTTGGAGATATGATGGGCATGATGGGAAAACTTAAAGAGACCCAGAAAAAAGTGGAAGAAACCAAAAAAAGAATGGACACGGTCCTAATCGATGAAAAATCTTCGGACGGTTCCCTTATGGTTACCGTAACCGCCAATAGGGAAATCAAAAAAATCGATATTTCCAATGAACTACTATCGGACAAGGAACAATTGGAAGATTATCTTATCCTAACATTAAATAAGGCCATAAAAAGGGCGACTAGCGTACAGGAAACGGAATTGGCAGCCGTCGCCAAGGAGGGAATGCCCAATATACCCGGTATGGATTCCCTTTTCAAATAATAAAAATGAAGGGCAAGCCCTTGTGGTATCCCAAGGAAGTTAACTTTTGATTTTAAAGGAAGTATCGGATTATTTCCAAACACGATTAGCAAATCAAGTATTCCAATCGCATACGTTCAAATTACCTATCTTTAAAGGAAAGAATTGGTATGATCGAGGTAAAAAACAAGGAGGATAAATATTATCAGTTTGTGGTAAAATCTGCCACGGGAAAGATATTGTTGGAAAGTGTGGAATTCGCAGACTCCAAATCCTTGGAGAACACCCTTAACGAACTCAAGGACACCAATCTTCCCGTCAAGCGTTTTGAGCGAAAAACAAACTTTGAAGGGAAATTTCTTTTTAACCTTAAAAATGGGCAAGGTACAGTAGTTGGTAGCAGTGGTCTTTACAATTCCGAGGCAGGTATGGAAAATGGAATAAAGAACCTGAAGAATATCTTGATTCAATAAAGGTCACCAAGCGTCCTTACTTATAATCGTTTTAATGTCCCCAAAAAATAAGCGTGCATTTCATCCGTATAGTCCATGTGGGTTACCATACGCAGCTTACCCTGACCCATGCTGATTATATGGATATCCTTCTCCACCAATCTTGAATTAAAGTCGGCACTGGACATATAGTCCTCGTCTATTTCAAAAATGACGATGTTGGTTTCAATGGGCTCCACTTTTTTTATAAAAGACAAGGTGTTGAGTTCCCTACCAATTTCAGCGGCTTTTGAATGGTCTTCCGCCAATCTTTCAATATGATGGTCCAGGGCATAAATCCCCGCAGCCGCCAAGAATCCAGATTGCCGCATGCCCCCACCCAAAATTTTTCGTATTCTTAATGCATTGTGAATGTGCTCCTTACTGCCCAAGAGTACCGAACCTACCGGGCAGCCCAAACCTTTGCTCAAGCAAACACTGATGGTTTCAAAGAGTTTACCGTACTGTTCAGGAGTTTCATTTTTTGCAACCAAGGCATTCCACAATCTAGCGCCGTCCAAATGATAGTGCAGCCTATGCTTTTCACAGACCTTTTTTATCCTTTGCAGCTCCTCAATATCCCAACAGCCCCCTCCCCCTTTGTTTGTGGTATTTTCAATACATACCAAGGAAGTCAACGGGCTGTGGTAAAAATCGGGAGGATTGATTGCCTCCTCCACCTGTTTGGCAGTTACCATACCTCGATGGCCATCTAAAAGCCTGCAGGAAACCCCACTATTAAAACTTACACCACCGCCCTCATAGTTGAAAACATGAGCATACTTATCGCATATCAACTGTTCCCCAGGCTGGGTATGCAATTTAATGGCGGTTTGGTTGGTCATCGTCCCACTTGGAAAAAAAAGTGCTGCCTCCATCCCGAACATCTTTGCTACTTTTTCCTCCAAGGCATTCACTGAGGGGTCATTTTTAAATACGTCGTCACCAACATTAGCGGACATCATCGCATCCAACATTCCTGGGGTTGGTTTCGTGACAGTATCGCTTATCAAATTAATTTTCATGAAATGCTAATGCTTATGATTAATGAAAACAATCCATCCCTATAGGCGAACCATCAGGAAGCTTGGGTGCGGGAACCACCTTGAAATTACTAGGATGCTCATAAAAATTAGCAATCCTACGGTTTATTTCACCTTTGATCGCCGCATTCTCCATATTTACTGAATTTAACTTTTTAAGTTGCATATTGGCTATCGCATTTACTTGTGGATGGACGGCATCACTTGCTGCCAAGTTCATCAGATGAAAAAGCACCCTAAAATTTATGTTTTGCTGCACTTCACGTATATAGAAATCTTTTTGATTCTTTCCGAAGGTATTGGAAACCACTTCCGCCATTACCTCTTCCAACCCAATATTGTTGGGGTCCAAAGCCTTTTGTTGAATCAACCTGGAGGCCCTTTCCGGATGCAGTAATAATCCAAGGGTCATATCTGCCGCGGTTTCGGGAGCGGATAGCGCATCAAATGAGACGCCAGTCTTTCCGTTAAAAGATTCCCTTGTACTTCCAAAACCTATCGCCCTGGGAGGAAAAAGAGTCAATTTGTCCTTTGGAATGGCAATTTCATCAGCGTCCAAAGTCCTTAAAACGGCCTTTAAAGTTTGCTCCTGAATTTTCTTATCTACCGGTGCCACGGTCAATTGGCCATCCCCCTTGACCGTATAGTTGTAATCCAAACCTCCTATAATCTTTGTAGCTGCTTCAGTTTGATATCTATGGAAAAAAAACAACGGGGCAAAAACGTCCTCTAAAACGGAATTTGCCTCATTGGTACGGATATTATCGATCGAGAAGTTGGCTATGGCCGTCTCCCTGATCTTTAACATGTCCAGCAATTCATCCCCAATAGATTTTCCATTGTCCCAAAGATGGGCATATAAGTGGGCGCCGCCCTGTGGTCTTGCATCTTGATCGGATATGTAACGTAAGCCATCTGAAGTGGCTTTTTCCAAAATTTGGTTCAACGCATTCCTTTCATTGATACCATCAGGAAAATCGCTGTATGCATAGGCTACGATTACCTTGTCCCATTCCCCAATACCCGTATCATAGGCATTTGAAAAATCGATCTGGCCATTTTTTACGGAAAATTGCGGGTGTGGATAATCCATTACCGAGGCCCTACCATTGGTACTGGCAGCAAAGTTGTGTGAAAAGCCCAACGTATGTCCTATTTCATGGGCCGATAATTGACGGATTCTGGCCAAGGCCAAATCCAACATTGGCCGGTAATTGTCATCCCTTTCTTCAAAGGGCTTGTTCATAAGGGCCTGGGCGATCAAGAAATCCTGACGGATACGTAAACTTCCCAAACTCACATGCCCTTTAATGATTTCCCCGGTTCTTGGGTCAGATACACTGGAACCATAGCTCCACCCTCTTGTGGATCGGTGTACCCATTGTATCACATTGTACCGCACATCCAAAGGATCTGCATCGTCGGGTAGCATTTTTACCTGAAAAGCATCCTTATAACCAATGGCCTCAAAGGCCTGGTTCCACCATTTCCCGCCTTCCAATAGTGCACTTCGCACAGGTTCCGGTGTTCCGTTATCCAAATAATAAATGATTGGCTCGACAGCTTCACTAATTTCGGCATCGGGGTTTTTCTTTTTCAATCGGTGCCTAGGGATAAACCTTTTAATCAGGGATTCCTCTACGGGAGTTGCATAATCGTAGTAGGCAAAGGGATAGGCCCCGGACCGCGGGTCAAATTCCCTTTTTTCAAAACCATCGTCCGGAAGTTCTACAAAGGAATGATGTTGGGCCACGGTGATAAGCTCTGGGTTTGGCACCACACTTCGTACATAACTTCCTTTTGGACTTCCCTTAAAAGTCAATGTTACGTCAAATTCTATATTCTTGGGAAAAGCCTTGGTCCTATCCATAGCCATGGCACTCTTCTCCTTGTCCAAACTATAGTTTCCTTGATCGGTTCTTTGCAGTCTTTGAATTACACCATGGGTGTCCTGCATTAAAAATCCGGATATATCTATAACATACGTTCCATTTTTTTCCTCTTCTATAGGAAAACCATATAATATGGATTTGGCGAATGCCTGCTCTACGGATTTCTTTTCAAGGGCATTATCCGTCAAGGCCCTAAACTTTAAATTAGGCTGAACCAACATGAGTTTGTTTCCCACTTTTCTAAAGAACACTACCTGCTCATTTCCCAATTGACCCCTATCCAAGCCAATATCATTACTTCCTATACCACTGCTCAGGGAAGAAACATAGAGAAATTCCTTTTCCAAATCAGGAACCTCCAGATAGATTTTGTCCGTCTTGGAATCGTAGTAAAAATCAAAAAGACCTTCGAACTTTTCATAATTCTTTTTATTCTCTGAGAACTGGCCATAAGCTTGTGTGAAACAGCAAAGGAGCAATAATAACCAAAATGGGCTTGAATCTTTCATTTTCTAAATTAGTTTGGAGTTAAAAATAGATAATTTAAAGCTAAAATATGAACTGGTAGTTCCATAAATGGAGAAACGTAGGCTTATCTAAAAATGACACTGAATTTTTATTGAAAAGAAAATTATCACATACAATTAATATTAAAATGCCAAGTGGACTTTCTATAAAATTTTATACCTTTTAAAAAAACATAATGTATGTCTAACATTGAGAATCAAATTTTTTCTTCCTATCAGAGAAACCCTGATTTATTTGATGAAATCTACGATAGCAACGGAAACATAAAGGACGTATACCAAAAACTTTTTGATATTTATGGAGGTCATTCCATCCAAGATTATATCAATCTTAATTCCAAAGCGAAAGCCTCCTTTTTCAATCAAGGCATCACCTTTCAAGTATATGGGGAAGACAATGTTCAAGAAAAGATTTTTCCCTTTGATTTATTTCCACGAATCATCGACCAGGATGAATGGGATGTAATCGAAAGAGGGTCCATTCAACGGGCCAAGGCTTTAAACCTATTTTTATGGGACATTTATCACGATAAAAACATACTTAAGGACAAGGTAGTCCCTTTGGAACTCATTACCTCCTCGGCCAACTATTTAGATCAGATGAACGGATTGAATCCGCCTGGCGGCATTTATAATCACATATCTGGAACGGACATTATAAAACACAAGGATGGTCAATACTATGTTTTGGAGGACAATATTAGATGTCCGTCTGGTGTAAGTTATGTGATTTGTAACAGGACGGCTTTAAAAAGGGCTTTATTTGGTGTTTTTAACCATTATCAGACCTACACCGTTACGGATTATGCCGAAAACCTTTTGGAGCAGTTGGAATCCGTAAAACCCAAGGGTGTGGATATTCCAAACTGCGTGGTCATTACCCCAGGTATGTATAATTCCGCTTTTTATGAGCATTCCTATTTGGCCAAGACTATGGGCGTTGAGCTGGTAGAAGGTAGGGATTTGTTCGTGGAGAACGATTTTGTATATATGAAAACGATAAAAGGACCGGAAAAGGTCGATGTGATCTATCGAAGAATAGACGATGCCTTCTTGGATCCCTTGGAGTTTAGGCCGGATTCCGCTTTGGGTGTTCCAGGATTATTTGCTGCCTACAAAAAAGGCAATGTCACCCTGGCCAATGCCCCTGGCACGGGGGTAGCCGATGACAAGGCCGTGTACACCTACATGCCGGAAATCATCAAATACTATTTAAAAGAAGAACCCATACTTAACAATGTACACACCTATCATTGCAGTAGACCGGAAGAATTGAACTTTGTGTTGGAAAATATATCGGAATTGGTCATAAAACCCGTGGACGAAGCGGGCGGCTATGGTATCTCCATAGGAAATCGCCTTACCCAAAAAGAAATTGAGGAAGTACGCAAACAAGTGAAGGAAAATCCCAGAAAATATGTCGCACAGCCCATCATGTCGCTATCCGTGCACCCTACTTATATAGACGATACCGAATCCTTTGAACAACGCCATGTAGATTTAAGAACTTTTACCATATTGGGCAAGGACAAGGAATTTGTATTAAAAGGCGGATTAACGCGAGTGGCCCTCAAAAAAGGGAATTTAATTGTCAACTCCTCCCAAGGTGGTGGTTCCAAAGATACCTGGGTCCTAAAAAAATAAATTACACATGCTAGCAAGAGTAGCCAACAATCTTTTTTGGATGGGACGATACATAGAGCGTTCCGAACATATTGCACGTTACATGAACGTGAACTATTTTTCATCTTTGGATGCACCCAACCATATTTCACAGGACAGACAATTTGTACTTAGATCTATGTTGTTCATGGTTGGGGAACCCGTAAAAGACTCCCAAATTATCCTCAATGAGGAAGATGTCTTATTTAAAGTAGGTGTAGACACCAATTTTGTTACCTCTATTCTGAACAACGTTAGATATGCAAGGGAAAATGCAAATAGTGCCCGGGATTTGATTTCTACGGAACTCTATGAATCCATCAATAAATTCTACCACTTTGTGCTCAATTACCCAAAGGAAGTATTCGTTAAGAGTGGGCTCCATGATTTTACCACCCACGTTACGGAAATGAGCGCCATTCTAAGGGGGAAGATAAGGGGAACCCTATTGCACGACTCTGTTTATGCCATAATTATGATGGGTGTAAATATCGAAAGGGCCACACAGATTACTAGAATGATAAACTCCAAATATAATGATGCCATTTTGGCCCAGGGAAGTTATGAGGACGCATTTACAAAAAGCTTTGAGTGGACAACGCTGCTAAAATGTGCGGAATCCTACGATATGATGCGGAGGTATTACAAAAAAACGCCTACCAGCATTTCCACCTTGGAATTTTTGATCCTAAACCCAAATTGTCCAAGATCGGTCATGAATTCCTTGAATCAATTTTATGAACATGTAAAAATCCTAAACCCGGAGAGACGCTATAATAAAGAATCCACGGCCTTCCTTATTGGAAGGGTACGGGCCGAGTATGAGTACAAGTATATCGAAGAAATTGAACAGGATATTAAATCTTTTATTGAAAATATCCTTAGCAGTCTTGACAAAATTAGCAATAAGGTAGACGAGGAGTTTTTTAGCTATTAGTGTTTACAAATAAGCTACTTTTACATTCCAGATGCGCAAAGAATATACGGTTACCTACAAATCTGAAAATATCTATGATAATTGGGTCCATGACGCGTATTGGCAATTTTTGATCATTCCCCTTGAAAACGACACTCAAAAATTAAAGGAGTTCGATTTTTCCAATTCCTTACATTGCATCGACCAATTCTCGATTAATGGATTTGGCTTCAATACCATTAAGGTACATCCCCAAAATAAGTTCAAAAATATTTCCTTTGAAGCCACGTTTAAAGTACTAAAATCAAAGAAAAACCTACCGGAACAAACTAGTTTTGCCCAGGTTGAATCTTCATGGAAGGAAATTGGTTCGCTTGAATTCAAAATCGATTTTGAACAGTTTTTAAAAGTAACATCCTTGACCAAAATACCCAAAGAGAAGCAGGGCCTTTTCCAATTTGAAAACTACAGGGGAGTTTTTGAGAACCTAAAAGATTTAAACCATTGGACACATTCCCATATTGCGTATAGGTCTGGGGTAACGGACACAACTTCTACATTGGAGATTATCTTGAAACAGCGAACAGGGGTCTGTCAAGACTTTGCCCATCTATTTTGCGCCATTTGCCGCCAAAATAATATACCGTGTAGATACGTTGCGGGTTATCTAAACCATGAAAGTGGGTATTTGGGAGATTCACAAATGCATGCATGGGTAGAGGCTTATGTACCCAGTTACGGTTGGTTAGGCCTTGATCCTACCAACGATGTACTTGCCAATATGAACCACATTAAAGTCTGCCATGGCAAGGATTATAATGATTGTTCCCCTCTAAAGGGCATCGTCCATTCCTTAGGAAACCATACAACGACACATTCCGTCGTGGTAAAAAACCATCAAAGGCAAATACAGCAATAATCCCAACAAACTAATTCAAAATTGGTCAAAAAGAATAGTACTTTTACCAAAAAATATCACAGATGATAATTACTACGGACCACTATAAAGGTCTTATTGATCGCCTTGGTGCGTTAAGGAGGTATCTTTGACATTGATGCCAAACTTATTGAAATAGAGAACGAGCAGGAAAAGACCTTGGCACCCAATTTTTGGGACAACCCACAGGAAGCTCAGGCCCATATGAAATACATCCAATCCAAAAAGCAATGGGTTGACGATTTCAATGCAGCCAAGACGCTGGTAACCGACTTGGAAGTCCTTATCGAGTTTCTACAGGAAGGTGAAGTTTCTGAAGAGGAGGTAGAAAAACAATATGAAAAAGCATTGAATTCCTTGGAAAAAATGGAATTCAAGAATATGCTTTCCGAAGAAGGGGATGAGCTTCCAGCAGTACTTCAAATTACTGCTGGAGCGGGTGGAACGGAGAGTTGCGACTGGGCCTCCATGTTGATGCGGATGTATATGATGTGGGCCGAAAAGAACGGTTATAAAATAAAAGAACTAAACTTCCAAGAAGGTGATGTTGCCGGCATTAAGACAGTAACACTTGAGATTGATGGCGCATATGCCTTCGGTTGGCTAAAAGGTGAGAACGGCGTGCATAGATTGGTGAGGATTTCTCCTTTTGACAGTAATGCCAAAAGGCATACATCTTTTGTTTCTGTTTATGTGTACCCTTTGGTCGACGACAGTATTGAGATAGATGTTAATCCGGCTGATATTACCATTACAACGGCGAGGTCAAGCGGCGCGGGAGGTCAGAACGTGAACAAGGTGGAGACCAAAGTACAATTGGTACATCATCCTACCGGTATTCAAATATCGTGTTCGGATTCAAGAAGTCAGCACGACAATAGGGCAACTGCCATGAAAATGTTGAAATCCCAGCTTTATGAGATAGAATTGCGAAAAAAAATGGAAGCCCGCCAAGAAATAGAATCCTCCAAAATGAAGATAGAATGGGGTTCACAAATAAGGAATTATGTCATGCACCCATATAAGCTGGTAAAGGACGTGCGTACAGGTGAGGAAACGGGCAATGTGGATGCTGTCATGGACGGGGAGATAGATTCCTTTTTAAAGGCCTATCTTATGATAATGGGACAGAAAGAGGAAGAGTAATATAAATGTGATTCAACAATGATTAAAATTTACCACAACCCCAGATGTAGAAAATCAAGGGAAGGTCTGGAAATATTGGAAAATTCTGGCAAGGAGTTTGAAGTTATAAAATATATGGAGGAGGTTCCCTCAAAGGAAGAATTGCGCAAGGTTCTGCATTGTTTAGGTATAACAGCGGAAAATTTGGTCCGAAAAAACGAGGCCGTCTGGAAGGAGAAATATAGAAATCGACTATTGACCCAGGAAGAAATCCTGGATGCTATGATTGAAAACCCCAAACTCATTGAAAGACCAATAGTTATCAAGAATAATACTGCGATAATTGGCAGACCGCCAGAAAATATCAAAAACCTGATTTCTTAAGATCCCTTAAAATTAGAGAAACTATTAACAAATTATTAACCAAAGCGACTTAAACCAAAGTCCAAATTCAAAATCAAACATCATGAGAAGTACAAAGAAATTGAATGGCTTCAGATTATTGGTATTAACTCTGCTTTTGTTCACAGGAGCGGAAGTTTATAGTCAATATGGCTATGGAAGTGGTGGTTATGGGTATGGCAGGGGTTATGGATACGGAAGGCAAAGAAGCTCTATACCACAGGCCCAAGAGGCACCAAAGGAAGAAGAGCCAAAAACGGCCGAAGAATTGGTAGATGGTGAAATGCCCTCTATTACGGAAGCCTTACAGCTAAATGATTTTGAAAGTGCTATACTAAGTTCAATTTTAAAAAAGTACGTTCAAGAAAGAATTGAGGCTCAAATCTTAAAACTTCCGCCAGAAAAAATGCGTGAGGTTTATGAGAAAATAACATTGAGGCAAGACGAGGAACTTAAGGCAAGCCTACCCCTCGAAAAATATGAGGCTTTTGTGGAGCTCCAAAAGAATGGAGTCGAAAAAACTATAAAAAAGAATAAAAAACAAAAAAAGAAACAAAAAAAGAAGAACTAAAACTAGACCTATGAGAAGACTTTTCCCTTTGCTCCTACTATTATTTACTTTACAACCCATATTAAGTCAAAGACCAGAAGGAGGCCCGGGGAACGGTCAACCTCCTGTAACGATTACAGGAACAGTGTTGGATGAAGAAAACAACCAACCCCTTGAATATGCGACCTTGGTACTTCAAAGTGTCGATAATCCAGAAAAGGTAACTGGCGGAATCACGGATATAAAAGGTAAATTTTCCGTTGAGGTAAGTCCCGGAAGATATAACGCCAGAATCGAGTATATTTCCTATAAAACGAAACAATTCCCCAATCAAAATTTTACCCAATCCACTAATTTGGGTACAATAAAACTTGCACTCGATGTTGCACAGTTGAATGAAGTGGACGTTGTTGGCGAGCGTACGACCGTAGAAGTACGATTGGATAAAAAAGTTTATAACGTTGGAAAAGATTTAACTAATAGTGGCGCAACAATTAGTGATGCCTTGGATAATATCCCTTCCGTTACGGTGGATGTAGATGGAGCCATAGCATTGCGAGGCAATGGAAATGTAAGGATCTTGATAAATGGAAGACCATCCGCTCTTGCAGGTTTTGGTTCTACCGATGCCTTGAGACAATTGCCTGCCGATGCCATTGAAAAAGTAGAGGTAATTACCAGTCCATCAGCTAGATACGATGCGGAAGGAACGGCAGGTATTTTGAACATCGTACTAAAGAAAGAAAAAACAAGGGGGTTCAATGGTACCATTAACACCACGGTGGGTTATCCAGGAACTTTTTCCATTACCCCTAACCTTAACCTTCGTACGGATAACTTTAATATTTTTACTACAATAGGTTATCGATATAGGGAAGGCCCAGGAAATGGATTTTTTGACAATACTTACTTCAATGGGACATTTGACAGAATCATTGAGGATAGGGATATCAATAGAAACAATAGCGGATTCAATGCCAATTTTGGAATAGAATATTTCCTAACTGAAAGTTCATCATTAACAGCAAGTGCCTTTGGTCGTTTAAACGACGGGGAGGATATAACAGATAACAATACCACGCGTTTTATTTCAACAAATGTTGATAGTAGAACCTTACGACGTGAAATTGAAGTTGAGGACGAAAAGAGTTATCAATTGGCGCTTAATTACAACAATAATTTTAATGATGAAGGTCATAAACTAACGGCAGATTTTCAATATTCCTACGACGAAGAAATAAAACCAATAAAAATTGAGGAAAACGAGACTTTTCCCAGTACTACCATATTGGATGCACAAAATATTGACCAGATAGAATTACAGAACGAAGTATTGTTACAGGTGGATTATGTTTTGCCTATGGGAGATGCCCAATTTGAAGCAGGTTACAGGGGTAATTTTGAAGAAAATGATAATGACTTCGCCTTAGAACAAATTAATTTGGCAACGGGACAGTTTGAACCCAACGTAGGACTTACCAATCGTTTTGTATTTAACCAAAATATAAATGCCCTTTATACCCAATATGGCAACAAATATGGGAAATTCTCATTTCTTGCCGGTCTACGATTGGAAAACACCCAATTAAAAGGTGAAGTAACAGGTGTTGATATTCAAACACTACAGGATATTTTGGGCCCGGAAATCGATTTGGATTTCAATAAGAATTATTTGGGCCTTTTCCCTACGTTAAACCTAATTTATGAACTGGCGGAAAACGAAAATATATCCTTAGGATATAACCGGCGAATCAATAGACCACGTGGATTCTTTATCAACCCTTTTCCCTCCTTTTCAAGTAGGACCAATGTTTTTCAAGGAAATCCAGATTTGGATCCTGCATTTGCGAATGCTTATGACCTTGGATATCTTAAAAGATGGGACAAATTGACCTTTACATCCTCTGTATATTATCAAAAAGAAACAAACTCTTTTGAACGTATACAGGAAGAGACAGGGGAATTGACAACTGACGGAATTGCCATCATACGGTCCCTACCCATAAACCTTTCAACAAATGAACGCGTTGGAGCGGAAGTGGGCATACTTTATAATCCGTTCAAATGGTGGAGAATCAATGGTAGCTTCAACTTTTTTCAATTTAATTCAAGCGGCCTTTTTAACGGTGTAGATTTTGGGGCCAAGAACACAAGTTGGTTTTCAAGGTTCAGTTCAAAGGTTACCCTACCAGGAAAAATTGATTGGCAGACCAATGCTTTTTACAGAGGTCCTACCAACAATGCCCAAACGGAAAACAAAGGTATTTTCTCCATAAATCTAGCGTTTAGCAAAGATATACTTAAGGATAACGGTACCATTGCCTTTAATGTTAGCGATTTATTGAACTCCAGAAAGAGATTATCCTTCACACAAACCCCTACGTTTACATCGGATAGTGAATTTCAATGGCGCGTAAGGCAGTTCAATCTTTCCTTTGTATACCGTATTAACCAAAAGAAACAGCGAGAAAGAAGACCGCAAAGAGATGATTCTGGTGACGATGAAGAGTTTAGTGGTTAGCAATAAAATAATTGAAATAACAAAAAAGGGAAGCAAAATGCTTCCCTTTTTTTATTTGATTATATTTTCAAGCTTGCCTTGCCGCTCTTTTCTTTTCTCGCCTTTCTTTTAATAGTTCTCTAATGTTTCCAATTAACCAATAGGGTACAACGAAAGTCAATAAGAAAATCATTAACCAAAAGCCTATTGTTAGAATGGTCAAAAAAGCTAAAAATCCCAGATATTGGTCGAATTCAAACATACTCTACATTTTACTTTCCAAAGATACTTTGAAAATGATACAATTTGCAAGTCAAAATTAAAAAAATATTTAATTCGCATTGAAGTCCAAAAAATTGGGCAAACCCCTAAATTTGTTATCCTAAATATTTAACATCATGAGTTACAGAATAGAAAAAGACACCATGGGCGAAGTAAAAGTGCCCAAGGAAAAGTATTGGGGTGCCCAAACGGAACGCTCCAGAAACAATTTTAAAATTGGTCCTTCGGCATCCATGCCGTTAGATATAGTTTATGGATTTGCCTATTTAAAGAAATCGGCCGCCTATGCCAATTGTGAGCTGGGGGTTCTATCGGAAGAAAAAAGAGACCTTATTTCCCAAGTCTGCGATGAAATTCTTTCAGGAAAACATGACGATCAATTTCCTTTGGTCATTTGGCAAACAGGTTCTGGCACCCAAAGTAACATGAATGTTAATGAAGTGATCGCCAACAGAGCCCATGAAATTGCCGGAAAGGTAATTGGCGAAGGAGAAAAAACCATTCAACCGAATGATGATGTTAACAAATCCCAATCTTCGAACGATACGTTTCCAACGGGCATGCATATTGCCGCGTATAAAAAAATTGTAGAAACGACCATACCGGGCGTTAAGCAACTTAGGGATACCTTGGATAAAAAGGCGAAGGCATTTAAGGATGTTGTTAAAATAGGCAGAACCCATCTGATGGATGCCACTCCCCTAACCCTTGGGCAAGAATTCTCAGGATATGTGTCCCAATTGGACCACGGCCTAAAGGCCTTAAAAAATACCTTGGACCATTTGAGCGAACTGGCTCTTGGAGGCACTGCGGTTGGAACCGGATTGAACACACCGGAAGGCTACGATGTACTAGTATCCAAATACATTTCAGATTTTACCGGATTGCCCTTTAAAACGGCCGAAAACAAATTTGAGGCCCTTGCCGCCCATGATGCCATAGTAGAAAGCCACGGGGCATTGAAACAATTGGCCGTTTCCTTGAATAAAATTGCCAATGACATTCGTATGATGGCCTCGGGGCCACGTTCCGGTATCGGCGAAATCATTATTCCGGCCAATGAGCCAGGAAGTTCGATCATGCCCGGCAAAGTAAACCCTACGCAATGTGAGGCCTTGACCATGGTCTGCGCACAGGTGATGGGAAACGATGTTGCCATTACCGTGGGAGGTACCCAAGGACATTATGAATTGAACGTATTTAAGCCCTTAATGGCCGCTAACATATTACAATCTGCCCAACTTTTAGGCGATGCATGTGCCAGTTTTGACGAGCATTGTGCTGTTGGTATTGAACCAAACCATGGGGTCATCAAACAACTCTTGAACAACTCCCTGATGTTGGTAACGGCCCTAAACACAAAGATAGGATACTATAAAGCGGCAGAAATTGCGAACACAGCGCATAAAAACGGAACAACACTAAAAGAGGAAGCCGTTAATCTAGGCTACGTAACCGCTGAAGAATATGACGAATGGGTCAAGCCAGAAAATATGGTTGGCAGCTTAAAGTAAGGAACCTTTGGCCATGCCCAATAGGCATTGAAAAGAACCTTTACATTAAGTATCGACGTAAGTGTCTGAGCATTTGAATCTCGATTATCGAGTTAAACTGAGTACATAAATAAAAAGGGCGGTCTCAATTCGACCGCCCTTTTTGTGCTTAATGGATAGTGTTACTATTTCAAAGTGAACTTGGAAGTTCCCAATAATTTAAGTTTGTCATCATATACATTCACCATATAATTACCATCTTGGAAATCACTGGCTGGTTTGTTGATATAATCACAAACATCCAAAGCCTTGTTTTCATAATAGAATTCCGTGGCCTTGCTGTAGGTTATAGAAGCACCCTCATCATTGGATTTAGAAAAACTTTCGCCCATCACATTTCCTTGTGGGTCCAATACTTCCAAATAAAACTCCCTGTCACCGGCTTGAGCGATTACATTGTCAGCCACCGTAAAACAAATTTTGAATTTATCCGTAGCCTTTGCCCTTTGGGTAGAAACCAATTTTCCACTGTTACGCTCCTTTACGGCATCAACATTGAATTTAGACAAATTCAAGGCAGAACCTTTGGCAACGGCATCGGCCAATTGAGTGTTCTGCACAACCAAAGAATCGTTAAAAACTGTTTGTTTTTCCAACTCCACATACGTGCTGTCCCGTTGCATGGCGATCATAGTGTTGGAACGTGTCAAGGAATCAACTTGTTTCAACAACTGCTCTCTTTCGGCCTTAAGCACATCTACTTGTCTTCTGTACCTTGACAAGGCGGAAATATCGGCTTTCATTGTTTTAACGGAATCGATATATTTTGCAATATTGTCCCTTGCCGATACCAATTCCTCATTGGTAGCATTGCTTTCTAAAATAGCTTTATCGTATTCAGATTTTAAGCTATTCAAATCTTCAACAACCAATTCCTTTTCTTTTGTAAGAACGGTTTCCGTCTTTTTCTTATCCTGATAAAGACTAACAGTGTAGATAATAGTTCCCAATAGCACCACGCCAAGTAACGCTGCCAGGACCTTCAAACCATTGTTATTTTTTGTTTCGGTCATAATGTAATAATTAATTAATCTTGTTGATTTTCAACTAAAGTGTTTGTTTGTATCACTCTATATACGTAGGGAAGTTGTTTTTAGATTTTTTAATGTTAAATTATTTTAAATCTGTTTTCAATGCCTAACTTGTTTTAATAATTTTAAAGGCCGACAAACCTTACTTACATGCTAAAAATCGTACCTTTTGAAGAAGAATACAAGGATGTATTTAGGGACTTGAACTTGCTATGGTTAGAACGCTATTTTTATGTGGAAGAAAAAGACCATGAACTTCTAAACGATTGTCAGACACATATCCTTACCCGCGGGGGGCTCATTTTTATCGGACTATTGGACCAAATACCTGTGGGCTGTTATTCTTTATTGAAAAAAACCGATGGAATCTTTGAATTGGGAAAAATGGCCGTGGATGAAAATTTCCAAGGCTTAAAAATCGGTCAACAAATGCTTGCCCATGCCATTGATTTTTGCAAAATGAATCAATGGAAAAAAATCGAATTGTACTCAAGCACCAAATTAAATACGGCTTTGCACATTTACAGAAAATTTGGATTTAAGGAAATTGTTTTAGAAGACAGCGCGCCTTACGCCAGATCTGATATTAAAATGGAATTAATACTTTAATCTAAACTATACTTTGAGAATGAGAAATTTAACTTTAATACTTTTTGCAACAATACTTTTCTACTCCTGCAAAAACGGAGAGAAAAAGACCAATGACAAGGAAGCTGTTGAAATGGAAACGGCCGAAATCAATGATATGGAGACCAATGCGATTTCCAATTCCATTGAGGTGATTCCCATCGAGCACGCCACAACCGTTTTAGAATGGAACGATGTAACCATTTATGTAGACCCCACTGGTGGAGCCAAGGCTTTTGAAGGCCAAAATGAACCTGATTTAATACTTATCACCGATATCCACGGAGACCATCTCAATATAGAGACCCTTCAAGAACTTACTACCTCCAATATTTCCTTTGTCGTTCCCCAAGCGGTCGCAGATCAACTACCCGAAGCATTCAATTCACAGTTGAAAATTTTGAATAACGGTGAAACTACAGAGCTAAAAGGTATAAAAATTGAGGCTATCCCTATGTACAACTTACGAGAGGAAGCTAAGGATTTTCATGTAAAGGGAAGAGGAAATGGATATGTACTTAACGTGGGAGACCAACGGATTTATTTCTCCGGTGACACCGAAGACATTCCAGAAATGCGAAACTTAGAAAACATAGACAAAGCCTTTGTGTGCATGAATCTCCCATATACCATGAACGTTGAAAGTGCGGCATCGGCCGTTTTGGATTTTAAACCCGCCCAAGTGTATCCATATCATTACAGGGGCAGACCGGATGTTAGCGATGTCTCAAAATTCAAGGAACTGGTCAACGCCGGTAACCCAAAAATTGAGGTAATCCAATTGGATTGGTACCCAAGTGAAGAATACTAGAAATAATGTAACATTACCTTTAAAATGTAGTCTTACAGCATAGAAACATTTAATCACTTAAAAAAATACTACATGAAATTAAAAGTAGGAATGTCTTTACTTCCATTATTATTTCTATTCATATTTGGTTGTCAAAACCAAAATGAAAAAAAGAATACCGATTCTAAGGAAGTTGCGCAGTTCAAGGTTCCTGTAGAATATTATACCTTGGACAACGGTCTCAAGGTAATCCTTTCGCAGGATAAAACTTCCCCAACGGCCATCGTTGCCTTATACTATAATATAGGTTTTAGAATTGAGCCTAAGGACAGAACTGGTTTTGCACACCTTTTTGAACATATGATGTTTCAAGGATCCAAGAATTTAGGCAAAATGGAGTTCATTAAGCTCGTACAGGAAAATGGAGGTGTCCTCAATGGTTCAACCAGGTTTGATTTTACGAATTATTTTGAAATTGTACCCTCCCATAAATTGGAGACCATGCTTTGGGCAGAAGCGGACCGAATGCGAGGTCTGGATATCACACAGGAAAACCTGACCAACCAACAGGGTGTGGTAAAAAACGAGGTGAAGGTGAACGTTCTCAATCAGCCGTATGGCGGGTTTCCTTGGTTGGACATGCCGCAGTATGCCAATTCAAATTGGTATAACGCCCACAACTTTTATGGTGACCTAGAAGATTTGGATGCGGCAAATCTGGAAGATGTTTCGAGCTTTTTTAAAACCTATTACGCTCCCAACAATGCGGCACTTTCCATTGTAGGGGATTTTGAAATGGATGAGACCAAGGCGTGGATCCAAAAGTATTTTGAAGATATTCCTGCATCGGACTTACCCGCTAAACCGGACATTTCAGAGCCAAAACAAACCGAGGAAAAAACGTTTATAAAAAACGACGCCCTGGCCAATAAACCGGCCATTGCCCTCGCATATCATATGCCGCAAAGAAATTCCCCAGAATATTTTGCCATGGGCCTTTTAGACCAAATTTTGGTACAGGGGGACAATAGCCTTTTGGCCCAAAAACTGGAAAAGGAAAAAGGTTTTACGTCCAACGTTAGCGGCGGCATCAACTACTTGGGCAATATGTTCAATTACCAAGGCCCCATGCTTTGGATGTACGACTTGACTTATGATAACGACACTTCCAAAGAAGAAATTTTGACGGCCATTGATGAAGTCATGAACGGACTAAAGGATTCCATAGACCAACCCACAATAGATCGGGCCATCGTTAAAATCAGGTCACAACTCTATGATGACATTGGCGGAACCTTTGGATTGGGTAGGGCGGACTTGCTATGTGCGTTTGCCCTGTTCGATGACAATCCCGAAAGAATCAATACCCTAGAGGATTCCTTTAAGGAGATAACCCCAGAAATTGTCAAAAAAACTATCGACGAGTACTTAACAAAAACAAACAGAACCGTTTTAACGGTGAATCCACTTTTGGCAGAAAACGATAAAACCAAATCCTAATGAAGCATTCCATTCTATATATCATTGCCCTAGCTTTTTCAATTGGAATAGTTGCCCAAGAAAAAGAAATGCCTCCTAAAGGAGGAGCACCTAAGAACTTCACCCTGCCAAAGAAGGAAATCGTTTCCTTTGACAATGGATTAGATTTGGTCCTGATACCCTATGGCTCCATCCCCAAAGCGACGATTCGTTTCAGTATAAAGACAGGGAATATCGATGAAAACGAGGACCAAGTCTGGTTAAGTGATCTTTTGGCCGATTTGCTTGAGGAAGGAAGTACTACTAAAACGAGCAAACAAATTGCAGATGAGATGGCCGGTATGGGTGGAAACCTGAACATTGGCGTTGGTCTTCACACCTCCTCCATTAGCAGTTCCGTACTATATGAATTTGCCCCAGAAGCAATTAAGGTAATGGCCGATGTTCTGAAAAACCCAAAATTCCCAGAGTCTGAATTAGGTCGATTAAAAGATAATATGAAGCGGGACCTTTCAGTACAATTATCACGCCCTCAAGCCCAAGCCAGTAGGGACTTTTATGCAACCATTTATCCCGACCATCCCTATGGAAGAGTCTATCCTAGCGATGCTATGATAGATTCATACACCGTAGCCGATATAAAATCCTTTTATGAAAATCACTTTGGCGCTTTAAGGACCACGGTATACGTAGCGGGAAATTTTAATGCCGATGAAGTCAAAGCAGCGGTGGAAAGTGCGTTGGGCGATTGGAAAAAAGGTACTGAAGCAACCTATAATGTAGCAGAGCCCGTAACTTCCAATGAAATTAAAATCATCGATAGACCAGATGCCCCCCAGTCGACTATATACTACGGACTTCCCACAGTGGGTCCTGAAGATAAGGATTTCATAGCACTTGATGTTACCAACTCCATTCTTGGTGGTTCTTTTGCATCACGGATTACAAGTAATATCCGAGAAGATAAAGGGTATACCTATTCACCCTACAGTAGTTTGGATACAAATTACAAAAGCGGGGTGTGGTATGAATCCGCAGATGTTACCACGGAGCACACGGGTGCATCCTTGGCCGAAATCCAAAAAGAAATCAAACGTTTACAGGATGAACCACCAACACAAGAAGAATTGGACGGTATCATTAATTATGAATCGGGAATATACGTACTACAAAACTCAACCCCTAATGGCATCATAGGCCAATTGGTATTTTTGGACACCCACGATTTGGATGAGTCCTTTTTGACCAATAAGGTGCAGAAAATGCATGCCATTACGCCAAAAAAAGTACAGGAAATGACCCAAAAGTATATTAAGCCGGAAAACATGACCTTAATTGTCGTGGGAGATAAGGCCAAGATACAGGACCAAGTCATTGAAACGGTTCAAAAACCTTTGAAACAGTAATAAGACAATTAAGAAAGGGGCGAAAAATTTCGCCCCTTTCTTAATCACAATGTTTAGTTGAAGTAGTATTTCCAAATATTGCACAGCCCATTGAGCGGCCCTTCAAATTCCCCTGACGAGGGTTTTATCGGATCAACTTCTTATACTTGATTCGTTTCGGCATCAAATCGCCTCCTAAGCGTTTCTTTTTGTTTTCCTCGTAATCCGAGAAAGAGCCTTCAAAGAAATAAACCTGTGAGTTTCCTTCAAAAGCTAAGATGTGGGTACAGATACGGTCCAAGAACCATCTATCGTGCGAAATCACCACGGCACAACCGGCAAAATTCTCCAAACCTTCCTCCAAGGCCCGGAGTGTATTTACATCCAAATCGTTCGTTGGCTCATCCAACAACAAGACATTCCCTTCTTCTTTCAAGGTCATCGCCAAATGGAGTCTGTTTCGTTCC
This sequence comes from Maribacter algicola, assembly GCF_003933245.1. Lineage (NCBI taxonomy): Bacteria > Pseudomonadati > Bacteroidota > Flavobacteriia > Flavobacteriales > Flavobacteriaceae > Maribacter > Maribacter algicola. The sequence goes on from NZ_QUSX01000002.1 coordinate 1,063,697, forward strand.
CCACCGGACAACATGCTAACCTTTTTGTTCTGCTCACTTCCGGAAAAGTTGAACCGACTTAAATAGGCCCTGGAATTCACTTGTCTTCCCCCCATCATGATCAATTCCTGCTCGTCACTGAAATTTTGCCAAATGGACTTTTCAGGGTCTATATTGGAATGGCTCTGATCCACATAGGCAATCTTTGCAGTGTCTCCTACTACAAATTCGCCCTTATCGGGATTTTCCTCACCCATGATCATCCTAAAGATGGTTGTTTTACCCGCTCCATTTGGACCAATAATGCCAACAATACCCGCTTGTGGCAGCTTAAAGTTCAAATCTTCATACAACAGTTTGTCTCCATATGCCTTGCTTACCCCTTTTGCCTCAATCACATTGGTTCCCAAACGGGGACCATTTGGAATATAGATTTCCAGCTTTTCGTCCAATTGCTTTTGGTCCTGGCTCATCAACTTGTCGTAATTATTAAGTCGGGCTTTTTGCTTGGTCTGTCTTCCTTTTACACCTTGTCTCACCCACTCCAACTCACGTTCCAAGGTTTTTTGCCGCTTGGATGCGGTTTTGCTTTCTTGGGCCAGTCGTTTTGATTTTTGATCTAACCATGAAGAATAATTACCCTTCCAAGGGATACCTTCCCCCCTGTCCAATTCCAAAATCCAACCCGCAACATTATCCAAGAAATAGCGATCGTGCGTAACGGCTATGACCGTGCCCTTGTATTGTGCCAAATGATGTTCCAACCAATGAACGGACTCCGCATCCAAATGGTTGGTAGGCTCATCCAACAAGAGAATTTCGGGTTCTTGTAATAATAGACGACATAGGGCCACTCTTCGTCTTTCCCCTCCGGATAATACCGATATCTTTTTATCACCTTCCGGAGTTCTCAAGGCATCCATGGCAATTTCCAGTTTGGTATCCAATTCCCAAGCGTTGGAAGCATCGATTTTATCCTGAAGCGCGGCCTGCTTGTCCATCAACTTCTGCATCTTGTCCGCATCCTCATAAACTTCCGGCAGCCCAAACATATCGTTGATTTTGTTATACTCGTCCAGTATCGCCACGGTTTCGGCAACCCCTTCCTTTACAACTTCCAGAACCGTTTTATTTTCATCTAGTTCAGGTTCCTGTTCCAAATATCCCACATTGTATCCTGGTGAGAAAACCACATCACCTTGAAAATTTTTATCCTTTCCCGCAATGATTTTTAACAAGGTAGATTTACCCGAACCATTAAGTCCAAGGATGCCAATTTTGGCACCATAAAAGAAGCTTAAATAGATATCCTTTAAAACAGGGGTATTCGCCGTTTTGTAGGTCTTTGTGACACCGGACATGGAAAAAATGACCTTCTTATCGTCTGACATAGAAAATAGTAATTAGTAGTTAGTAATTTGTAAAGGGTGGTTCGTGAATAATATGCTATGACAAGCTTTTATCTTTTAGACTTTAGCGAAGAATACAATACCTTAGAACTTTGAACTTATATCTCTTAACTGTTAAAATTAAACCCTGCCCTTTAGGGCATTGAACACCCAGGCAATAGCGAAAAATCCAATACCTACCGAGGCAAATCCCCAACCTGCAACTTCGTTATATCGAAAAGCACCAAGGCCTATTAAAATAAGTCCGACCAAAATCATAATAAATGTGGCCCAAGCCAAAACAGTGTTCTTATTCATTCCCATCTTTCCTGTAGTTTTAAGCGAACTTCAAATATCGTAATTTTTAAAATGCCTTTCCAATTTTACCTCAGGTTATTATTGCTCAAATGGAAATTTTATACCTGTTTTTGATCGGACCGTATCCAATAGATAAATTAAATCCAAACTATTTTGATGGCTCCATAAGTCACTTTCCAATTTACCCGATTTCAAACAATGATGTACTTCTTCGATTTCATGTCCGTATCCCTTACCTATTTTAGGTAATTCTTTGGTCTTTGTTTCCCCAACCTTGAACAACGTATAACTGGTAGCCTCATGCCATCTAGGGTTAATATAGATACTTCCAGCACTACCTGAAATCTCACTGCGCATATCCGTATTCGATGTAAGTCCGCTGTACAGCAGTGCTTGTGCTTTTGGATAATCAAAGATCATACTGCACTGTTTTTCCACCCCGGTCTGGTGGAAATGCACCTTGGCAATCAAATCCGTAGGCATTCCTAAAATCAAATAAGACAGAAAAATTGGGTAAATCCCAATATCCAATAGCGATCCCCCTGCAAGTTCCGGATTTAAAACTCGGCCATCCTCCACCCTATCCATTGCGTAAAAAGCAAAATCGGAATACAAATGTCCTACTTCTCCAATTTCACCAGAATCTATGATTTTTTTTACTTCCCTTATAGTAGGGTTGAATCGTGACCAAAGGGCTTCCATCAAAAAAACCTTGTTCTTACTTGCCGCTGCCACCATGAGTTCAACCTCGCCTTTATTCACTCCCAAAGGTTTTTCGCACAGCACATGCTTCCCGGCCTCCATGGCCATAATGGCCAATTCCGCATGCCGTGTATGGGGAGTGGCAATATAAACTACATCTATGGTATCACTCTTGAACAAATCCCAATAACTGCCAAAAGCATGAGGAGCACCATAAACATCCGCAAATTCTCTGGCCTTGTCCATATTCCTAGAACCAACCGCCATTAGTTTACCACTTGAAACCAATGCTAAATCCTTTGAAAAAGCGTGTGCTATTTTACCAGCACCTACTATGCCCCATCTAATCATACTTTTATATTTTGTTTAGAGTTTACCCAAATTTAACTCCTTATCTTTAGCCTAGGAAATGAAATTGGACAGAATGGATTTGAAATTCAATCAGAACGAAGACAAAAATAAACTGCTTTTATCCGAATTACGCAGAAAGCTCGCGCATGTACATCTTGGCGGAGGTAAGGAAAAAATTGCCAAACAGCACAATCAAGGAAAATTGACGGCCAGGGAACGTATAGATTATCTCCTGGACCCAAGATCTGAACACATTGAAATTGGAGCATTTGCGGGCGAGGGAATGTATGAGGAACACGGCGGTTGCCCATCAGGTGGGGTGGTCGTTAAAATAGGGTATGTCAAAAAAAGGCTTTGTATCGTCGTAGCTAATGACGCCACTGTAAAAGCAGGCGCATGGTTTCCCATAACGGCTAAAAAGAATTTAAGGGCACAGGAAATCGCCATTGAAAATAAACTTCCAATAATCTACTTGGTGGATAGCGCAGGTGTCTATCTACCCATGCAGGATGAGATTTTTCCGGACAAGGAGCATTTTGGCCGAATTTTTAGGAACAATGCCATCATGAGCAGTATGGGCATCACCCAAATCGCGGCCGTTATGGGAAGCTGTGTGGCCGGTGGGGCCTATTTGCCAATTATGAGCGATGAAGCCTTAATTATTGACAAAACAGGCAGTATTTTTCTTGCAGGGAGCTACTTGGTAAAGGCTGCTATAGGGGAAAGTATAGACAACGAAACCCTTGGTGGTGCCACCACGCACTGTGAAATTAGCGGTGTAACCGATTATAAATCTAAAGACGACAAAGATGCTCTTGATACCATCAAGAACATTATGGACAAGATTGGGGATTTCCCAGTGGCCGGATTCAATCGTTCCAAGCCGGCCAAGCCAAAAGAGAACCCAGAAGATATCTATGGAATATTGCCCGGTTCAAGGACCGAGCAATATGATATGATGGAAATCATCAAAAGGTTGGTGGACGATTCTGAATTTGAACCTTACAAAGATGGTTACGGTCAAACCATAATTACAGGGTACGCCCGGATCGACGGCTGGGCCGTTGGCATTGTTGCCAACCAACGAAAAGTAGTCAAGACCAAAAAGGGTGAAATGCAATTTGGAGGAGTGATTTATTCCGATTCGGCCGATAAAGCCACCCGATTCATTGCCAACTGTAACCAGAAAAAAATTCCTTTGGTCTTTTTGCAGGACGTTACCGGATTTATGGTTGGTAGCAAGAGTGAGCACGGAGGCATTATAAAAGACGGGGCAAAAATGGTCAATGCCGTGAGTAATTCCGTCGTGCCAAAATTCACGGTAGTCATTGGAAACAGTTATGGTGCCGGTAATTATGCCATGTGTGGGAAGGCCTATGACCCAAGATTGATCGTTGCTTGGCCCAGTGCGGAACTGGCGGTAATGAGCGGTAATTCGGCCGCTAAGGTATTGCTACAAATTGAAACCGCCTCGCTAAAAAAGAAAGGGGAAACCATCACCGAAAAAGAGGAGAAAGCGCTCTTTGATAAAATAAAACAGCGATACGACAATCAGGTTTCGCCCTATTATGCAGCCTCCCGTCTTTGGACCGATGCCGTCATTGACCCTATGGATACAAGAAAATGGATTTCCATGGGCATTGAGGCAGCAAATCATGCGCCTATTGAAAAACCATTTAATATGGGGGTTTTGCAGGTTTAATGATATAATTCAATCAACAATGCGCATAAGAGCATTTGCAAAGTGTTGGTCCCCAACCTCCAGAACCATTTTTTTATAACCTTGTTTTGAGAACATAAGAATATCCTTTTTCTCTGCATGAATAGAGAATCTACCTGCATTATCAGTTCTGGTTGTTTCCCTGGTTCGTTGGTTCTTAACGGTCACATCTGCAAGCATGGACCCATTGTGAATCGCAAAACCGGATAGCATGCGTAATTTTCTTCTAGCTTTCTCTACCTTGACTTCATATCGCTTCGCCTTTTCTTGGGAAACATAGGGGGATGTTTCCAAATAATAGGCCATATTGACATCGCTTACCTTTTGCTACTTGTCCTGACTGGTATATTTCCGATAGGAACCATAATCACTGTCTGAAGCGGCAAGAACCAATTCAATTTCACTGTAGCCATATACTTTTAATAGTTCCAGCGATATGTAAAAGTCATCGTTTACATAGATATTGTAAGGCTCTAAATCCACATCATTGAACCCCCTACCTTTTGTAAGTGTCTTTAGGATATCCTTACCGGATTTGTTCAGGTTGGTAAGCGGTCTTCCTAAAGGTCCGTCACTATCGTAGACATTGATCCGGACCAATATACTATCGGATGGATTACTCCATACTTCAAATTCAAGGGAATTCAATTGCCTCGGTCCTTTTGAAGTTCTAATTTTAGTGGCCAATTCCCCTCCCAGTGCCACATTGTCCTTCCAATAACCCAAACTTGGAGAACCGTTGTTTTGATAGCCAATATATTCCTTTATTGGAACCAAGGTAGTATTTGTTACCTCAACCTCATCCAAACTAATTTCTGCTGGATTCAAGATTAGTTTTGGATATTCGTTGTATTCAAACTCCATTTTTGAAACTGGTATCCGAATTGTTTCATAACCCAAACAAGATATTTGGATGTAATCCCCATTACCATATTTTGAAGTCTCCAAGGGAAGATGAAAAATCCCATTTTCATCCGATACAGTACCTACGCCCTTATCCAAAATACCAATATTCACATAAGGAACAGGTTCTCCAGTTTTTGCATCAACAGTTTGTCCCTTGTAATCTCTTTGCGCAAAACCTGCATAATACAGAGCGAAAAAAAGTATAAGGGACAATTTTTTAAAACAAATAGTATCCAATATTTCAATTAATTTAGGGCAACGCCTTTGGCATTGGAAACACTAAATAGTTTTTGATTTACCTCCTTTAACTGAAGCGCAAACAGTTTTACTTCCTTTTGCTGCTTATCACTACCATAGTCACTGTAGATAGTTGCCTTCAAAAATGTTGGTGTCAAACTCTTATTTCCTAAATATTTGGCGTTCACCACCCAAGTACCAGGCAAATCCTCATCTATAGTAACTTCCATGGTGGAAAAACCATATTTTTTCTCCCTTTCTATAAGGTCACCATTGTCCTGTAAAGTATGTTTCCAAAAATGGGATTGTCCCACTGGACTAACAAACTGCAATTCAAATTCGGCCTCCCCATCGTTCCATTCAAATACCAGCCGAGTACCCTTTTTTAGAGGTTTTTCCAAATTAGACTCATTCTTTAATTGTCTCTCTACCAAAACATTCTCCATGGATAAAAGATTATTGAATTCTGTGGACATAATCTCTTGTACACTTTGAATATCCGCTTCCATAAAACCTTCATCCAATAGGTAGTTGTATCTGGCATGAATGGCCGCCGCTTGATTAAATTGTCCCAAATCCCTATAACTCCTTGCCATATCCAAGTAGCTTTGTGCATAATGAGGTCTTAACAAGAAAATTTCCTTATAAATGTCATTTGCTTTCTTCCTTTCACCTTGCACTTCGTATTGATAAGCCAAAGCTTTTAAAAGAACCGGATTATTTTGAAACTCAGAATAATGCTCATTAACTATTTGTTGTGCAAATTCCGGATCATTCATTTCAGTTGCAAAAAAGTCTTGGGTATCAAGAACAAAATAGGGTGCACCACCATACTTTTCAGACCACTTAATATATTGTGACTTTGCCATTCCCAAGGATGTACTTGCGTACAATGATTTTTTATATTCTGGCCAATTGTTACGAATGACGTCCATTCCTACGGCGTCTCCATCATAAAACTCGCTATTACCCAAATATTTTTTTGAATGGGATTCAGGAGTCGGTGGTCCCGAAAATGTATTGATAACAACTACCCCTCCAGAACCTAGAGATCCATATTTGACTGTCATTGATAGACTCGTAATAATGGCGATACGTTTAATATTCCCTATGTCAAGCCATGTAGGAAAGTTAGTGAAGACTTGTCCGTCCACATCAAATATCGCAGGTTGTGGCACAGCGGTCATTGAGGCTCCTCACATCAAAAATACGGGCACCCCGCTTGCAAGATTTTGTAAAATACCCGTTGAAACTCCAGGAAACCTGTTTTGCAAAAGATTTGCCAACCCAAGGTTTACCGGCATGATTTCATCTTGCTCCAAAAATAGAATGTTTCCTGCGGTCCTATCCCCATCTATAAAACCGTAGGCACTTTGGATAACATTTCTGCGCTCAAAATATCGTTGGGCCAGCACATTTGCGGATATTCTGTTACTGCTTTCCACTATTACCTCATCCAATTGATTTACATATGGATACAAGATAGGATTGATATAACGGGTAACATCCTCAATTTGAATACTAACGGTCTTCATTCCTGCGTATGTAAACATGAGTATGTCACCAGTTTGAGCCTTTATGGCATAGCTCCCGTACAAACTTGAAAATGTTGTGGATTCGTCCTTATCCTTGATGCTTATCCTAACATCTTCCAAAGGACCCGAACTATCCGATACTTTACCAGAAATTTCCCTAAGATTTTGTGCCCAAGTTATTGAACACGACAACAAAAACAGTAATAAAGTAAAAAGCTTAGCGTTTTTCATGACCGTAGTTTTAAAATTACAGAAACAATTAACAAATGAAATAATACACTAAATCTAAAATGGTTTTTAATGCCAGTAATTATCTCCATCAATAACCATTTAAATTGTCATCACTCATTTTAACATTTAAAAAAACTCACCTGGATACAATCCCAGAGGCAATCCTTAGGGTAAACAATTCCTGGTTCACGTCCCTTGTCGACAACTTGAACACCTTTGTTTCCATACGTTGGGAGGCACTGCCATAATTATGGTATACCGTCGCCTTCAGATAGGTAGGAGTCAAGCTCTTGTTGCCCAAATAGTTCAGGTTCACCTTCCAGGTACCAGGTAATGAATCGTCTATCAGGTATTCCGTAACGGAATAGCCCACCTTCTTTTCGTCCCTTATGCGATCGGCATCGTCCTTAAGGCTGTGTTGCCACTTGAAGTATTGGTTCTCAGGGTTCACGAACTGAAGGTCGAACTCCGCCTCGCTATCCGCCCACTCGAAAACCAGGCGCGTTCCCTTGAAATCATCCTCCAGGGCATACTTCCTTAGGTTTTTCTTGGAAATCAAATCTCCGCCCTTTAGGGCGATGAGGTTATTCAGCTCCCTATCCATTAAATTCGAAAATTCCCCTTGCTCATCGCTCATGAAGCCGTTTTCCAACAGGTATTCATAGCGTGTGTGAAGCCCCATCGCCTTTTGATAGTCGCCAATATGTCTGTAGCTCTTCGCCAAATCAAGGTAGGACTGTGCATAATGCGGCCTTAATATGAAAACTTCCTTATATAGTTCATTGGCCTTTCCATATTCCTGGAAACTGTCATGGACATAGGCAAGGGACTTCAGGGCCACGGGGTTCTCGTTGAAGCGGTCAAAATTCTCCCGAATTAATGCTTCCGCAAAGGTTTCGTTACCACGCTCCATGAAGAACCGGTAACTATCCACCAAAAAATAGTATGACCCGGAATATTTGGAAAGGTAGTTCCCAAAGATTGTTTCTGCCGCATCATCGGTCGTGCTGGCATGGAGCTCCTTAAGGTATTCCGGAGCGTTTTTCATAAGACTTCGCTGGCTTACCGCTCCGTTATCATAAAAGTTGTTGCGCAGCCTAGCCTGGTCCATTATGGTTTTGGGATACTGAGTACCGGATACCGTGTTGATGACGACTACCCCGCCGGAAGCAAGTCCGCCATATTTTGTAGCCGTGGCGAAATTGTTGAGGATGGCCAGCCTCTTGATGTTGTTCACGTCCACCCAAATTGGGGTGTTGGTGAAAATTTGCCCATCTATATCATAGATTGCCGCCGCATCAAATGTTATTGACCCTACACCCCGTATCACAATACTTCCGCCATTAAAACAGTCTCCATTTACAATAATACCTGGAAATTCGTTTCTAACTACATCCAGGATACAGATTCCTATAGGCATAATATCATTTTCATTAAGCATCATGACACGCCCTGGAGCCCTATCTGCATCCAAGATTCCATAAGCCGTCTTAATTAAACGTTTGTTAGTAGCATATTCCTTTTGTAAGTCTTCTTGTGATTTCCGACCGCTTTTAATGACCGTCACCTCCTCAAGCTGCTCTATTTTTGGATACATGGTTATGTTCAGGATACGTGTTACATCCTCGACCATGATTTCAACGGATTCCATGCCCGTATAGGAGAACGTTAGGGTCTCACCCGAAACTGTCTCTATATTGTACTTACCGTCCTTATCCGTGTAAACCGAGTTTTGAGTAGCAGATGTCGTTATGGCAACGTTTGCCATTGGAGCGGAATTATCTTTCACAATTCCCTTAACAATTTTCGAATCCACTTGTTGTGCAAATGACATCAATGGAATGAGGCAGAAAAAAAGAAACAGTTTTTTCATAACGTATTGATTTAGTGAATAAAAGTTACTTAATAAATCAATATGCCTAAAGAAAAAATTTAACAATTAACACATAGTTAACAGTATTAATCTCATTATTAATAGTAATGCTATTAATAATGAGATTAACATTTTAACTGGAAAATACTAGTTAGAATAAAAAAATTAGCAAAACATCAATTCCCCTGATGTCCCTTCACCCTAGGAATCAATAACAATTCGGTTTGTCTTCCATTTACATATCTGAAGCCATCCTCTCCATAGAATCCTGCTTCCTCCAACATGATGCGAATATCCCGTTTCCATTCTGGAATCGTAATGGTAGTATTCAATTCAATCGCATATACGGTATTGGGATTTAACGGATAGTTTTCCCCATCGTCTTTCATCACACCTCCTTGGGAATCCCACATTCCTATAGTTGTACCGGCCGAATGCCCATACATTCCCAAAGGATGTGTATAAATGGATGGTCTTAATCCGGCGGCCTTGGCTTCACTCAATGATTTGGCCAAAATCTCGTTCCCGGTTCTCCCGGCAATCATATTTTGGGTCAGGAAATCCTGTACCCTATTGCCATCCTTTAAACCATTCACCAAAAACTCTGGAGCTTGTTTTTCTTCCGGTTTTAATACATAGGCCAATTCTTGACAATCCGTATTCAACCGTAAATAGGTAATCCCAAAATCACAATGCAACAAATCCCCTGGAAGGATGACCATCTCGTCCGGCTTACTGGAAAACGAATAAAATTCAGAATTTTCACCTGTGTTATTGGTCCTTTGTACGTCTACCGTAGGATGAAACCATGTCTCCAAACCTAGATCGGTAACCTTTTGGCGCATCCACCAAACAACATCGGAAGTCGTGGTTATGCCCGGAGTAATCACTTTTTCAGAAAAGGCTTCCGCGATGATATCGTGGGTAATATCTACCAACTGATTGTAAATAACCATTTCCCTTTCAGTCCTTGTTTCTATCCATCGTACGGCCAATTGTTCCGCGGATACTACTTTTGAATGAAACTTCTTTGGCAAGTTGGCCATAAAGGCATCATAATCGGTTTTATCGAGTCCGTCTGCAATATTATGGTCCTTGGAATAGTTGAGCCCAATTTTCTTCGGGTTTCGTTCCGTAATCAATTCCATCAATCGTTTCCATTGGTCCGGTTGCTTCTCCTTTTCCCAGGCCGACTCAATATTCTTTCCCACATTGTATCGGGCAACCGCCAGTTTTTCAATTGTATTATTGGCTTTATCCCTATAGAACAGTAGAATGGTCCTTCTTCTGGCATTTAGCCAAGTAGCCGGCAACATGGTACGAAGAACAGGATCCTCGTTGTATTCCCTTGAGATGACCACCCACATATCAATGTTGGCATCGTCCATTAACTTGGGCAAAAGATTATTAAATCGCTCATCGAGCAATTCATCGATTACTGTAGCCCTTTCTTTTTCGGATAAAATGTGTTGTGCCTTGATAGTTGTACAAAAAGTCAACACCAAAAGGAACAGAATGCTTCTCATAAAAATTTGATTATTGATTAATAATTGCTTTTTGAAGGGTCAATTCTCTTTGAATTTTACCATTCTTGGTTCTTATAAAAGTAGGAAGATACAGGATATCTTTGGGTCGCTCAAAAGGCTCAAGCGAATTAATTTCATGTAGATTGGGTAAATGCCATGTGGACAGGGAATCGGATTCAATAATCAAGACCAATTTTTGTCCTAGGCGTTCATCGGGCATTCCCGCAATAATGAACGGATTTTCCATAAACGCGCTTAATTTCTCCTCTATGGATTCTGGGAACAGCTTTACGCCGCCCGAATTTATGACATTGTCGTGTCTTCCCAACCAAATAAATGCCGAGTCTGACAATAATGCTACCCTATCATTGGTCACTATGTTTTCCGAAGCGATTCCAGGCGCTTTTACCACTAAGCATTCCCTTTCGTCCAATGAAAAATAAACATTTGGCAAAGCCCGGAAAGGTTGATCGGATTCCTCCGTTATTTCCTTGATGGCCACGTGGGTAATCGTCTCCGTCATGCCATAGGTCTCAAAACACTTTGTTCGCATTTGGGCCAAGATACTTGCTGTTTCCTTGGGTAGTGCGGCACCCCCTGTAATCAAGGTATCGATTCGCTCAATGTCGTCCAACGAGGCTTGGACCTGCATGGGAACCATGGCACAGAAACGGAACTTTGCGGGTGTATGGATTTGCTTCAAGGGTGTGGTACTTGGTTGGGCGATATAAATATCCAATCCCAATACAAGCGCACGGACTAGCATCATTTTACCGGCAATATAGTCGCAGGGCAAGCATAGTAAACACGTATCGCCAGGTTGCAAATTGAAATAGGCGCCCGTAGCCAAAGCACTATTTCGCATATGTTTCTTTAAAAGGGAGATTTTTTTTGGATTTCCAGTAGAACCTGAAGTCTGTACATGGATATGGTCATCTGGCGATATCCAGTCCAATATAAACCGACCTATACTTTCCTTAAAAGGTACCCCTTCCTTCAAAAAACTTTGGGCAATTTCCGATATTCCATCCCATGAAACAAGTTTCCCGTCGATTTTAAAATTAGGGTGTACCATGATATCTGGCATGGGGAATTAGCTATTTTCTTGGGACAGAAATTCATCCCTGGTCAAAACCCTACCTGTCAATCGTTCCTTCCAATTGCTCCATTTGTATTTTTTTGAGAAAAACCAGAGCAACAATGGAAATATGACTAATACAGGGACCAATACATCCCATCCCAATACCGGATCCGAAATATCCCGATAGACAGAATCTGTCTGAAAGGCTGTCCAATCTGCGGTTACCAATAAAGCTGCAGTAAGATTATTGGCAGCATGAAAGCCCAAGGCCAACTCCAAACCTTCGTCCATAAGGGTAAGAATACCAAGGAAAAAACCTGTACCTATGTAAAAGACAAGAATACCATATCCAAGTTTTTCGACCTCTGGATTCAAAATATGCAACATACCAAAAAGCAGGGAGGTAAAAACAAGGGGAAACCATCTATTCTTTGTCAATATTCCAAGTCCCTGCATCATATAGCCCCTCATAAAATATTCTTCCATACTGGTTTGTATTGGAATGAAAATGATTGAAATGACAGTCAAAATTAAAAACGGAACCAAATTAAAATTGAAGGCATAGTCCTCCGGTGCCAACCAAATGTCCAGAAATAACAAGGCAAGGGATATGAAGGCCCAAAGACCAAAAGAGTAAAGAATTCTGTTCCAATCAATTTTTCTTCGCGAAGTTGTTAAGCTTCGGACCGATTGTTTATGCACGAACGTGACATACAAAAGCAGACAAGCCAAACCTATTGCAAAAGTGAGCAACATGAGGAAAAGAAAGGTATTGGAGCCCAAGGCTTCAGACATACTACCCATATCACCGGTGGCCAAAGTACCTGTGGCACCGGACATGATTAAGGCTATTATCAAAGGTATCCCCCCAAAAAACTGCCATGCCCCAAAGACAACGAACACCCCAAGAATGAACTTCCAACTATCACTTGACCCTTTATATGCCTGTTCTATATACATAAACTTTCTATTAAATAATTTTCCCAACTTTGTTGCCTATTATAATACAACCCTCCGTTTTTTACTTCTAAGGGACTCTCAAAATTATTGGTGAATAACGACCCCGTTCCGAGTCCTTGGGGCATGCTATTCTGTAAAGTGGAAGTCCATTGGGCAATGGCGTTCAAACCAATATTGCTTTCCAGGGCACTGGTTATCCACCATCCGATACCACTTTTTTCGGCCAAATCAATCCATTCCTTACTTCCCTCAAATCCACCTACTAAACTAGGCTTTAAAATGATATATTGGGGGGCAATGGTGCGCAAGAGTTCCCTTTTTTTGGATATATGGGTCACTCCTATCAATTCCTCGTCCAAGGCAATGGGCAAAGGTGTCCTTTCACATAAATCCTTCATAGTCTTCCAATTTCCTTGTTTTATAGGTTGCTCTATGGAATGCAACTGAAATTGTGCGAGTTCGTCCAATTTTTGCAGTGCCTGACCCGGTGAAAATGCCCCATTGGCATCGACCCTAAGTTCTATTTGATTTGAGGAAAAGTCCTTGCGTATGGATTCCAACAAACGTAATTCCTCATTAAAATCTATGGCCCCGATCTTCATTTTTATACAAGAAAAACCTTGTTTCAATTTTTCGGCGATTTGGTCTTTCATGTATTCCGCGTCGCCCATCCAAATAAGGCCATTAATCGGAATTGGTTTGTTTTCAAAAAGAAAGGAGGTTTGAAAAAGTTCAAATGGATTTTCACTTTCCAATGACATATACGCTTGTTCCAATCCAAATTGGATGCTGGGGTAATCCATCAATTCTTTCAAAAGATAGGATTTGCCCCTCTGGATATGATCCTCGACCCATTTGCATTTTTCCTCATAGTGCGGTACATCATCGTAACTAAGCCCCCTAAAAAGTCCGCATTCACCTATTCCAAGCTTTCCCTCCTTTTCCAAAATAACAAACCAGGTTTCCTTGGTCCTCAAAATTCCTCGTGAAGTGCCACTAGGTCTCTTAAGATTTAGAATATACTTTTTGAAACTTGCTTTCATCTTAATTCCTGGATCGTTTTTTCAACACAAAATCCTTTCCCTGATTTAAGTTGAATCCTTCAAATTTAGTTATATTTTGACATTCAATAAAGTCACTATGGACAACTTAAAAGATAAGGTCATTTGGGTTACCGGGGCTTCCTCGGGAATTGGAGAAGCACTTTCCTACAAACTAAATGGGCTTGGGGCCAAGCTAATACTATCCGCCCGTAGGAAAACCGAATTGGAACGTGTCAAAAATAATTGCTCGTTTCCAAATAATGTAGCCGTTCTTCCTTTAGATCTTGCCAACTTTACCGAGCTGGAAGACATGCCCAAAAAGGCACTTTCCCTTTACGGTTATATCGATATTCTCGTCAATAATGGCGGAGTTAGTCAACGTTCGTTAATAAAGGACACCTCTTTTAAAGTATATCAAGAATTAATAAACATTAATTATCTGGGAACTATACAGTTGACCAAGTGTATGCTCCCACATTTTATCGATGCCAATTCCGGACATTTTGTTACCATAACCAGTTTAATGGGTAAATTTTCCTCTCCATATCGATCAGGATATTGTGGGGCGAAACATGCCCTGCACGGATTTTTTGATTCATTGCGAATGGAGCATGAAAAGGACCGTATCGATGTGACAATGGTTTGCCCGGGATTTGTTAAGACAAACGTATCCAAAAACGCCCTGATAGGAGACGGAAGTAGTTCCAATACGGATGATACGGCTACAAAAAATGGTATTGCCCCAGAAGACTGTGCCCAACAAATAATTGAAGGTATAAAAAGAAAAAAATTCGAGGTCTATATTGGGGGAAAGGAAAAATACGGGGTATACTTAAAACGCTTTTTTCCTAAACTATTACATAAATTGGTTTTGAGAAGTAACGTTAGATGAGCTTACTTGAAATGGAACCAAAATCGCACCCCTTCCGCGGTTCTATCTATATTAAGTGTAGTTTGTAATTGGTTTGCCAAGCGATTCATCAGGCGTATGCCCATAGAAGAATTAGCCCTTTCATCAGAATCCTCTGGAAGCCCCACCCCATTGTCCGTATATTCAAAAAATCCTTCTTGTCCCTGGGTTTTTCTGAGGTGTATGTAGATCTTGCCATTCTCCTCATCATGGGGAAAGGCATATTTAAATGAATTGGATACCAATTCGTTCAAAATAAGTCCAAAGGGAATCGCACGGTCAATGTCCAGCTCAACACCTTCGGCATCTATGGTAATGTTAATGTTATGCCCTCCCTTTTTATAGACCGATTGTACACTATTGATCAAACTCTCAATATAGCCCTGCATTTCTATAACGGACAAGTCCTCATTCTGATATAGTTTTTGATGGATCAAAGCCATGGCCTTCACCCTGCTCTTTCCTTCTTCCAAAGCCATAATGGCCGCCTTACTTTTGGTATTTTTCGTTTGAAGGCTCAAAAGACTGGATACCATCTGAAGATTGTTCTTCACCCTATGATGAATCTCCTTTAAAAGGGAATCCTTTTCAATCAAGGAATTTTCTATAAAATGCTTTTGTTCCGCAATCAGTCTTTGGTTTTTAATACTTTTCAAATAAGCATATACCAGTCCCGAAAACCCTAAAAGGGTAAAAATCAAGGAGATAAAAACAAGACTAATTTTTTCGTCCTTTTCAATAATTTCGTTCCTGGATTTCTCCAAGTCTGCTTTCTGGGCTTCCATCATTTTTCTGGAATTCTCGAGATCTTGTTTGAGAACGGATTCCAACTGCTGACTCTTTATATTGGTATCATTGTCCTCCAAGGAGTCCCTAATTCTATTATTTTGTTTAAGGTACTCATTGGCACTCTTAAAGTCTCCGGTTCTATCGTAATAGGAAGCGTACAATCGGTTCCTTTTAAGGATGTTCTTAATCTTTACCGGTGTTAGGTCATTACTCAAATAATCCGTAGCTTTTTCATAGTTGTTTAGCTGAAGGTAACACTCCGCTATCTCCAAGGTGTTTTCCACCAAATCTGGAGTAACTTTTCCCGTATTGTACTTTTTTATCAATTCAATACTTTCTTCCAAAAAAGGTATTGCTTTTTGATATTCCTTTAATTGCACATGGCACTTACCAATATTTCCGAGAATTACACCTTTTAAATGATTGCCTTCGTTTATTTGATTTGCGGTCTTGGAATTTAGTATATCACTAAAATATACATCAATTAGCGCGTTGGCCTTTTTAAAATAACTCAATGCCGTGGGTGTGGATTTATCCAACCTAAGGTAGTTTCCAATATTATTGTTATAAACCGCTTGGGCATAAAAATCACCATCCTCAATATTTTTCTTTTCCTCGGTCATATAGTCTTCCATAGCCTTCCTATGCTGACCTAGACTGGAATAAATATCATAAAAGGATACGTTTTCAGCTAATCCCAGTTCTCTTTTATACCTACGGATTTCTATCTGCTTGTCGAATAGCTCTAGCTTGGAATAGTCATTGTCCATGATATTGAGAATCAAAGACTTCATTTCCAAAGGAAACTCCTCCATAGCCTCATAAAGATCTTTGGCTATAGCCAAACTCTTCTCATAATCACCTAAATCATAATAGATTTGTGATTGGATCAATCGATATTCAGATACCGAGGTACTATCGCTAGTTTTTTGCGAGCTGTTTAAATATACGTTAACAGTGTCCAACCAATCATAGGCGGAATTTTGATTGTACCTGTTTGAGGTATCGAAGAAAAAATCGACACGGCTTTTGGAATCGGGCAGTTCTTTAAACTGTTGGAAATAATTTTCGCTTTGTGATGGTACATCCTGTGCTTTAACTTCCGAAGGAGCCAACAAAAAACAAAAAAAACCAATAAATAGTACCAAAAAGCCTTTTTTCATATCATGCTCAAAACAAGGTGACGGACATACTTTAGTATCGTGGATCAACAATACTAACAAAAACGACTGTAAAGATTGTATTACCCCAAGTTAACTATGCCATTTACCCACCAATTCAAGTTTTTAAAATGGATATTCTCAATATTTAGGTCCTGCTAAGAATAGATTCGAAACATCCGAAAAGCTTACCTTCATCAAATTCAATTCATACCATTTGTACCAATGATATTGAACAATATCCTGTTTTACAAAAATATTATTTAGAAAGCCAGGTTTGGACTTAATGTTGTATAAAGCCGATTTTTTGTTGTGAAGTAACCATTAAACGAAAAACATGTTATTTCAACTGGTTTTTCAAACACTTTATCGATAAAATTACAGGAAGGTACTACTGTAAATTCTCCAAACAGCTTAAGAATTCATAGCGGAAATAATAAATTCCTTGAAATCCTTTGAGATGGGTATTAGGGTGTTATTTATCAATATATCTTTTGAGTTAATTGCATCAATATGATCTACATTAACTATATAGGATTTATGTGCCCTGTAAAATTTATTTGAGGGCAATTTTTCCAGATAATCCTTTAAAGGAGAACGCACCAAAAATTTCTTGTCTGCCGTATTTACTTCTAAATAGACATTGTCCGCCTTGATAAATTGGATATCACCAAATTGTATTCTATAGTAAAGATGTTGCTTTTTGACAAAAATGGAATCCTTAAGGATGGAATTGCTCATGGGAACATCTTCATTTGACTCTTCCGAATTTGAAGCTGTCTTTCCAGAAGCCTGTTTTCCATATATGAAATTGGATAAAGCTATTTCTATAGAAGTATAAAGGTCCTGTTGCTCAAAAGGTTTTACCAGATACCCATTAGGTTTTACCGTTTTTGCATTTTCAACTGTGGCCCTGTCTGAATTTGATGTTACGAAAATAAACGGGATATCATAATTTTCCCTTATATGTTTCCCTAAATCGATTCCTGTTTTATCCGAAGCTAGGATGATATCAATAAGGACGAGGTCTACTTGTTGGGTTTTTAATACTTCAACCGCTTGTTCATAAACGATAACATTGTCTACAATTTCATAACCAATTTCCTCCAACATGGACTGCATATCATCTGCAATGATTACGTTGTCCTCTACGATAAGTATTTTAATAGGTTGTTCCAAAATTGTGTGTGGTTTAGTGGGTTAACGTCCAAAACTACAAAAAATTGTGATAACTAAAATAAAAGAGCACGGCCATTAAAAAAGTACTCAACGCCAGAATTTTGAGCTCAGGGTCCAACAAAGCTGGATCGGTAATATTTTGAACCTTTCTAAAATGCAAGAAAATTGGAATAAATGCCAGCAAACTAAAATAGCCCCACCAACTCTTGGCCGTGAGGTTTAAAAAAATAAGAAGGGATAGAAAAGCGACCGATAGCAGGACGAGGTGGTAGATTTTTCCACGTGCAAATCCCATTTTGACAATCAAGGTATTCTTACCGGATTCCTTATCAGATCGATGGTCCCTCAAATTATTCAAGTTGAGCACACCAACACTTAAAAGCCCAACGGTAATTGCCGGCAATGCTGCAAGAACAGGGATTGTTTTTATGAATAGGAACATACTACCTAATACGCCTACCAATCCAAAAAAGACAAAGACAAATAAATCTCCCAATCCATTGTAACCATAGGCATTTTTGCCAATGGTATAGTTGATGGCCGCCCAAATACTCAATACCCCCAAAAAAATGAAAAGCATGGTCCATAATAATTCCTCAATACCAAATGAAACAAACAAAAGGACTAAAACTAACAGAAAATCAATGACAATGGATACGATTATACCTTTCTTCAAGGCGCTTTTGCTTAAAAGTCCACTTTGTAAGGCGCGTTTAGGACCAATTCTATTTTGGTTATCGGTTCCCTTTATTCCGTCACCATAATCATTGGCGAAATTTGAAGTGACCTGAAATCCGATCGTGGTAAGAATCGCCAACCAAAAAATGACTGGTTGAAAACTACCATAAAAGGAAGCCAACCCAGCACCAACCAGTATTCCAGAGACGGAAAGTGGAAGTGTCCTTAACCTTGCGGCGTTTATCCACGCCCTTACCTGGTTCACTAATAAGGATCTTCTATTTGAACTCTTTTGCCTTCTTTGTAGGAAGCCACAAAAGCATCCTCAAAACCAAGAGCTACCAATTGTTGCCTAAAGGACCTGGCCTCTTCCAAGGTTTCAAAAGTACCTAGGGAGTAGGAGTAAAACGGATTCGTTTTTACGAACAAGGTGTTGGTCAATGCCTCAGAAGCGAGCGTTACATTATTATCAACAAAAGACTTGACCTGGACCGAATATATTTTTTCCTTTTCAAGGAATTGTTTTGCCAGATAAAATTCCTTTACCAAGCTTAGTTCGTCGTTTTGCGCCTTTAAGTTATCAATCCTAGATTTTATGGCATCCAAGCTATCTATGGATACAAGAAGGTTGTTGTTCTGTTTGTCCAGTGAATTGGACGTATTCAAACCGGCAGTAAAAGATGTAAGTGCCAAGCCTCCAATTAAGAAAAAAGCCGTAATTCCAGCAAAAATGTTTCGCTGTATCTTACTTCTTTTTAGCTCCTTATTTTTAAATTTTATCTGGTCTAGAAGCCGTTCATTGATTATTTGAGCCTTGTCAATGTCTTTATGCAACTCTAAAAGATCGCTTTCTTCGATAAAGGGCATATGCTAACTAATTTAAATCTTAAAATTACTTTAAATGTAAGTAAAAAAAGAGTTGGAATTACACTTCTTCCCACTACCATGACAAAAATAGGGCTAAAGGCATACTGGACAAAATATAATGTTGTATAATTCAGATTAAAAAATTGAGCACCAAGTGTTTAATACATTAAATATTCTCCTTTTACTAGGTAGCCAAACGGATACCATTATTTTCCAAATCAACCTTTCGCTCCTTATATAAAGTACCTAGTCCCTTTTTAAAGGTTTTTTTGCTCATCTGCAACATATCCCTAATTTCTTCGGGATCCGACTTGTCATGTAAAGGCAGAAAACCTCCATTCTCCTTTAGGACATTGTATATTTTAGTAGCAGCAGGTTCCAATACCTTACTTCCAAGGGGTTGCAGTGAGATATCTATTTTATTATCGTTTCTAATTCTTTTTACACAACCTGGAATGACATCCCCAATATTGACCGTCTTAAAAACTTCGTTGAAATAGACCAACCCTTTATGTCTTTCGTTAACGATTACTTCCCAACCCAAATCCGTTTGTCTAGTAACGACCAAATCCACTTCTTCCCACTCCTTAAGGTCCAGGTTCTCGTTACTTAAAAATTTATCCAATTTATTGGAAGCAACCAATCGTCCGCTTTTTTCGTCGAGGTAACAGTGAACAACATACCACTGACCCTGTTTCATTTTACTTCGTTGCTCCCTAAAAGGAACCAATAAGTGTTTTTCAAGACCCCAATCCAAAAAAGCGCCAAATTCATTTACTTCGGCAACCTGCAATAACCGGAACTCCCCTAACATGATATCCGGCTCCAGGGTTGTAGCCACTGGTCTTTCATCATAATCCAAATAACAGAATACCTCAATATTTTGTCCTATCTCGTAGGATTCGGGCACATATTTATTGGGTAATAGAATATCGTTACCATCCTCATCGCCTAGAAATAAACCTACACTGGTATCCCTTAGGATTTTCAAATCATTTTTTCTTCCAATTTCTATCATAGTACAAAATTACGTGAATTAGGGAAGTAATATGGGATACTATACAAAATAAAAAAAGGCCGTTTCATAGAAACGACCTCTTATCAAATATGAAAATATTCTAATATACGGAAGCCTTGTTAAAATGTTTGCAAAGCATGTAATAAACCACAGCCCTATGTTTATTTCTGTTGGCAGATCCATATTTGTCCATTACGGATTTAATAGCATCCATTAATTGTGGACCGTCACTAAGACCTAATTTTTTTATTAGGTAATTGTTCTTTACGGTCTCAAGCTCTTTTTCATCACCTCCAGACACTTTGGAGGCGTCAAGGTTGTAAATGGATGGCCCCAAGCCAACAGTTACTTTGGTAAGCAAATCCATGTCAGCAGTTTCACCAAATTTATCCTTGATGTCTGCTGCGTATTTTTCAATAAGATCGTCTCTTTTACTCATAATTTTTTAGTGTCTTAATTAGTTAATAGTTAATATTTTCCCTAAGATATAAAATGAAAGTAATCCGTCAAAATTTTATTATTTAGAAGCCTAGGGGTTTGCACCTCCAAAAGTCTTGGAAAGTCAGCAGTTTTGTAAAAATCCTTAAGTACCTTTTGTAGGCTTTTACCGTCCTTTGCGGTACTGTAATCTATATGGAACATTTTACACAGATCTAAGGCATTAAGTCCATGAGTTGTCTCAAAAAAACGTTCGTACATTTCAGAATCCTTTCTACCGGGTAAAATTCTAAAAATCCCCCCTCCCCCATTGTTTATCAGTATAATCCTGAAATCGCTCCTCATATAATTGTTCCACAACGCATTACTATCGTAGAAAAAACTGAGATCTCCGGTAATTAATACAGTTGGGGATTCATTATGGATTGAAGCTCCCAATGCAGTTGACGTACTACCATCTATACCACTAGTGCCCCTATTGCAAAATACTTTCAACGAGGAATCCAATTCAAACAATTGGGTATACCGTATTGTAGAACTGTTCGCCAAATGCAATTGATATTTTTTTGGAACCGACTTCAATATATGGTCAAAAACTAAAAAATCTGAGTATGGAATTTGCCCTAAATAGTCTTCCCTTAAATTCCTGTATTTCTGCCTGACCGTATTCCATTTTTGAAAATAATTGGAAGAACCACCCTTTGACGGAGAATACATTCTTTCGAAAAATTCGTTGGGCGAGACCTTAAAATGCTTGCTTAGACAAAAAAAAGTATCATTCGCATGAGTTGGTCCTACATGCCAGTGATGGTCAGGAGAATATTCCCTTAGAAACGCCTTGATTTTTTTTGACACTACATGCCCGCCTATGGTAATTAAAAGTTCAGGTCTTAAATCTTTAAAAAGAGATTCCTTTTCCTTACTCAACTCAATAGGT
Organism: Maribacter algicola; assembly: GCF_003933245.1. Classification (NCBI taxonomy): domain Bacteria; kingdom Pseudomonadati; phylum Bacteroidota; class Flavobacteriia; order Flavobacteriales; family Flavobacteriaceae; genus Maribacter; species Maribacter algicola. The sequence continues at coordinate 1,085,523 of NZ_QUSX01000002.1, forward strand.
GCCAATATAGAATCTATGCTATTAAAAAAATGGTCATGATGGAGGTTTGAGGTAGTTTCCGTAAAAACTATTACGGAAGAATCGTTGCCAATGGCGTCCAGGATATCCTGAGCTACGGAATCTGGGTGGTTGACGCCTACCAATATGATTTTTCTTTCGGCATTATTCCAAATTTCCACAAAATCCATAAGACTGTCAACTACGATTTCCTGCCTAGGTCGAACGGCCACCGGAAGCTCCAATTCCACTTCCTCAACACCATACAATGGTTCCTCAAAAGGAACATTGATATGTACCGGTAGGTTATTTTGAATTGCGATGGACAAAGCCTTGTTCAATTCGTCCTGATTAAAAGCCTGCACGATTCCCTGCCCTTCTTCTAAGTCCACTGAGTCAACCCAAGTAGGGCGATACCTTCTGATTTTTTCCGTTGAATGGCTGAGGTCTTGCCTTAAATTGGCGGAATACCCTATATGCCTATCGTATACATGATCTTGACGGATGGTTTGTCCATCGCCAATATCGATTTTGTAGGAGGGCCTGTCCGCCGAAATGACCACCAACGGTATTTCACTGTAATAGGCCTCCGCAATTGCAGGATAATAATTCAACAGGGCACTCCCCGATGTACATACCAAAACTACCGGTCTCCTCAAATTTTGAGCCATCCCCAACGCAAAAAACGCGGCACAGCGCTCATCCACAATACTATAACATTCAAAAAAGGAGTCATTTGTAAAAGTCAAGGTCAAAGGAGCATTTCGGGAGCCAGGCGAAATGATTACATTATTAATTCCATTGACTTTACAATGCCCTATTATGGATTGGGCAACAGGTATATTGGAGTACTTCATCAACTACAAAAATAAGACCTCTGATCGTCAAAAACCAATAGCTTTGCACTTAATCTAACAGGACACTCAAAAGGGTTTGGCTCTTATTTTCTGTTTCCTCCCATTCTTTCCAAGGGTCAGAATCTGAGGTAATTCCACCACCAACAAATAACGTTGCCCTATTTCCGTTCATTTTCATACATCGCAAATTGACATAAAGCTCTGTTGCATCCATGACGGATCTATAGGCTTTTTGTTCCGTATTCCTGGTGTTGGCACTTCGATCCACTTCATTCTTCAGGTTTAGTTCTCCCAAATATCCCGTATAAAACATACGATCATAAGGCTCGTTTTCCCTAATGAATTTTTTGGCCCTTTCCTTTGGTATACCGCAGACCGCCGGTGTGGGATGCAGGGATTCTATCAATGTGCCTAATTTTTCCTTTATAAACCGACCTGAAACCTTGGTTCGTAAATGCCATAAGTGTCCGGCCCTAACCGTCTCCAAGTCCCCAATCTTTAGGTCAGTCACGCCATCCTTCAAAGACTGTTCTATATAATCCGTAACCACTTGTTGTTCATGGTATTCCTTCTTGCCCCAAACCGGTATCGTATCGTCCCCACTTACAAGTTGGGTTCCGGCAAGTGACATCGTTATAAAGACATCACCCCTTACTTTCAACAATATTTCGGGGGTGGCACCTAGCCAGGTACCTACTTCTGGATGATACCATAGATAACAAAAGGCACTTCCATAGCTACTGATCAATCGTTGAAAAATGGCAAAAATGGAAATTGAAATAGGAACGTCCTTTGTTCTCGAAAGTACGACCTTTTCCAATTTCCCTGACCTTATGGAATCGATTGCCTTTGAAACAATACTTTCAAAAGGCTTGGAATCAAGATGCTCCGATCTTACAAGATTTTTTTTTAGGGACGACTTTTCTGATTGTATTGCTTCTGTGACAACCTCATCGGGTATCATGAGCAAAGGTTTTTTAGCCGTATCAAAAGGAGCAAACACAAAACCACTTTCGGAAAAATCAATAACCGAATGAAGGGTTGCACTCAATTGAAAAATACCCTTGACATACGATTCCTTGGGTTTTTTGTAGAGTACAAATGGAAGCCCTTGCATCATTTGATTTTGGGCTTTTTCAAATAAGGAATTAGCCATCTTATTTTTTTGGTAGGGCAATTGTGGTGAGCTTGCAACTAGATATTAGTTGTTCTTGTTCGTTTGTAATCCGAATATCCCAAACCTGTGTGGTCCTACCTTTATGAATAAACGAGGCCTTCGCATAAACGAAACCCTCCTTTACACTTTTTACATGATTGGCAGAAATCTCGATGCCCCTTACAAAAAACTCCGAGGCATTTAGAAAAATATAGGAGGCCATACTCCCAACGCTCTCTGCCAAGGCCACTGTTGCCCCTCCGTGGAGCACACCGTCCGGCTGATGTACCTTGGGGGTTACCGGCATCTTAGCAATTAGAAAATCCTCCCCTACATCCACATAGGTAATGCCCAATGTTTCCATTAGGGTGTTCTTGGAAGAGTTATTGCAGACCTCAAGTATCTTATCTTTGTGTTCGCCCATGCTTTTTTTTTGTAAAATTAAGGAATAGTATTGCCAAGGCAAGAATAGAGACCACTCATTTATGCAAACCAAAATAAAACAAGTCCGATACCAACATACCAATACCTACGAGACCTTAAATGAACTTGGCCCCAAAACCAAGAATGTTTGGCTAGTTTTTCATGGCATAGGCTTTTTAAGTAAATACTTCCTTAGATATTTCGAAGACTTGGATAAAGAAGAAAACTATATCATCGCACCCCAGGCACCCTCAAAATATTATTTGAATGGAAAATATAGGCATGTGGGAGCAAGTTGGTTGACCCGTGTGGATAGAAATCAAGAAACCGAAAACGTAATGAATTATATTGACAAGGTGTTGGCAACCGAAAATATTCCTAAACGTTGCCATTTAATCGTGTTTGGATTTTCACAAGGGGTTTCTATTGCAACAAGACTTCTGGCAAGAACCGACCTAAAATGTTCCAAATTGATTTTATATGCTGGGGGTATTCCTGAGGAACTGAACTTCAAGGATTTTGAAGGACTTGTAAAAGAAGGTACAGAGGTATACTCCATATTCGGAACAAAGGACGAGTACATCAATACTAAAAGAATGGAAGAGGAAACCGTAAAATTGGAAATACTATTTCAGGGAAAAGCAAAACAGATTACCTTTAACGGTGGCCACGAACTAAAAAAAGAAATTATTAACTCCATAGCCGATTGATATGGAAATAGTAATAGAAAATACTAGGGTGAAACTATCACCTTTAACATTGGAGAACTATGAATACCTACTTCCCATAGCCTCGCAAGAGAAACTGGTACAATTTTCCCCATCGGACATTGAAACTCCTGAAGCACTTAAAAATTATGTCCTTACTGCCTTGGAACAACAAGCACAGAAATCAAGTATACCATTTATAATATTTGATAAGAGAACAAATAAATATGCAGGAAGCACCCGTTACATGAACATACACTGGAAAAACAAAGTGCTTCATATAGGTTCTACCTGGATTGGTAAAGAGTTTCAGGGAACCGGCCTTAATACACAAATGAAAAAGTTAATGTTGGACTATGCCTTTACCGATTTGGATTTCGAGAAAGTGGAATTTAGGGTGGATGAGCGAAACATACGATCAAGAAAAGCGGTAGAAAAACTGGGATGCAGATTGGAAGGAATTCTAAGAAAAGACGTCTACCTTTTGGATGGTTTTAAGCGAAATACGTGTTGTTACGGATTGTTGCGAGAAGAATGGGAAAACAACAGAGTTTGATCTATTTATTATTTTTTTGCTTGTAGTAGGTTATTTTTCGTGTGATATATGAATTTTCAGGGGTTATTATCTGCTTGACCCAATTGCCGCCTTCTTCCTGATCGTATTGATATATATATTCCTTTTTGTCCAAAATGGTTTCGCCCCTTGTTATTTCCTCTATCAGCATACCATTTTCGTCATAATCAAAAGTAGTCCTCACAGTAGGTACAAATTTTTTTGTCGCCATATCAAATTCAAATTCCTGTTGAGCCAATAACTTTTCATTGGCCCCAAACACTTCCTCATAGGCCTTAGTGGCATCCCCTTTTAAAAATTCCTTTGTAAGTACAATTTTTTGATTCGCCCCATTTTTTTTCTGGAAGGACGTTCTAATAGATTTCAAAGGTACCCCGTTCAATAAATAGGTAATGGTATATTCACCTTTAAACTTCTTGTATTCCACCAGAGTTTCGTCGGTTCCTTCGTTGTTGGTCCTGACTATTTTCGACAAATCACCTTTATCGTCATAGAAGTAAACGTATTGATCCAAAAATTCCTTGTCATAGGAAATAATTTTTTCCGTAATCTTTCTGTTCTCGGTGGTGTCCAATTCAAAAAAGTGTGCAATGGAAGTACTTGGGTCAAACTTATTATCCCTATAAGTTTCAGATCGCTTTTCAAGCAAAAGACTATCCTGGTACTTGTAGTATACCACGTCATAATCTGATTCATTATATCGAGTAACCGATTTAGTTAGCAACCCCTTTCGATTAAAATCGTACTCCTCTTTACCGTATTTTGTACTTACAAGACAGGTTTTTACACTATCCTTCAAATCAAAATCTGACAATGTAAAAATCCTTACTTCTTGAGTAAATGATGCTAAAGGCAGGACCAATAATATCAATAAAAAAAAATTCGGGTAGCTTTTTACCATACAACAAAATTAACTCAATTACCAAGCATAACAAATTACATTCCAAAATAAAAAAGGGCGATATAAATCGCCCCTTTTCTTCATATTTGTTATTTACGAGTAGCCTTTTACTTGACTTCCTCAAAATCTACATCCTCAACGTTATCACCTTCAGATGCATTACCTCCATCAGCAGTAGGTTCCCCTTGCGCTGCATTCCCTCCGGCTTGTTGTGCTTCTGCTTGAGCTTTGTACATCTCCTCAGAAGCAACCTTCCAAGCTTCGTTGATTTTATCCAACGCTGGGGTAATTAGTGCCAAGTCCTTAGATTCGTACGCAGTTTTCAGCTCTGCCAAAGCGTCCTCAATTGGTTTTTTCTTGTCATCGGACAATTTATCCCCAAACTCTGACAGCTGCTTTTCTGTTTGGAATATCATTCCATCTGCCTCGTTCAGTTTATCAGCCTTTTCCTTCGCCTTTTTATCGCTTTCGGCATTCGCCTCGGCTTCGGCTTTCATCTTTTTGATTTCCTCCTCTGTCAATCCTGAAGAAGCTTCAATTCGAATGTCCTGTGATTTTCCGGTGGCCTTATCGGTTGCAGAAACTTTGATAATACCGTTGGCATCAATATCAAACGTTACTTCGATTTGAGGTGTTCCCCTTGGTGCAGGTGGGATACCGTCCAAATGAAACTTACCAATTGTTTTATTGTCGGCTGCCATGGGTCTTTCCCCTTGAAGCACATGAATTTCAACCGATGGCTGGTTATCAGCTGCCGTAGAAAACACCTGGGATTTCTTTGTAGGAATCGTGGTGTTCGCCTCGATCAATTTTGTCATTACGCTACCCATGGTCTCAATCCCAAGAGATAAAGGCGTTACATCCAACAAAAGTACATCTTTTACATCCCCTGTCAATACACCACCTTGAATCGCGGCGCCGATGGCCACAACCTCATCAGGGTTTACACCCTTTGAAGGTTTCTTGCCAAAGAATTTCTCAACGGCTTCCTGTACCGCTGGTATCCTTGTGGAACCACCTACCAAAATAATCTCATCAATATCACTTTTGGAAAGTCCGGCAGACTTCAATGCTTTTTCACAAGGCTCTATGGTCCTTTTTACCAAATCAGCAATCAACTGCTCAAATTTAGACCTCGTCAACGTCCGCACCAAGTGTTTAGGACCTGTGGCCGTTGCGGTTACGTATGGCAAGTTGATTTCTGTTTGTGATGAAGAGGACAATTCGATTTTCGCTTTCTCCGCCGCCTCACGCAATCTTTGCAGGGCCATGGAATCGTCACGAAGATCCAATCCTTCTTCTGCCTTGAACTCTTCGGCCAACCAATCGATTATCTTTTGGTCCACATCATCACCCCCCAAGTGGGTATCACCATCGGTAGCCAATACTTCAAAGACGCCGTCTCCCAATTCTAGAATGGATACGTCGTGCGTACCACCACCAAAGTCAAATACGACAATTTTCTGATCAGTATCCTTCTTATCCAAACCATAGGCCAAAGAGGCGGCCGTGGGTTCGTTAATGATTCGCTCAACGGTAAGTCCGGCAATTTCGCCAGCTTCTTTGGTAGCCTGTCTCTGTGAATCGTTAAAGTAGGCCGGAACGGTAATCACGGCACGGGTAACGTCCTGACCCAAATAATCCTCAGCGGTCTTCTTCATTTTTTGAAGAATCATGGCAGATAGTTCCTGCGGAGTATACAATCTTCCATCGATATCGACCCTAGGCGTATCGTTATCGCCTTTCGTTACTTTATAAGGAACCCTTTTTGCCTCCTTTTCCGACTCGGAAAATTTGTTCCCCATAAATCGCTTTATGGAGTAAATAGTTTTATGTGGATTGGTTACAGCCTGTCTTTTTGCAGGGTCACCAACCTTAATTTCACCACCATCCACAAAAGCAATAACGGACGGCGTTGTTCTTTTACCTTCTGCGTTTGGAATTACTACCGGCTCATTCCCTTCCATCACGGAGACACAGGAGTTGGTAGTACCCAAATCTATTCCAATAATTTTACTCATTTTATATGTTTTAAAATTTAAGTGCTTAATTTTTCAATCACCATGTAAATGACAAACAATATGCCAAGGGGGAAAAACTGACAGGATGTCATTTAATCCTAATCTTAAATAATTTGGCCCGATTTACCGAAATCAAAAAAAGAAATCATAAACTACCTTAATCTAACTTTGTACATTAGTATTGGACTAGATTAAAGAATATGCGGCAAAGAGAAAGCATTAGTATTTTTGACATGCTTAAAATAGGTATTGGCCCTTCCAGCTCCCATACTTTGGGACCATGGCGGGCCGCGGAACGATGGATTGGGGAACTTAAAGAAGAGGAGCGGTTTGATAAAGTGCTATCCATTTCCGTTCATGTATATGGATCGCTTTCGCTTACAGGTAAGGGACATGCCACGGACTATGCCATTATCTTAGGGCTCTTGGGAACCGACCCAGAAACGATTGCCATAGAGGATATTCATGGATTGGTACAAGATGTAAAAAACACCCAAAAACTAAAACTTGGAGGGGTTAAAACCTTAATCTTCGAACCGGAAAAAGATATTATTTTCCATAGAAAGTTCCTTCCTTTCCATGCCAACGGTCTGAAGTTTGAAGCTTGTCTGCCGGATGGAAAAAAAACCTCCAAAACGTATTATTCCATTGGAGGAGGATTTGTGGTAGTCGAAGAACGTAAGAATGCCAAGAAAAAGGACAAAGCATTTAACACCTTTCCGTATCCGATAGAAAATGGAAACGAATTATTGGCTATCTGTCAAAAAGACTCAAAATCCATTTCTGAAATAGTCTTGGAGAATGAGAGATCGTTAAGGTCCAACGAAGATATCGACCTTCAGATCCATAGGGTTTGGAACACGATGCTGGAGTGTATGTATATAGGATGTCATACCCAAGGAAAACTACCTGGCGGACTGAACGTAAAAAGGAGGGCGTTCGAACTTCATGAAAACCTTAAAGGTGCCCTTCCCTACTCCAACCCTGAAGAATGGTTACTGACCATTAGACAAACTGAAGTAAAATTCAGGCAAATCTTGCAATGGGTAAGTTGTTTTGCACTTAGCGTAAATGAAGTAAACGCTTCCTTAGGAAGGGTTGTTACGGCCCCTACCAACGGCAGTGCGGGCGTAATACCTGCAGTTCTCATGTATTATTTGGTCATTGAGAACCATGGAGGGAATTTTGAACACATAAAACAGTTTTTACTCGTTGCCGGAGAGATTGGAAGCATATTTAAAAAAGGAGCAACCATTTCCGCTGCCATGGGCGGGTGCCAGGCCGAAATTGGAGTTTCTTCCGCTATGGCGGCAGGTGCCCTGACAGAACTTTTGGGAGGAACACCGGAACAAGTCCTTATGGCCGCTGAAATTGCCATGGAACACCATCTGGGCCTTACGTGCGACCCTATAGGCGGACTGGTACAGATTCCCTGTATAGAACGGAATTCCATGGGAGCGATCAAGGCCATCCATGCAGCGGAATTGGCATTGGGGTCTGATCCTGCCGAAGCCAAGGTTCCCTTGGACAAAGTGGTCCAGACTATGTGGGAGACCGCCAAGGATATGAGTTCCAAATATAAGGAAACGTCTGAAGGAGGTTTGGCCGTTGGCGTATTCCTGAGCGATTGCTAGTGACAAATTTTTAAAGCATGAAAAACCTTATTTCTGAGCGCGTTGCTGATTTTCTTAAAAATTACCCGCCCTTTAACATTATGGAAACAAAGCTCTTGGAGGAAATATCCCAACAAGTGTCCATCATTTATAAGGAAAAGGGAAGTCTGATTTTCTCCTTTGAGGAGGAAGCACATCCATATTTCTATGTGGTACATAAAGGGGCTATCGAACTTACTAATCCAAATCTAAAATCCATTACCGATTATTGTGACGAAGGCGATATTTTTGGTCTTAGGCCATTGATAGCCAAAGAGAATTACAAATTGGAGGCTAGGGCCTTTGAAGAATCCATTCTATATGCCATTCCCATCGCAGTTTTCAGGCCTATTTCAGAATCCAATCAACGTGTTTCCAACTTTTTGACGGAAAGTTTCGCCTCCAATACGCGTAACCCGTACAATCAGACAAGGAAATTGGAAAAATCAGGTATTTCCACAACTTTGAATGCGCAAGGTAGTTTGGTCATCGATGATTTTCAGCCCATCCGATATTCTAAAAAATTAGTTTCCTGCGAACCAAAAACCACCATCCAAAAAGCGGCGGCGATAATGACAAAGTATCGTATTGGTTCGGTTCTAATATGTAAAAATGAATTGCCTATAGGCATTGTCACGGACAAAGATTTAAGAAATAAAGTGGTGACCGGGGATTTTCCCATCACCTCAAGTGTCAGGAATATCATGTCCTCCCCCGTTATTACGTATCCCGAAAAAATTACTATCGCCCAGGCCCAAATGGCCATGATGAAAAATGGCATCAGCCATTTAATTCTGACCAAAGACGGTACCACAAATAGTGAACCGGTAGGGATTATATCCAAAAACGATATCATGGTATCCCTTGGGGACAATCCCTCTGTAATCGTAAAGGCAATCAAAAGGGCCAAAAAAATAAAACAGGTCAAGGAGCTTCGTAAAAGCATCATGATGCTTTTAAACGGATATCTGGAACAAAACCTGCCTATGGCCTTGACTTCCAAGATAATTTCCGAGTTGAACGATACCTGTATCAAACAAGTGATAGCAATTTCTTTAGAACGCATGAAGGTTCCACCACCCGTAAACTTTGCATGGCTCGCCCTGGGAAGCCAAGGCCGTGGTGAACAATTGCTGCATACCGACCAGGACAATGCCCTGGTTTTTGAGGATGTGCCCGAAGAAGAGTTGTCCAGCACCACAAATTACTTTCTAGAGTTTTCCAAAAAAGTGAACAAAGGCCTCAACAAAATTGGATATGAGTATTGCCCTGCCGATATGATGGCTTCCAATCCAAAATGGTGCTTAAGTCTAAAAGAATGGAAAAACAAAATATCCTACTGGATAATCAATCCGGGTCCAAACGAGGTATTAATGTCATCCATATTCTTCGATTATAGTATGGCGTATGGCCACAGGGATTTGATGAACGAAATATCTGATTTTATTTTCTCCAGCGTAAAAAAAATACCCGATTTTCTTGGTCCATATCGCGAACGGGGCCTTGCAAAGTCCTTCCCCTTCCGGTTTCTTTCGGTCGTTTTTAGTGGAACAGGATGGACAGCACAAGGATTTTTTCGACTTAAAAAACAGGGCATTGAGACCCCTTATAGATGCCGCCCGGGTACTCATACTTTCACACTCCATAAAGGGAATAAGCAATACCTGGGAGCGTTATGAGAAATTGGCCGAATTGGAACCAAACAACCAAGAATTGTATTTGGCCTGTTCGTACGCCACCAAGGCCTTGCTTAAATTTAGAACGAAACAAGGTTTGCTACACCACGATTCCGGACGTTACATCGAGTTGGAATCCTTGACCAAGGAAGAAAAAATTAAATTAAAAAGAACCTTTAAGGCCATTAAGGAAATTCAGGACCTGATTTCCATTCGGTTTAAGGTTTCTAATATTTTAGGCTGATGGGTATCTTTAATCGTTCCGCAAAATATCCAGAATATTGGAAAGAATATGTCGCACTATTTAGACCATCATTGCCCACGGAATTTGACCAACTCACTTTTGTGGTTCTGGATACGGAGACTACTGGTTTCGATAAAACAAACGATCGTATCCTTTCCATTGGTGCCCTAAAATTAAAGAGCGATCGTATCCAAGTGGATGATATGCTGGAAATTTATATAACTCAAGAAGCCTTTAAGAAGGAAAGTGTGCCCATTCATGGCATATTAAGGAATAGCAATCAAGATTGCATTTTAGAGGAGGAAGCAATACCTAGGTTCCTAAAATATGTGAAAAACCATATTATAGTGGCCCATCATGCGGGTTTTGACATTGGCATGATCAATAGTGCGCTCAAAAGACTGGGATTGCCCAAACTAAAAAACATTTGTTTGGATACAGGGGTTTTGTTTAAAAAGACGCTCATCAAATCCTATCTTGTCCAGCCCAAAGACCACTATTCCCTGGATGAATTGGCCGAAAAATTTTCGATTTCCAAAAAGGATAGACACACGGCTTTGGGGGATGCCTACATTACGGCAATCGCCTTCCTAAAAATTTTGTCAAAACTCAAGGAGAAAAAAGAACTAACCCTTAAAAATTTGAAATAATCAGGTTCCTAAATAATCCAAAATGTTCCTTTCTATCCGTTCGTGGATGTTTGAAGTGTCCGCCTTTTGAAAGGGTTCACCCGTGATATTTTCATAAAGCTCAATATACCTTTCAGAAACGGATGATATATACTCATCTGACATTTCAGGGACTTTTTGACCTTCTAGACCTTGGAAACCATGGGAAATAAGCCATTGCCTTACAAACTCCTTGGACAACTGTTTTTGGGGCTCATTTCTATCCTGTCTTTCCTGATAACCATTTGCGTAAAAGTATCGGGAAGAGTCCGGGGTATGTATCTCATCGATGAGTACTATTTTACCGTCCTTAGTTTTCCCAAATTCGTATTTGGTATCTACCAAAATTAGACCTCTTTCGGCTGCGATTTCCGTTCCTCTTTGAAAAAGAGCTTCGGTATATTTTTCCAGTATCTCGTAATCAGTTTTGGATACTATGCCTCTCTTCAGAATATCCTCCTTTGAAATATCTTCGTCATGATCCCCCATTTCGGCCTTGGTGGCCGGAGTAATAATGGGCTTTGGAAATTTATCGTTTTCTTTTAGACCTTCTGGCATAGGAACTCCGCAGAGTATTCTTTTTCCTGCCTTGTATTCCCTGGCCGCGTGACCAGACATATAGCCTCTAATGACCATCTCTACCTTGAAAGGTTCGCAGGAATGGCCAATTGCTACATTTGGATCTGGTGTCGCGGTCAACCAATTTGGAACAATATCGGATGTGGATGCCATCATTTTGGTAGCTATCTGGTTCAGAATCTGACCTTTGTATGGAATCCCTTTGGGCATTACTACATCAAAGGCGGAAAGCCGATCGGTGGCAATCATAATGAGTCGGTCATCTTCAAGGGCATATACCTCCCTAACCTTTCCTTTATACACGCTTTTTTGCCCGGGAAATTTGAAATTGGTATCAAAAATGGTGTTGGCCATGTCCTTTAGTTTTGGTGTTCTATGGTTTTATAGGCTTCTATGACTTTCTTCACCAGTTTGTGGCGAATCACGTCCTTATCGTCCAAATAAATAATTTCTATTCCTTCTACATTTTGTAAGATCAGTAGAGCCTCTTTTAACCCAGAAATTGTTCTTCTGGGCAAATCTATTTGACCAGGATCTCCGGTTAATAAAAACTTCGCGTTTCTGCCCATACGTGTCAGGAACATTTTCATTTGGGCATGGGTGGTATTTTGGGCCTCATCCAGAATAACAAAAGCGTCGTCCAAAGTCCTACCGCGCATGAAGGCCATGGGGGCAATCTGTATGGTCCCGTTTTCGATATAATGTGCCAACTTTTCGGCTGGAATCATATCCCTAAGTGCGTCGTATAAGGGCTGCATATAAGGATCTAGTTTTTCTTTTAAGTCCCCCGGTAAAAAACCAAGGTTTTCACCAGCTTCGACCGCAGGCCTCGTTAAGATGATTCGGCGTACCTGTTTTTCCTTCAATGCCTTCACCGCAAGTGCTACTCCGGTATATGTCTTCCCAGTTCCAGCAGGACCAATGGCGAACACCATATCGTTCTTTCTGGCCGCATCCACCAACCTCCGCTGATTGACCGTCTGTGCCTTTATCAACCTGCCACTTACCCCGTGCACCAAGGTTTCCCCACTATTTTCCGGGCCGTGATAGTCTTTGGAATCCGTGCTGGTAAGCACCCTTTCGATGCTATTTTCGTCCAACTTGTTGTACTTTATGAAATGCTCCGTAAGCATATCAAAGCGTTTGTCAAATTCCTCCAGTTGGTCCTCTTCCCCATAGGCCTTTATTTTATTGCCCCTGGCTACAATTTTTATTTTAGGAAAATACTTCTTTAAAAGTTCTATATTTTCATTTTGTTGTCCAAAAAACTCTCTTGGACTTACCTCGGTGAGTTCTAATATGATTTCGTTCAAACAGTGGGATTTTGAAGATTTTAATTGGACCAAGTTTAATTTCGCCTGGCTGTTTTTTTGTTTAATTTTGTATATCAAATTTAAGTAAAAATTAAGTTTGACTAACCAAAAACATATCAACATTGCTGCATGGCAATTATCACCCTTACTACTGATTTTGGACTGAAAGACCACTTTGTTGGGGTGCTAAAAGGTTCTATTTATAGCGAGTTGCCCGATGCCAAAATTGTTGATATTTCCCATGGCATTACCCCCTTCAACATTCAGGAATGTGCATACATTCTCAAAAACTCCTACAATAGCTTTCCAAAAGGTTCCATTCATATTGTGGGCGTAGACTCAGAGGCCACCCAGGAAAACCAGCATATAGCGGTTTTGATCAATGGTCACTACTTCGTTAGTGCCAACACCGGGGTGATAGGACTTATTACTTCAGAAATCAAGCCGGATAAAATCGTTGAGATCAAAATTCCCAATCCCTTTCACGGTTCCTTTCCGGTATTAAGTGTATTTGTTCAAGTAGCATGCCATATAGCCCGTGGCGGTACTTTGGAGGTCGTTGGCAAGCCTTTCAACGAACTCAAGGATTTACGTGAATTTATGCCAAGGATCGCAGACGATGGTAAAAAAATTATTGGGAGTGTCATCTATATTGACAATTATGGAAATGTAGTTACCAATATTCAAAAAAATCTTTTTGAGTCCTATAGAAAAGGTCGTGATTTTGAACTTTCGGTGAGGAACCATAAAATCAAAAAAATACATAAGGCCTATAATGACATCATTGATTTCTCCATTGAAAAAAGTAGACGGAAAGGAGACGGTGACCTGTTGGCGCTTTTCAATTCATCTGATTATATAGAACTTGCCATATTCAAAAGCAACCTCAAAACGGTTGGCGGAGCATCCACACTGTTGGGGCTGGATTACAGGGATACCGTAATGGTCGATTTTTTGTAAAAATTAGACCTTAAAAATTCCGTTAACAAAGTCTTTTTCCTTCCATGTCGATGTTATTATGAGTATTATTTCCAGATATAGTTAATAACTCCGTCTCCATTTTTGCCCAAAACACCAAATCAACCCTTATAGAATGGGAAAATAACGTCACTTGTAACCCTGTCTTACTGTTGATAAGTTTGTTTCCTATAAATAAGCATTTAAAATATCTTTGTTTGATAGCAAAAGCGGCAGCCCATAGGCATTTCCCTTTAGGCAAATAAGGCTTTTGGTATTGAAATAAAACATAGAACGACCAATGAAATTTATTGTCTCCAGTACGTATTTATTAAAACAACTGCAAATATTGGGTGGTGTTATAAACAATAGCAATACCCTACCTATTTTGGACAACTTCCTCTTTGATTTGAGCAAGGATAAACTTACGGTGTCGGCCTCTGATCTGGAGACCACTATGAGCTCCGTATTGAATGTGGATTCCGATAATGAAGGAACGATTGCGGTTCCCGCTAGATTGCTTTTAGAAACCTTGAAGACTTTTCCGGAACAACCACTGACATTTATTGTAGCCGATAATAACACCGTAGAAATTAGTTCCAACCATGGTAAATATGCTTTGGCCTATGCCGATGGCGCCGAATTTCCAAAGGCTGTGGAACTTTCAAGTCCCAGTTCAACAACTCTGTTGGGCGACATCTTGGCAACAGCCATTAATAAAACGATTTTCGCTGCCGGTAATGACGATTTACGTCCGGTAATGAGCGGTGTTTTCTTTCAATTTTCTCCGGAGAACCTAACATTTGTTGCCACTGATGCACACAAATTGGTAAAATACCAAAGGGAAGACGTCTCAGCTTCACAAGTAGCGGAGTTCATCATGCCCAAAAAACCCTTGACACTTTTAAAGGGAATTTTGGCAGGTAGCGAGTCGGACGTATTGATCGAATACAACGAAAGCAATGCAAAGTTCACCTTTGACGATACCGAGCTGATTTGTCGTTTGATCGATGGAAAATATCCAAACTATGAGGCGGTAATACCAAAGGAAAACCCAAACAAATTGACCATTGCGAGAAACCAGTTTCTAAGCTCGGTCAAGCGGGTCTCCATATTCTCCAATAAAACAACGCATCAAATTAGACTAAAGATCGCAGGTGCAGAACTGAACATATCAGCTGAGGACCTGGATTATTCCAATAAAGCCGAAGAACGTCTAACTTGTTCCTATCAGGGTGACGACATGCAAATAGGTTTCAACTCAAGATTTCTTGTTGAAATGTTGAACAATCTAGGGTCCGATGAAGTTTCACTTGAAATGAGCTTGCCTAATCGTGCAGGGATTCTAACGCCCATAGACGGTTTGGACGAAGGTGAAAATGTGACCATGTTGGTAATGCCCGTCATGCTGAACAATTAACTCGACACACATAAAATTAAAAAGGGGACCCAAATTGGCTCCCCTTTTTTTTATTTTAATCCTCTTACGATATAAACCGAATGGTTCCAAAGTAACTGGGCGATTCCCCATTCGCGGCCTTGACCGCATTCACTATGGGCATAACAAAGGATAAAATTCCAGCAAAGACCAAGAGTAGGATTCCAGCGCCCAAAAGTAAAATTGTGGGTATTCCAATAATTACGTACAATATCAAACTAAGTTGGAGGTTGATAATAGCCTTACCATGTTCATTCATTCCAAGTACGGAATCCTTTGTACTTAACCATAATATCAAAGGAACTATGAGTCCGCCAAATCCAGTGATGTAATCCAGATACTGACTAAGATGTGCGATTACCAACAGGTTCCTATCCTCCCTAAATACTATACTTTGATTTACTGCTTCCATTTTTGATTGATTTTAAGATGAATAACTACCTATATGACGGCAATAAAGTGGATTTGTTACAAAAATGTACCTACCTATTTTTTCCTTTTTAGCTTTTCCAATTTTTTGGATTTCTTCATGAGTTTCTCATTCAAGGTCTCAATTTTCTTATTCATTTTTTCAATATCATTTGGGGAAAGCTTCCCTTTTTGAGTGTCCTTTTCCAATTTTTCCTGAACGGAGATAAGCTGCTTTTCAATTTTGGAGATATCCTTTTCCTTGGATGTTATTTCTTTCATTAATTTTTCGGCCTCTTTGGCCTCCTTTTCAATACGTGCTTCCTTTTTCTCCTTTTTTTCCCTTTTATTGACCTCTTTCCTAACCTCCTTCAGCTCCTTTCTTTGTTGCTTTTCCAAAGCGGTTTCGGAAGGTAAAGTTTCTTCTTGTGCGTATAAGGAAGATATCGACGTAAATAATACTAGAATGAATGTAAAACCGATTTTCATAGTTGTGTTCTTTTATGCATTTGTTTGAATGTACTAATAAAACCCGTCATTAAAAAATTGCCGAACAGCTACTTTTTAATTGATTATTTTTGCGATATGAAGAGAAATGAGACCATAGTAGCCTTGGCTACCGCCTCAGGAGCGGGTGCCATTGCCGTTATTAGAGTTTCAGGAAAAGAAGCGATTACCATTACCTCCAAGCTATTTAAATCCGTTAGTGGAAAAAATCTCGAGACACAAAAAACACATACTGTTCACTTGGGACACATAGTGGATGGTAACAAGATTCTGGATGAAGTCCTCGTTACCGTCTTCAAATGTCCGCACTCATACACCGGTGAAAACGTTGCGGAAATATCCTGCCATGGTTCGCCCTATATCCAGCAGGAAATCATCCAGCTTTTTTTAAGGAATGGTTGCCGCATGGCCCAAGCCGGTGAATTTACATTGCAGGCCTTTCTTAACGGCAAAATGGATTTGAGTCAGGCGGAGGCCGTTGCCGACCTAATAGCATCGGACAATGAGGCCAATCATCAAATTGCCATGCAACAAATGCGGGGCGGGTTCAGTAATGAAATCCAGAAGTTAAGGGAACAACTGTTGAACTTTGCCTCCTTGATAGAACTGGAACTGGACTTTGCCGAAGAGGACGTAGAATTCGCTGATCGCACGCAATTTAAATCCTTGGTCAGTCGAATTCAAGAAGTATTGAAGAGGCTGGTGAATTCCTTCGCTGTGGGGAATGTTATAAAAAATGGTATCCCAGTGGCCATTGTGGGCGAGCCCAATGTTGGAAAGTCCACTTTACTGAATGCCCTGTTGAACGAAGAACGTGCAATCGTTTCGGACATTGCAGGAACTACTAGGGACAGCATTGAAGATGAAATTTCCATTGGAGGAATTGGCTTTCGGTTTATCGATACTGCCGGGATTCGTGAAACCGATGATATCGTGGAAAGTATCGGTATCAAAAAAACATTTGAAAAAATAGCTCAGGCTCAAGTAGTTATTCTTTTAGTTGATGGCGGCACTTTAAATCATGTAAATTCCACAGGCGATAAACTCCGACAAATAAAAGCGGAGGCAGAAAAAATAAGGGACAAGAATCCTGGAAAACCCTTTTTGTTGTTGATAAATAAATCCGATATTCTTTCTGGAGAGGCCAAGACTAATATTCAGTCAAACTTGGGAGAAGCTCACTTCATTTCGGCAAAAACCGGAAACGGTGTAGAAGATCTACAAAACCATTTACTACAATTTGTAAATACGGGTGCCTTGCGAAACAATGAGACTATCATCACGAATAGCCGTCATTACGACTCCCTCCTAAGGGCGTTGGAATCCATTGAAAAAGTTCAGATGGGCCTAAGTGAAGAACTTACCAGTGACCTTATGGCCATAGATGTTAAGGAAACCCTTTATCACCTAGGGGAAATAACGGGAGAGGTCACCAATGATGAGCTTTTGGGAAATATATTTGCCAATTTCTGCATCGGGAAATAACCGCTGGTTTTATTTGGTCTCATTTGGCTTCATTTGATTGCAAATCAGATAGTTAAAAAAAAGTTTTATCCTCGTTTATTTTCCTTTTTCCACCCATTTTCATACTTTTAGTACACCTCTGGTACACCTCGAACCCAATTTTAACAAAAAGGTGTACCAAAGGTGTACCAATTTCACCTCAGGTACCGCAGTTATTATCATTGAATTTTTTTTCGAGGTGTACTCATTTAAAAATTAAGGTTATGATTATAAGTCTAAAGCGGAAAAAACTTAAAAGTGGAAAGTCCAGTTTGTACCTCGAATTCTATGGTGGAAGTCGAAAGGACAAAAATGGCACGAAAAAGCATGTTAGGAGTTTTGAATATCTGAAACTATACGTCTATGATAAACCTCAAAATGCGGAGCAACAACGAAAGAACAAAGAAGCGTTGAAATTGGCCGAAAGTATTCTTACCATTCGTCAGTCGGATTTCATTATGGGCAAGTATAACATGAGGAATGAAAAGAAAGGGCAAATCACTTTTTTGGATTTCTTTCGCCAGATGAAAGAAGAACGCTACGAAAGCAATGCCAATTATGGCAATTGGGATGCAGCCCTAAAACATATCGAAAGATACTGCCCAGAGCATGTACAATTAAAAGATATAGATTCCGATTTTGTGAAAGACTTCAAGAAATATTTGGATACCAAAGCCAAGACGAAAGGAGGCACTCCCCTATCCCAGAATTCAAAATACACCTATTTCAATAAATTCAGGGCTGCACTTCGTGAGGCCTATAACGAAAGTTTTATCCAGCACGATGTTGTTAAATCGGTAAAAAGTTTTGAGCAAGCTGAATCGGTACGGGAATATCTTACCCATTCCGAATTACAGGCGTTGTCCCATGCTCATTGCAAATATCCTGTTTTAAAGAATGCCTTTATTTTTAGTTGCTTAACTGGACTACGATGGAGCGACATTGATAAAATGAAATGGTCAGAGGTCAGGGATGAAGATCAGGGTGCACGGGTCATCTTCCGGCAGAAGAAAACCGATGGATTGGAATACCTCTATATTTCAGGACAGGCAAGAAAATTGCTTGGTTATCGAAAAAACCCAAGCGACAAGGTATTTAAAGGCCTTAAATATGGTGCGCATTTTAATGCCCAAATCCTTTCTTGGTGCATGCGGGCAGGTATAACCAAACATATCACTTTCCATAGTGCTAGACATACCAACGCCGTTTTACTGCTGGAAAACGGAGCGGATATTTATACCGTTTCAAAACGACTTGGGCACCGTGAAATTCGCACTACGGAAATCTATACTAAAATAATAGATGAAAAAATGAAAGCGGCGGCAAACATGATCCCAGAATTGGAGATGAACATTGCAGTTTAAAGCAGCCAGCCAATTTGGGTCTAATGGAATTTTATAAAAGGTTACTTTGTTAGACTATTAAAAAAGAGGAAAATGAGATAAATATGTGTTATACTACTTCTATAAGTCTTGCAAGATGGCCGTTTTATTTGGATTCGTGAGGAAAATGCACTGTTTACCGTGAATTGTTACAAAATAAAAAATCGAAGCCCTTTAGTTGATACAACAATTTCTACTCAGTGCTTATTTCCTCGATTGGATTTTTTCTGGTCGCTTTTATTGTTTGCATACTTAAAGTCAACACAGAAATTAAAATTACAATAAGGCCCGATAGAATAAAAATCCATATGCTGAGATCAATCCTGTTTGCGAAACGTGTAAGCCATTGATTCATCAAATAATAACCCATGGGGATTGCTATTATGAAAGCTAGGAGTATACGTTTGCTAAACGCGTAAGTCAACAAATTCACAATATCTCTTGTCGAGGCTCCTAGTACTTTTCGAATTCCCATTTCTTTAGATCTACTTTGAGTAACTGCCCATGACAAAGCAAACAAGCCGAAACTTGCCAATATCATACTTATAATTGCAAAAGTCACAATGATATTATAGAAAAATGTGTCCTCTTTATACTTCTTCATGAGTTCTTCTTCAAGAATTTTGTAAGAAAAGAAATAATCTGGAAATAGTTCTTTCCATTTTGTTTCAATTTCCGGAAGAAGTAATCCTAAGTTAGTGCCTTGGTAATCAATGAGTAATAAAGGTCCATCCTCATAGTAAGCTATTATAACTGGCGGAATCTCCTCTTTAAAAGAACCACATGTAAAATCTTCCACAACACCAACAATTAAATCCTCAGTACCGGGCACTTTTTTTCCAATTGGATTACTTAGGTCAAACTGACGGATCAGTTTTTGATTGACAAGTTTACCGTTACGTACCGCCGAAGGCAAACTACCTTCGATTAAATTTAAATTAAGCGTTTCAATGAAATCTTTATCACCCCCAAATAAAAAGGGTGTATAATACTTTTCATTTTCAAGTTCATATCGCACCATTCGATTTCCGGATATCGGGTTTCCACCACTAACGGTTACACCTTTAACATTTGGCAACTGAGCAATTTTCTGTTTGAGGACAGGAAGAACTTTCGAGTATTTCGGGTCGGGGGTATCAAGTTGAATAATATTTCGGTTGAAACCGAGCGGAGCATTCTCAATATAGTTCATTTGTTCAATAATCGAGATGGAGCATATTGTTAGTGTAATTGAAATAATGAACTGGAAAGTGAAGAGAAATCCACTAAAGGTAACCTTGGAGGATTCGTTTTTCATTAAATTGACAGGTTTCATCCTCCATTGTTTGGATACGGAAAATGTTACTACCAAGGCGGCCGAGAAAAGAATGACTAAACCTATATATGAAGCAACCTCTATATTCAACAAATACTCTGGTGATAGGTTCGCCTCAAAAACAGAATTGAATACAGGAATTGTTAGAAGTGTTATAATAAGCGATAATAAAAAACTAGTAATAATGTAAAATCCCGCTTCTGCTATTGAGAAGTAGAACAATCCTTTTTGAGTAATTCCAAGAGTTTTTTTAATACCCATTTCCTTTCTTCTATCCTGCCAAAAAAGCAAGAATAGATTTATGAAATTAAAGCTTGCAATAAAGAGAATCAAGCCGCAAACTATATACCCGACCTTCAAAAAGGTAGGGTTTCTTGTTTTCATGTATTTCATTTTATTTTCAGCGGTGAAATAAGAATTACTTAAGGGCTCAAAGAAGTAGTCCATTTTGCCAGGGCCAAGTAATCCTGGTCGTATATTATCTGCCTTGATCTTGCTTTGCAAGGCTTCCGTAGAACTATTGCTCGTCATTAAAGCATAGCTGGGTCCGCCATTCCATCTATTTTCAAAATTGGAATGATGCACTAAGGCATCAAAAGATAAATGACTATTTGAGTTCGACTTTTTTGCAATAGCCGAAACGGTCATTTGCTGGATAGTATCGGGAGTAATTAAAGAAACAGACTTGCCGACCGCTTCCGAATCCCCAAATAAAATAGCAGCCTTTTCTTGTGTGAGTACAATATTACCAGGTGACAATCCCCCACTCTTATTTCCTTGACCAATAGGGAAATCAAAAACTGAAAAGAATGACTCATCGGCCAACAAAATATTTAAATCATTAAAAATGGTTTTTTCAACCTCAATTGAAGCTTTATCTAAATTTCCAATCTGACTTACATCGGCAATTTCTGGATAATTGTTGGTTAAATAGCCATAAAGAAACTTGGGTATATAAGGAATGCGGCCACTTTCGCCAAATGGATCATTACTGAATACTTGGAATATCCTATCTTGCTTGGAATGAAATTTATCCGTATTTGTTTCATAAACAAGAAATGATATGAGGATATTGCAACATACAAAAGCCACTACTAGGCTCAATAGAATAATAGAAGTATATATTTTATTTGCCCACAAATTCCTGATTATAAGTTTAAGATTATGACGTATCATAGAATGTTCAATAATTTAAAATATCCTATAATTAATGCTTGTAGCATAACTCACATTAATTATATACTTCTTTATTAAAAATAACAAATCCCTTTATAGTAACATATATCAAGGAATAAAATTAATCTAGAGCTAACTTCACAGCAATGAGCTTTGCTCATTTCGTGAAGTTCTATTCATAGATTTTCACTCCTGCTATTAAGTCGATATAGTAATTGATATTGACTAGAAATAAAATTTCTTTATTTCTTTGGTCCCAAGAAGCAAATCTTTAATATAATATGACAGCATTCATCAAAAAAATGTAAACATTCTTCAAATAACAATTATGTAATGGCCTGCTCCAAAACAATATTTTCGACCCTTTTTAAACCAGAATTTTCATATTCAGCTTTCTTAAATTGTTGATAACTCAAAATTCTTCCATTTTTAGCAAAAGTCAAATGATACCATTTGAAGCCATTTGAAACCAATTCTAAAATACGACATTATATATGGTTTCATTTGAATTCATTTAATGTAACTTATTGTATATCAGATTTTTGTGAATAACTAAAATCAAAAAACCAACTTTCCCCTTTCCTTTATTTTACCTTTATCCCAAGAATTCTTTAAAAGAAAACAAAAGCGCTTTTGTTCATTTCGTAACCCTAAAAAGGAAACCAATGGACAATTTTTTAATCCTTGAACGACTTGATCGTTTAGAACGGCTTTTAACAGCTCATAAGGAAGTACTCACCTTTGAGGAAACCTGTGACTATACCGGAATATCGAGAAGCTATCTGTACAAATTGACAGCATCTGGAAATATCCCGCACTCCAAACCCAACGGTAAACTGATATTCTTTGAAAAGGCCAAACTCAATACATGGCTTTTACAAAACGGCCGAAAGTCAAGGTCCGAAATCGAAACGGAAGCCCTGAACTACACCTTCAAAAACAAACGTAGATGAAAAGGGAACAAATAAGTTGGGAAAAAGTCCGTGCCGTTTGCATCGTAAAAACGATGGCAAAGGCCGGACACTTTCCGAAAAGGGAGACGGAGAAAGAAGCTTGGTTCCTAAGTCCGTTTCGGCCGGAAACCCATGCCTCTTTCAAGGTGTCTAAAATCAAGAACCTATGGTTCGACCACGGGGCGGGTTTTGGGGGAAATGTTCTCGATCTGGTTGTCCGGTTTTACGACTGCCGCCTTCGAGACGCGCTCGACTTCTTGTCGGACGTACCGCCCTCTCTTTCTTTTCACCCGCAACCGTTTATTCCACCATCCAACGATAAATTGATTATCAAAAGTGCCAATCCTATTTGGCACTACGGACTGAAAGTTTACTTGAATAAACGAAACATAACCCTAGAAACCGCAAAAAAATATTGCAAGGAAGTCCATTACTCCCGAAAAGGAAACCACTATTTCGGTATCGGACTACAGAACGATTCCGGTGGCTGGGAACTTCGAAACATGTACTACAAGAGTTCTTCCTCCCCAAAGGACATTACCTATTTTTCAAACGGATGTATGCAGTTAGTGGTGACGGAAGGAATGTTCGATTTTTTAACGGTCACCAATTTCTGTCACGATAAAATGTCCTTTCTCATTTTAAACTCGCTCTCCTTTCTTAAAAAGGCCATGAAACACATAGAAATGTTCAAGGATGTGAAACTGTATCTCGACAATGATAAAGCAGGAAAAGAAGCGACAAATTGGTTGATGCAAAACCATAAAGGATGCATCGATAAATCTTATTTATATAAAGACTACAAAGATATTAATGAGATGTGGATAGGGACAAATGGAGGATACGGAAGGTAGCTGTAAAAATGCGTCTGAGTAAGAATTCAAGATGTGTCATTGTCATGACAAATCTTGCTTTTGCTCCCGTTGGTCGCAAAAGAATGGGAATTGTTAAATGAGTTTTTGATATATGAATTGGCAAAGACTAATTCGATTGAAAAAGAATAAAAAAACATAAAGTGAAAAAGGAGTTTGTACAATTTCGATGTTCCATTTATGAGAAGAAACTGCTCAAAATCAAGGCCAAAAAGAGCGGACTTACCATAAGTGAATATTGTCGCCGTGCCGCCTTTGACCATAGAATTGTCGAACGGTTTTCCAATGAACAAATCGATGTTTACAAACTGTTGGTCCAGTATCAAATCAATTTTAAGCGTATAGGGAATATGTACCGAAAACGAAATCCAAAATTGGCTGATGAAGTGGTACAACTGGCCAATGAAATACGTAAACATCTTTACAATTTCAAGAAATGATAGGCATGGGAAAATCCATATCGCACACAGGAGCTTCTATGGGTTATGGGTGGAACGAGGAGAAAGATGCCAAGGTAGTTTATCGCGAACATTTAGCAGGCGACAATCCCAAAGAAATTACACAGGAATTCAAAATCATTCAATCGCAAAACCATCGATGTAAAAAGAATACGTTGAGTTTCGTCCTAAGTCCCACAATAGAAGATGGGCAAAAATTAAAAGAAAAAGAACTGAAGGAAATTACAGAAAGATTCATCAAAGAAATGAAGCTACAAGAACGACAAGCCATCGCTTTTGTACATCAAGATAAAAGTCACTTACATATCCATTTATATGTAAACCGAATCGGTTTTGACGGCAAGGCATACAAAGACAACTATATCGGAAAACGCAGCCAACAGGCGGCAGAAAAAGTAGCTCAACAAATGGGATTGACAACGGTAAGAGAAGTGCAACAAGAAAAACTGAACGAAATTAAAAATGTACGCCAGGAAATAAAACATGTCCATGAAAAGGTTATTGCAGAAATGAAACCCAAAGATTTTGACCAATACATCAAGTATATGAAACAAAGGAATGTAGAAGTCATTCCAAGCATCAATAAATCGAATCAGTTGCGGGGTTTCCGTTTTGAATACAACGGCCAAAACCTTAAAGGAAGTGAAGTACATCGTTCAATGTCAATGGGGCGAATCGCCGAACGGATTGGTTTTGATAGAAATGTTGCCCAAAAAATAGCCAAAGAAAACGCACTATCAATGCTAGGAAAAACTGTAGGGTTAACGCCCACCTTGGCAGCGAATATTGCAAAAAAGGCAATTAAAATGACTGTTAAGAAAACAATTGGATTAGGAATGGAAATATGATATCATGGCAAAACTAGACGAAATAGCAGAATTATTAACGGAAGAAATCAAGGAATTCGAAAACTCGGTCAGTCGCCTGGAAGAACTGCAAGCTTTTTTGATGAACTATAAAATAAAGCCCGACACCTCTGATATTGACTTTATTTTGAGACAATACAATGACCATCAAAAGAAAGCAATCGAAGACCAACACAAACTAATGGGGAACGTAATCTACTATATTAAAAAGTCAATGACTTTTCCGAAATGGGCAACAAAGCTGTTTTGTGGTCTCTTAGTAATTATCTTTCTGGTATTGGGGTATTCCGTTTACAAAGTCTCCCGAATCCCTGAAATAAGGCAAGTAGCTTTTGGTCAGGGAGAGGAAAAAGCGGTTGGGCATTTCAGGGCATTCTTCGAGGCCAGCCCAGAGGCCAGCGAACTCTACCAAAAATGGCGAGAACCCCAAAGCAAAAAGTAGGGTGCGCCCTATCCGGTTTTTGCTTCACGCTAATCTGCCGGAATCGCTACAAAAACCGGACAGGATCCACGCGCAAAGTTTTTGGGGTAAGATTTGGGAACTAAAATAAAGTATGACAAGATGATATTCTGCCTACATACCTCGTTAATAAGTGCTTACAACTAAAAACTATTGGACTCATTCCTTTGCTTAAATTTGGAAGTAATGACGAATTATGATTAATCGGTGTTGCAATGACCAATAAGTTTAATAATATACAGTTTCCTACTCATCTTATCCCCGTGGGATATATTGCGTTGGTTTGTCTTGGATATTTTGTTAAATCAATCTATTACCAAAAATTTGATATTGAAATAGAAAACTACTTAAATTTTCAGGAGTATCTCTTTATTTTTTTACCGATTGGTTCGGGCATAATCGTGGCTCTAATAGCAATTACAGCTTTTTTTGGCGGACTTTACGTTATTACCACAGACTTTGTGGACAAGAACCCAACCAAGGAAAAATTGAGGCGAACCAAGCCACCTTCTACCCAAAATGATTGGAAAATAAAAAATAAAGTTTTGAGATTTTTAATCAGGGCGAAAGACATATTCCAAGGAGTACTAATATTTTCTCTTTTTTTCGGGCCTATAATTTTGCTTCTTTACTATGGAATCACAAAAGATATTAGCGGAAGAGTAGTTGTGCTTACCTCCCTTATATGGGGATTCTCGATTATGTCATTCTATTTTTTTGGTAACTTAAGAAAAGAAAAAGAACCTTGGAAGAATCTCATACTACTTTACGCCTTCCTGATTTCCATGTGTCCTATGATTATAGACATTAAAATGGATAAGGCCGATTTAATCTTATCAGGCGATGCGAATAAATCCGTTAAACTCTTATTACAGGAAACAATTATATCAACGAACGACTCTCTCATTTATATAGGACAAACCAAAGATTTCCTTTTTCTAAGAGATTTGAAGGCAAACGGAAATCATATTTATAATAAGAAAGATATAAAAGAATTGATTTTTACTGACCTTCGAAAAGATAAGCGAGCAGACTAGTTTAATTTACGAGCATCGATTGACAACAATTGATACTTACTTATTAAATCTAAAAAGGTGATTTGTCAATTAATAGATATTGTTGCCTTCATTTAATAGCAAATCAATAAATTATTGAAAGGTATTAGTCTTTCTTCATAGCCCTATTGACCAGTCAACTTTTTGCAAACGCTGCGACACTTCAATAATTGTGGACAAAACTTCCTTTTCATTTGGAAATTCTCCATAAACCAAAAACTTAAAATCATTCTGATAGGTGTCTTTAAGTTGGTTCCACGTTTCTTCAGGTTCTTTAAAAATCAACGCTTCTTTTGGGTGGTGCTTTAACCAATCGTTGTTGTTCTTAAAACTTTGCAAGTCATCATGGGCAACTTTTAGGAGCATTGCATCAAAAGCATCTGAAGTAAAAAACGCTTGAACCGTTTCATCTTTAAGTAGTTGATAAATATCGTACACATGCCTGATTTTAGCATTGAGGTCGATAATTGGTTTTTCAGTATATGAAAACCGTACCAAACTCATTATCTTTTCACAAAGCGTTCTTCGAGAATCCAATACAAGAGCTTCAAAGGGCAATAGGTTGTATTCTTCCGCCAATGTCGTTTGGTTATTGGCATTCATCATATCATAGATATAGGTATTCAGGACTCGTTTAGTGTGTGGTTCAAAATAGCCCAACCAAGTTGCTTCTATGATAATTGCATCCCTTATCTGCCCGTAATTTCCTTTGAAAATTTTGGGGTAGTTATATGCTATCTTTCGAATCATTCCCATTTTGTTGGTAATCCCTTCCATTTCTACTTCCACGAATGGTGAGGTTATTTCCTTGGTAATTTTTTTGAGCTTCGTCTTTAGTTGGTTCCCTGTTTCTTCTTCTCTTCGTATTACGACTAAATCAATATCCTCGGAAAAACGTTCAATGAACTTATAACACTTTGACAAGGCCGTGCCACCCTTAAATATGACTTCATCTTTAATAGCACTATTAAAGATTAGTTTTAAGGCATAGCATACCCAATAGTCCTTTTCGATGTAGATATCTGAAATACCCATCTGTTGTGCGGTTGCTTGTACCGCTTGCCTGAAAAGTTCTTCGTTTTCGTGCAACTTCATTTTATATTCCAGTATTTAGCATTTGACAACACCTTTTCAGAAATATCAAAATTATAAACCGTTATTGGGTTTAAACTATCTTGAAGGTCTCTTATTTCAATCTCTGCCTGGCAATCAATCTCTCTTAACAATGCACCCAATAAAGCTCTGGTTGCGGGGGAATATTTAAAAGCCAATTTTATAAGTTTTATCTGTTCGCTAGTTTTCAATTCGCGCAATAATGCCATAAATCGAATACAACTTTTATCAATATTGGTATCCGGTATTTTCTTTACGTAACGCATGGCATCCAATAATCGTAATAACGGAATATTTTCTTTATTTATCGTATTCTTTTGTTTGATGAATGAGATTCTAAAACGGCCTCTTTTAAAAGATGGCCTTATTTCCCGTTTACCAATCTGTATCGTATTACTTACTTGTGTGGTAAGCCCTAGGGAATTATAAACGCTATACCCCGTAATATATCCGACAAGTTTGCCATCTTCCTCCAACAAGTCTTTTACAATTTGGTGTTGGTCTGGCAACAAAGTACCAAATACGGTTTCTTGCGGCTTGAAGTATTTACCTTTGGATAGCTTGTTTATCTTACCGGAAGCAGCCATTCTATTTAGATGTTTAATGATGGCTTCCCTCCTAGTCACCTCGTTCATAAAATCCATATAGGTAAACACATATCCTTTGGGCAACTTATTAATCTTATCTTCAATGTATTCAGAGGTTTTCATTGGAAACTATTTCTACAAAGGTATTTAAAATGTCCAGTTTATTTATTAAAAAACTGGACATATTTTAATAAGTGCTGATAACTTTAGTTGCATTGTTTCATTAGTCCCTGTAACTTGCGAGTGTCTTTACCACTCGCAAGTTACAGGGACTATAGCATTGCATGACTATTTTAATCTGAAGTATCCCATTAATACCTTCTTCCAAGAAATCTAAAAGGCCAACGAGTCAAGTTTTTTGCGCAAAAAACTTGACATAAAACTACTGAAATAAAAAAGCATTTATACCATATAAGTCCATGTTCCTGCAGCAGTTGGAAAACCTATGGTTTTCCAACACCCTCGGCACCGTACATAACCGCATGGAGCGTGAAAAAACGCCCCATGCAGTTATCTTGCCCGCGCTCAATTATAACTTCACAGCCATTCCTATTTAGCCAAAACAAGAAATAGATTTAGGTTGTATCTTTAATGAGAAAACACTTGAAAAGTGCCACAAAAACGAACAGAACATATTATCCATCCTGATGAAATTGAAATCGGGCCGTTCCAATTGCAGTTAATGTTTGGGAAATCTTTTAAAGAAGATTTTGAACTGTACTTAGGTAATATATTTTGTGAATGTGAAATTCCCACTAAAAGATTAGTTCACTATAAGAGTTATCTCAATAACTTAAATGATGTCGCATTAAAAGGTAAATGCAGCGGTTGTGGGGGTATTGCGGTCAGATACATAGAAACCGGAGAGCGGCAAGGAATCGATAGAATCGCAAATAAAATCAGGTCTCTCAACAAAAGCTAATTTCAAGATACAAGGATACATGAAATCTATAACCCATAAACAATACGTCAAAGCTAATCTTCGATTGGAGGAATTAATAAAAGTTGTAGATGATAGCACTCCATCAGAAAACCCATTAACTAAAGAATTTTTAGAGGTCAGTAATCTGATTGAGCAATATGAAGAAGTCCACTACCCTATCGGCATGCCAAGTTTACGAGAAGTAATCGAATTGAGAATGCTGGAAATGAATCTGAAAACAAAAGATTTGGCCGCTCTTTTAAACACGAGCGAATCTAAAATAAGTGGGTATTTGAAAGGCGAAAGCGAAATAACTTTTAAGCAAGCCAAAATAATTCATGAAGAATTAAACATTAATGGCGATATTATTCTGCAATAATTGATTTGAATTTACAATTTCCAACATTGACCAATCCATCAAATTCAAAATTTACAATTTCAAATAAGGGGTATTTTTAGCTCAAAATCACACAATTTTCATACCTTTAAAGTGTTAAAGTTTTGCGCGGGAATATTTTCGAATATTTACAGGAAAACATTAAAATATAAGTACACCTCGGGTACACCTTTGCCTTCTAAAGCCCGATGCTACAAGGGTTAGTTACTTACTGTATCGGGAAATAGAGGCAAAAACCGGCATGTACTAATTTTCGATATCAATAAAGCTATTGACCGAGGTATACAGTTTGAACGTGTTGAACAACCTATTCTGAAATTTTCTGGCAATCTCAGGGTCGTTGAAAATCCATGCTTCCGATATGGATGGGGAAAGTACCAATTCGCCAAGAAGATACTCCACAAAATAGGAGCCTGATTCTGTAAGCAGCACAAAGTTAGGTCCGGTACATTTCACAATTGGGTGATGTCGAATACTTTGAAGGTAAAAATAATCACTTTCCCGTAATTATCCACATTCTAGAATTAGAATTTCCGATGACTAAACCAATACACTAAAAAAAGGACCTTTTTAACCGATTTTTCTTTAATCCATTCCCTATTGTCGCTATCTCAAAAACGACTCGCTATCGTCGAACCTAACAAAATGACAGGTATACCCATTGGGGTTTTTCACTAGGTAATCTTGATGATAGTCTTCGGCAGGCCAAAAGGTGGTCCATGGTTCCAAGGTAGTTACCACTTTGGATGGCCATTTCCCCGATTGGTCCACCAAACGGATAACTTCCTCCGCTTCTACCCTTTCCTCCTCGTTTTGATAGAATATGGCCGACCTGTAACTGGAGCCGCTATCGTTTCCTTGTCGGTTTACCGTGGTGGGGTCATGCATCCGAAAGTAAAAATCCAACAACTCCTTAAACGAAGTTTTTTCTGGATCGTATGTAATCTCAATACCTTCGGCATGGCCTGGATGGTTATGATAGGTTGGGTTTTTGTTCTGGCCACCTTGATATCCCACCTCTGTAGCGACCACCCCGGGACGCTTCCTAAAAAGGTCTTCCATGCCCCAAAAACATCCTCCCGCTATATATGCTTTTTTATACTCCTTCATAGACTTATTAATAGCTATTGTAAACAGATTTACACAAAGATACGCCCCATCTGGAAATTTTAGTCTTCTTTGAATTTTTGGTCAAATTGAAAACGTGTAACCACTTCCCTATCCCTTTGGTTCCAAAAGCTTTACCTTATTTATAAAATCCACAACCTTTGCTTCAGACATTTCACAAGGTTTCAACAACTCCTTTTGTTTTGTCTTATAGTTATTGAGACTTATAAAATCGCTTCCTCCCAATTCCTCGGCAAATAATTTAAAGGATTTTCCATGATTGAAGGTTTTCTTGGTTATACCATATTTTTTGACTTTATAGATTCCTTCAGAATACCCCTCTGGAATTTTTTTAAAATCCATTACCTGTATTTTAGGAACTGCACGAGAGCATGGAACAACCGACCTTGTGTCGGGCCCAATCGGGTCTTTTGGCGAACCATTTTTCCATTTGGGGCTGTTCATCATAAGGCCTTTTAAGTAACTGAAAAAGCTCATCTATTAAGGAATAATCCTCTTTGTCCGCAGCATCAATGGCCAATTGGGCCATATAATTACGTAACACATATTTGGGATTCACCTCGTTCATTCCACCCTTTCTTTGTACATCGGTCAATGCTTCTTGTTGCAGCCGGTTGCTATAGTTCAAGAACCATTGTTCCCATTGTTTCTGTACCTTGCCCTGGATTTCATAGGGAGAATAAAAGGCTTCCTGTATAACTTCAATTCCGGGGATACTTCCATCCTTTTTATAGTTCGCCAAATGCCTAAAAAAAATGGTCATATCGGTTTCCGAAACCTGTAAAACGGCTTCCAAATCGGCTATAAAGCCAGAATCCCCCTCCGATGCTGTTTTCAGACCCAGTTTTTGTCGCATCATGTCTTGATAGGCTTTCGGGAAGTCATTCTTATACTCCATTAAAATTTCTTCTAAAGGTTCTGCCTCCTCGATTAGGGGATACAATGCATTCGCTAATTGCAAAAGGTTCCATAATACGATTTGTGGCTGTGTTCCAAAGCGGTACCGCTTATGGGTACGGTCCGTGGTATTGGGGGTCCAACCCTGGTCGTACCCCTCCAACCATCCGTAGGGTCCGTAGTCGATGGTAAGACCTAAGATGGACATATTATCAGTGTTCATAACCCCATGCACAAAACCCACGCGTTGCCAATGGACCACCATGGCAAGACTTCGATGGGCTACTTCTCGAAAGAACTTGAGATAGGTAACCTTCGAAGGAGTTCCCAAGTGTGGAAAATGATGTTCAATAGTAAAATCGACCAGTTTTTTGAGCGTTTTATGGTCACCTCTGGAAGTGAAAATTTCGAAATTCCCGAACCGAATAAACGATTCCGCAACCCTACAAACTATGGCCCCTTTCTCGTATTTGGGATTGCCATCGTAGAGCATATCCCTCAGGACCTTGTCTCCACTTAGCATGAGGGACAAGGCCCTAGTAGTGGGAATCCCCAGATGATGCATGGCCTCGCTGCAAAGGTACTCCCTAATAGAGGAACGTAGAACAGCCAATCCATCCGCCGATCTAGAATAGGGCGTTTCTCCCGCTCCCTTAAGTTGTAGGGCCCAAGTCTTTCTAGCGAGTTCAACTTCAAAGAGATTGATGGCCCTGCCATCGCCCAGCTGTCCGGCCCAATTACCAAACTGATGGCCCCCATAGCACATGGCATAGGGGTTAGTATTCGGAAGGACCTCGGCTCCCGAAAATATTTTTAGAAATTCATCTGATGTTGCGCAGGCGATATCCAAACCTATAGCCTCGATCACATCTGGACTAACGTGTACCAACGAAGGGTTGCTGGGTATCTTCGGTCTTACAAAGGAAAAACAGGCTTCGATTACCTGACGCCGAGCCGTATCGGTCCTTGGGTCGGTCGGTAGTTTTTTGTTGAATTTATCCCGTATATTCAGTTTGATGTCGATCATGATTCTATGCTATTCTCAATATACCAAAATTACCAAGGTTGGCTCACATTTATCGTATTCTTGTTTTTGATTGACAAGATTAAATGGATTTACAGCTCCCATTTTAAAATAAAAAATATCACAATATAACAAGTAATTAAAGTTATATGTACCGTATTCAGTTGGATGTAGATATAAAGCATTTCCCTATTTTGGATGGATTTTGAAATATGGGAGGTTATAATTTTTTGAATCCTTCCTTAAATACAGGAAATACAGTGAAAAAACCGATGAGGGAAAGCAGCTCCATTGTCTTGTAAACGAACTTAAAATTCTGGCAATTTCCTTGTTCTTAATGTCGTAAATGAAATATCTTCGAGCCATAAAACAATTTTTCGTCCATTTTTTAAAAAATAAATCGGTACTTCCGAAATAAAAATTTCCTTAACTACTTAGATGTTTAGTTTTTTTACAAAAAAGCACTTTTTAATTGACCATTTGGATGGTTTTGTGGATATCCATAATCATATACTGCCGGGCATTGACGACGGCGCAAAAACGGTGGAAGATTCACTTGCCCTTATTACCGGTTTCAAAGAATTTGGTGTGAAAGATTTTATCTGTACGCCCCATATTATGGAAAACTACTACCCCAATACGCCGGATACTATCAACAATTCGCTGGCCCTTTTGCGGAACGGTTTAAAAATGAACGATTTAAACCATGTTTGTTTAGAAGCTGCCGCGGAACACATGATCGATGCAGGCTTTGAAGGGAAATTGGAAGAAAACCGCATCATGCCACTTGCAGAAAGCTATGTCCTCATAGAAATGTCCTATTTGCAACCTTCCCTGAATTTATTCGATATGGTGGAAAAAATCTCCGAAAAGAGCCTCTACCCTATTTTGGCCCATCCAGAACGCTATAACTTTTTACACGGGAAGCTAAAGTCCTTTGAAGAGTTCAAAAAGAAGGGTATGCTCCTGCAATTGAATATTCTTTCTGTATCCGGCTATTATGGCACAGAAGTACAAAAGACGGCAATGTCCCTTTTGAACAACAATCTTTTGGATTTTATTGCGACGGACATACATAACCGCAAACAATTAAATGCCTTAAAGGAAATGGAGCTAAAGCAGTCCGTCATAGATTCATTACTTCCTATTATCGAAAGGACCACCTACAATTTTCGAAGATAATTTATACTCAGGGAGTTTTAGGTGAAAAGGAAGAATCCTTCGAGATTTTGAGTTTCAAAAATTCCAGGTTTCAATAAAAAAAGCACCCCGTTTTTTTAGGTCTTGCCCTAAAAACTGGGTGCTTTTTTCAAAATAACGGGTGTGGACACCCTTTATTACAGGAGCTAAATTTATCTCTAAATTCCCCTATTTAAAATTTCCACCATTTTTTGGTGGTTTTGCTATAGCCATATCCATATTTTCCGCCATAACCCAAGTTGTCCAGACTAACATCGTTTACTACAAAGGACAAATTTTTCAATTTGCCTTCGGCCTTTAATTGTAATGGGAACTCCACTGCGTGTTTATCGGTGACACCCGCACGGGTCACGTAAATGAGGAAATCCGAATAGGGCGTAATCAATAGGGTATCACTAACTACCATCAAAGGAGCTGTATCAACAATAACATAGTCATACATATCTGAAACCTTTTCAAAGAGCTCTTCTACTCTGGATGACATTAATAATTCCGCAGGGTTTGGAGGGATTTTTCCAGAATAAATTACGTCGATGGTATTGTGATGTACCAACATAGGGTTTATGATGTCATTAATCTCAATTTTATCATTGAAAATAAATTCGGTTAAACCGGCATCCTTGTTCTTGCCTGCACCGCTTTTCATTTTATCGATGGAATCACCCGTGAAAAAGGAATAAAATTTTGGGTTTCGAATATCAGCCCCAATTAATAACACTTTCTTATTCGTACTTGCCAATATCATCGCAAGATTCGTAGAAATAAAAGTTTTACCCTCCCCAGGCACACTGGAGCTAATAAAAATCCTGTTGTTCTTTTTATGATCTACCGCAGTTTTGGATTTTATAAGGTAATCCAAGTTGGTTCTCAATATGCGCAGGGCCTCGGCCAGAACGGATCGGTCATCCTTAATAATTAGCTTTTGGTCTTTTTTTCCTAAACTGGGTAACTCCCCTAGTACAGGAACATCCTTGGTAATATCTTCCAAGTTATGCTTGTTGTGAATTTTGGTATCCAACAAATCCTTACCATAAATAACACCAAATGGGACCAACAGCCCCAATATCAAGGCGGCCAAATAGGTCATGGCTTTTTTTGGCTTTACGGGATTTGGACTGGCCAGATAGGCCCTATCCACAATGTTCGACTTTGGAGCCGCGGAGGCAAAGGCGATTTGGGATTCTTCCCGTTTCTGTAATAAATAGAGATATAATGATTCCGTGGTTTCCTGTTTTCGGGTGATATTTCGTAATTCACGTTGGTTCTCAGGTGCCGAATAGATTGTGCCCTGAATTCTCCCCAATTGGCTTTGTAAAGTACTTACGTTCATACCTACATTACGTTCAAGGGCGTCCAAACTAGACTGCATGGTAGACTTTATACCATTCAATTGACGGTCTAGATTGACTATCATTGGGTTTTGTTCGTCCGCACTCTGCAAAAGTCGCTTCCTTTCCGCTACAAGGGTATTATATTGTGTCGTTGCCTGAGCTATAGCACCACTTCCCACATCTACTACAGGCATTTCCTCAAAACCGGTCTCTTGGCTTACATAATCTTTTAAACCGCTTACGACTTCCAATTGCACGCGTGCATTTTCTAAATTTTGACGACTACTGGCACTCACTTGTACGGCGGCACCAACTTCCAAACCAGATCCGGTCATCCCCTTTTGCGTCAACATTTCCTGTGCATCTTGGTCTACAGTTGTTAGGGTGCCTGAAATAAGTTGTATTCGATTGTCAATGAATTCTGAGGTCTTGTCCGCAATCCGCTTCTTGTCCTCCACAGCATTTCTATTATAGATTTCGATCAACGTATCAATGATATCCCTGGCCTTGTTTGGCAGGGAACTGGTCATGGAAATGTCCAAAATGTTAGAATATTCCCCGGTTTCCGCAATGGTAATGGCATCCTTATAACCAATGGCGACTTCATCAACCGGATTGATTTGTACTTGATATCGTTTACCTTCCAAACTACCAGGATCATCTACATTGGGGGTGATTAAGATATCACCCAAAGGAGTAGGCATCCCGGCTCCGTAGGAATACACTTTATTGGGCCCGTTTTCATCCTCGGAAAAATAATAGGTAGTAGCCGTATTCAGCTCAATAAAAAACTTGTATTTGGCCTTGTTCAAGGTTGAGTCTGGAGCGATCACATTGATATTAAAGGGCTCGTTGCCATAGACCTCGGAATTGATAATATTCCCCAAGGAAACTATCTTTATATTGGTACCCAGTTCCTTGACAACCTCTATATAGTTGGAACGCGATCCCAATATTTGGATTTCGTCCTCAATTTCGCGGGAATTACCGGATAAAATATCCAAATCCTTGAAAACGCTCAGTTCGCTAGTGGCATTTTTCTCTTGAACCACCTGTATTTGGGAACTAATCTTATACTCAGGAATGGTATATCGGATATTTATATAGGCCAGAACCAAAGCAATGATGGCAGACAATAAGAACCACTTCCATTTGCTTAGATACACATTCAATACGTCACTTAAACTGTCGTACTTCTTAAAGGGATCGTTCATATAGTATAAATCTTTTTTTCAGTAATAAGTAAAATACCAAAAACAAAGGTTAATTTCTAGTTAGTAAGATTACAGTAGAGGTAATTAATACAGAGGCTATAGATACTAGAATAGAGGCCCTGTTATCCAAGTTGGATGTTCTCACAGCGGAATTATTGGGTTCTACGTAGACCACATCGTTCTGTGTTAGATAGTATACCGGGGAATTCAAAGCTTCCTTTTTGGTAAGATCAATTCTGTTGTACACCTTGGTTCCATTAAAATCCCGTATGACCAACACATTGTCTCTTTCCCCTTTAATATCCAAATCCCCGGCAAGTCCCAGGGCTTGGAAGATGGTAATCTGTTCTCCGTTTACCGGATAGGTGCCAGGATTACGTACCTGTCCCAAAACGGTCACAACAAAGTTGTTCAAACGAATATTAATTATTGGATCCTTCAGATAAGGTGACAGCTTTTCCTTCAATAACACTTGGGCTTCCTGTGGCGTCAGTCCTAAAATTTTAACACTTCCAATGACTGGAAAGTCTATGTTTCCGTCCTTGTTAACGATGTAATCGATTTGTTCTGGAATAAAACCTCCCTGCTGGGAGCCCCGGAATAAATTGAAGGGCATACTCGCTTCTGGGTCCAAGGTGGAAACATTGATACTGACCAAGTCGTTGGTCTTAAACTTGTAGGCATATAAATTATCACCTACAAGAGTTTCAAAATCGTTGGCATCGTTAAAATAAACAAGGTCCTTTTTGGAAGCGCATGACCCCAAAAGCAGAATTAATATAAGGGACGTAAGAATTTTTCTGTAGTTCATGGTTGGGTGTTTAAAGCTAAATAGTGTAGTGATAAAATTTCAAATATTAGGATTGTACAATCTTTAAGTTAGGTGTTGGTTTAGGCTCATTGGAGCTATCTGTTTTTGAATCGAATTCACTCAATGTGGAGTTTTGGGAAATGTACTCGGGCACTATTTCCTTCATCAATCGTACGGTATTGCCATTAAAGAACATGTTCGTGATGCATAGTTCATCGATTTTGGAACGCACCTTGGCATAATCCAACTCCCTTACCTTACTGATCTTAATTTTTTTGTGGTAGGTAGGCATGGTATTCTCACCGTTAGCCAATAATTCCTCGTACAACTTTTCACCCGGCCTTAATCCTGTGATTTTGATATCGATATCCTCTGGATACCGTAAACCGGACAGTTTGATCATGTTCTTGGCCAAATCAAAGATTTTGACGGATTCTCCCATATCGAATATAAAGATTTCCCCGCCTTCGCCCATGGCACCTGCTTCTAATACCAATTGGGAAGCTTCCGGTATGGTCATAAAATAACGTGTGATTTCTTTATGCGTCAGTGTTAGCGGGCCACCTTTTTCTATTTGTTTACGGAACAAGGGTATGACAGATTCGTTGGAACCCAAAACATTTCCAAATCTTGTAGTTATGAATTTGGTTTTATTTTCCTTTTGCATACAGCTGATGTACATCTCGGCAATCCGCTTGGAGGCTCCCATAACATTGGTAGGGTTAACTGCCTTATCCGTAGAAACGAAAACGAACTTTTCAACTCCGTGGATAAGGGATAGGTCCGCAATCGTTTTGGTACCCCCTATATTGATTTTGATGGCCTCATAGGAATTGTATTCCATTAAGGGAACATGTTTGTAGGCGGCTGCATGGAAAACCACATTCGGTTTATGTTCCTCAAACAGTTGGTTCATTCGATTTTTATCCCGGATATCCCCTACTATGGGAATGAAGTTATGAAAACCATTCTGTTTTAGTTCCTGTTGCAGGTCATATAGAGCGGATTCCGCTTGATCGACGACAAGCAAGGAATTATATCCATAATTACAAATTTGCCGAACGATTTCACTTCCAATGGAGCCTGCTCCTCCGGTAACCAAAATGGTTTTGTTCAAAAGCGCTACTTCGATCTTACTATTCTTTATTTGAATCGGCGCCCTGTCCAACAGGTCTTCTATCTGAACTTGTTTTATCTGGGAAACCTTTAGTTCTCCGTTGATCCAGTCTTCGATCGGGGGAACAATTTTGACAACCACGGGATAATCCACAAGGCCTTCCACCGTTTTCCTCAATTTCAGGGAATCTATATTCTGAATGGAGAAAATGATCTCTGAAATCCTGTTTTTCTCTATAAATTCCTTGGTTAGCGTCCTTCTGGCAAAAACGGGAACCCCATTTATTTTTTTACCTATTTTCTTTACGTCCCTGTCAATATAACCCAATACGCGGTATTCGCTTTGGGCATGGTTTGTAATGGCACCATGGGTCAAAACCCCAGAGTCGCCTGCACCATAGATGAGCACATTCTTGAAAGGCCTGTTGCCCTGATGCATGCCATTGTAAAGGGACTTAAAAACAAATCGTGAGGCCGTTAGTCCTATAAATGTTATTAGGCTGTTGATAATGATAATGGACAAGGGAATGGTGAATAGTGAGAACATACCGAACAATCTGTTCGAAAGCACGATAAAAATCACCAGAATACTGGAGAGGCATACTGCATTAAAAATATTGTATACGTCACGCACGCCCGTATGCCTTACCACACCCTTGTAGGAACCAACGATTAAAAAAGCGGCCAAGGAGGTTAGGAGTACCAAGGGCAATTGGACCAAAAGATTGGAAACTTCAAAATCCAGAGTTAGGTTAAACCGTATGAGATAGGAAAGCACAAAGGCGAAAGCTACGGTAACCAAGTCTATTACTAGAACCAACCATTTTGAAGCGTAACGCTCTGCATT
The DNA here is from genome assembly GCF_003933245.1 of Maribacter algicola. Classification (NCBI taxonomy): domain Bacteria; kingdom Pseudomonadati; phylum Bacteroidota; class Flavobacteriia; order Flavobacteriales; family Flavobacteriaceae; genus Maribacter; species Maribacter algicola. Next base: position 1,124,228 of record NZ_QUSX01000002.1, read on the forward strand.
ATAGGTTATGTATTTTTGAATCATGCTAAGACATTTTTAATGATGGTAACAACACGTTCCAAATCCCCGGGCTCCAAATTGGAGCCACTGGGCAAGCACAATCCCCTTTCAAAGAGGTTTTCTGAGGTTCCATCCATAAACTGTTCATACTTCTGGAAAACAGGTTGCAAATGAAGTGGTTTCCAAAGGGGCCTAGATTCAATATTTTCGTCCAATAGGGCCAAACGTATTTTTTCCCTTGTCCCATAATTCGCTGTTAAGATACAACTTAACCAGCGATTGGAAAAAAATTCTTCGGGCTCGGGCAAAAATGAAATTCCGGGTACACTCCCTAGTTCCCTCTCGTAAAACGCATAATTATTTCTTCTGGAAGCCACGCGAAGATCCAAGACCTCCATTTGACCCCTGCCAATACCTGCCAACACATTGCTCATACGATAGTTATAGCCTACATGGCTATGCTGGTAATGGGGGGCATCATCCCTGGCTTGGGTGGCCAAGAAAATGGCTTTGTCCCTTAACTCCTTGTTTTTGGAAACTAAGGCCCCGCCGCCAGAGGTAGTTATGATTTTATTCCCATTGAAGGACAATATCCCTATGGTGCCAAAGGTGCCACAGGAAATACCCTTGTATTTACTGCCCAAGGCCTCGGCACTGTCTTCTATCACAGGTATGTTAAATTCTTTTGAAATGTCACCAATGGCCTCCACCTGGTAGGGCATACCATATAAATGTACTGCAATGATAGCTTTTGGCTTTTTAAAGTGTTCAATCCTATGTAAAATTGCTTCCCGTAATAATTCAGGACTTAGGTTCCAAGTACCTGCCTCACTATCAATAAAAATAGGTTTTGCCCCTAGGTAAAGAATGGGGTTTGCTGAAGCGGAAAACGTTAGGCTTTGGCATAGGACCTCGTCCCCGGGACCTACGCCCAATAATTCCAAGGCCAAATGGATGGCTCCCGTTCCGGAACTCAACGCCGCTACATGTACATCATTTTCCAATTTGGTTTCCAAGGCCTTTTCAAAAGCGTTTACATTGGGACCTAAGGGTGCTACCCAATTGGTATCGAAAGCTTCATGGATGTACTTTAATTCGTTTCCGCCCATGTGCGGAGAGGATAGCCAAACTTTAGTAGGATTTAGTACGGTTTTCAAAGGGTTTATTCGTTTAGGGTTACAAATATAGTCACCAAAATTAATCATATCTGTGCTCAATTGAAGGAATAATTGGACAATATTCGTCTAATTCCTATAATTGATCGGTTAAACGGATTTTGACCATCATTTTAACCGTCTTGAAGGGGATTTGGTCTTTTTATCATCGGGTAGCCTTTTATATACTTTTTTAATTTGTCATCTTTGCCCTTTATTTGTAAATATCAAAATGAAAAAAATTTCCAAGATTTGCTGTATTGGGGCGGGCTACGTTGGCGGTCCTACCATGTCCGTCATTGCCAACCAATGTCCCCATATACAGGTAACCGTAGTGGACATCAATGAAGCCCGTATCGCCCAATGGAATACAGAGGATTTGAATCAATTGCCCATTTACGAACCTGGCCTCAAGGAAATCATAGCGGAAAGCAGGGGAAAAAACCTGTTTTTTTCCACGGAGGTGGACCAGGCCATCGCCGAGGCCCAAATGATATTCATCTCCGTCAATACCCCTACCAAAACCTATGGCAAGGGTAAGGGACAGGCGGCCGACCTAAAATTTGTAGAACTTTGCGCCCGGAACATCGCCAAGGTGGCCAAAGAGGATAAGATCGTGGTAGAAAAGTCTACATTGCCCGTAAGAACGGCGGAAGCCATTAAAAACATTCTGGACAATACCGGAAACGGAGTACGTTTTGAGATATTGTCCAATCCGGAATTTTTGGCGGAGGGAACGGCCATAGAGGACCTTTTACATGCAGACAGGGTCCTTATTGGAGGGGACGACACGCCTACCGGCAAGGCTGCCAAGAACGCTCTAAGCGAAGTGTACGAAAACTGGTTGCCCAAGGAACGTATCCTTCAGACCAATGTTTGGTCCTCGGAATTGTCCAAGCTGGTGGCGAACGCCTTTTTGGCACAACGGGTTTCCTCCATAAACTCCATTTCCGCCCTCTGTGAAAAAACCGATGCCAATATAGCTGAAATTTCAAGGGCCATAGGATTTGACAGTAGAATAGGACCCAAATTTTTGAATGCCTCTGTAGGCTTTGGGGGATCTTGTTTTCAAAAGGATATTTTAAACCTCGTCTATATTGCCCGCAGCTTTGGCCTCCCGGAAGTGGCGGATTATTGGGAACAGGTCATTCTTATGAACGACTATCAAAAACGTCGCTTTGCCGATCTTATGATCCAAACCCTCTACAATACCGTTTCCGGGAAGAAAATCGTATTGTATGGTTGGGCCTTTAAAAAGGATACGAACGATACCCGCGAATCCGCCGCCATTTATATCGCGGATGCCCTCATGGACGAACAGGCCCAATTGGTGGTATATGATCCCAAGGTTCCCAAAGAACGCATCTATGCGGACCTTGATTATTTGGGCACGCGCGACCCACAGAAAAATAGGGACTTATTGACTGTGGCAACGGACCCTTTGGAAGCCACACGCGATGCACATGCGGTAGCCGTAGTTACCGAATGGGACGAATTCAAAGGCTATGATTGGAAAAAAATATATGAGCATATGTTGAAACCCGCTTTTGTCTTTGACGGCAGGCGATTGTTGGATACCCATACCATGAGGGACATTGGCTTCAACTATTATAAAATTGGGGAAGCATGACCCTTTTGGTAACCGGTGCCGCAGGTTTTATAGGCTTCCACCTTTCCAAGGCCTTATTGCAAAGGGGATACAAGGTGGTGGGCCTGGACAACCTTAACAGTTATTACGATGTGGGCCTAAAGTTGGGCCGTTTGGAACAATTGGGAATTCCAGGCAACCAGGCCCAGGCCTTCCATAAGGAAGTGGAAAGTACTGACTACCCGGCATTTTCCTTTGTACGCATGAACCTTGAAGACCGGGAAAACCTCCCCATTCTGTTCAAAAAACATAGGTTTCAGCAGGTATGTAATTTGGCCGCCCAGGCCGGGGTGCGCTATAGTCTTGAAAATCCGGAAGCTTATGTAGATAGCAACCTAGTTGGTTTTATGAATCTTCTGGAATGTTGCAGAAATGGTAAGGTAGCACATCTAATCTATGCCAGCAGTTCCAGTGTGTACGGGTTGAACAAAAAGGTGCCCTTCGCTACATCGGACCGGGTGGACAAGCCCATCAGCCTGTATGCCGCCACAAAAAAGAGCAATGAGCTCATGGCTTATACCTATAGCCATCTTTTTGGCATCCCAACGACCGGACTTCGTTTTTTTACCGTATATGGACCGTGGGGAAGACCGGATATGGCCTATTATAGCTTTACCGAAAAAATTTTACGAAACCAAGCCATCCCTGTTTACAACCATGGCAACCTTTCGCGGGATTTCACCTATATAGACGACATTGTCAATGGTATTATTCGCATAATAGAGGTTGGGTTCCGGGCTAATAAGGGTTCCTTGGAGAATGCATGCATCTACAATATAGGTCGCGGCAAACCTGTAAACCTAATGGAATTCATACGTATTATTGGTGAACAGTTACAGATTAAACCTATACTGGATTATATGCCCATGCAGGAAGGGGATGTCCATACCACATGGGCAGACACGTCAGACCTTGTTGTCAATTATGATTACCAGCCCGTTATAGACTTGGAGGAAGGGATTGAAAAATTTATAAGTTGGTATAGGAATAGAAAAGGCCAATTCATTTAAAAACACCTAAGAAAAAAACGAAATTTATAGAAAAATATGAAAATAGGAATCATTGGATTGGGATATGTAGGCCTACCCTTAGCGGCCCTTTTTGCCAGAAAATACGCGGTTGTGGGTTTTGATATCAACCAAAAGAGAGTTGACGAAATCAATGCCGGTAAGGATACCACCTTGGAACTTACAGACCTGGATCTGGAAAGTGTCCTGATTACAAAAACAAAAAGTGAGGAACAGGGCCTTGTCTGTACGACGAATCTCCAAGATTTAGCCGACTGTAATTGCTACGTTGTCACGGTTCCTACCCCTGTGGACGATACCAAAAGACCGGTATTCACACCTTTGATAAAGGCCAGTGAAACCGTAGGAAAAGTGCTCAAGAAAGGGGACATTGTCATTTATGAATCTACGGTATACCCAGGTGCGACAGAAGAAATCTGTATTCCGGAACTGGAACGGTCCAGTGGCATGGTCTTTAATACCGACTTCTTTGTGGGGTACTCCCCGGAACGTATAAACCCGGGCGACAAACAGCATACCGTGGAGAAAATTCTAAAGGTTACCTCGGGCTCCACCCCGGAAATCGCCCAAAAAGTAGACCAATTGTACGCCTCGGTCATCTCCGCCGGTACGCATCTGGCCCCCACCATTAAGGTAGCGGAAGCATCCAAGGTGATTGAAAACACCCAGCGCGACATCAACATCGCCTTTATGAACGAACTGGCCAAGATTTTCTATCTGTTGGGTATCGATACCAATGATGTTTTGGAAGCGGCCGGCACCAAGTGGAATTTTTTACCCTTTAAACCTGGCCTTGTTGGTGGCCACTGTATTGGGGTGGACCCTTATTATTTGGCACAAAAGGCCCAGGAAAATGGATACAACCCAGATTTGATCTTGGCAGGTAGGCGCATCAATGATGGTATGGGCGATTATATTAGCTCGCAGATCATCAAGTTGATGTTGAAACACGATCTTCAGGTAAAGGGTGCGAAGGTATTGGTGATGGGTATCACTTTTAAGGAGGACTGTCCGGACATTCGTAATACCAAAGTGGTGGATATGATAAAGCACCTGAACGAATACCGGGTACAGACCACTATTTACGACCCTTGGGCAGACCCCAAGGAAGTAGAACATGAATATGGCTTAACCACCGTACAGGAAGCGCCCAAGGAACACTTTGACCTGTTGATCTTGGCCGTGGCCCATAAGGAATTCATTGAGGGGGACCTCAGCCCGTTCAAACACGAAAAAACCCTAGTCTATGACGTTAAAGGAAAATTGAAAGATGGTTGGACGGCGAGGCTTTAGGGAGTTCTTGGTTTTTAGTTCTTTGTTTTTAGGTCTTAGTTTACAGTTCAAGAAAGAAAATAAAACCTAGCATAAACTACAAGATATAGTACGAAGTACTAGGACTGTTAATTGCTAATTGATAGACGTTAAACGCTTAAAAGTTTTTAGTTAAACGTTATTAGTTCATATTCCGAGGGATTATGAATTGTACTTCGTTTCTTTCTGAAAGACTAAGGAAAAACTTTTGTCATGCTGAGCAATGCGAAGCATGCCACTGCTAAGCAAACCCATTGGTTCAAGGGATTCTTCACTGCACTGCTAAACGCCAAAAGCTAAAAGCCAACAGCTAATAGCTAAAAGCCATTCCCAAATTCTAAAATCTAAATTCCAAATTCCCACATCCAGCTTCAAACTTTTAACTTTGCACTCCGCACTCGGAACCGCTAAACGCTTTTTTTTAATTTTTTCTAACTTTTGGATTCAAGTTTGAAGTTTCAGGTTTCAGGTTTTAAGTTTTTTATCGAACTTTTCATTTTTCATTTTTCACTTCTAACTTTCAACTGTGCACTCCTCACTCCTCACTCTGCACTCCGCACTCTGCATTCTGCATTCTGCACTCCGCACTTGGTATCTCTAACCGCCAAAAACCAACAACCAACAACGAACTACGAACAACCCCTGCCCTGAGCGTAGTCGAAGGGAACAACCATCAACGAACAACCCCTGCCCTGAGCGTAGTCGAAGGGAACAACCAACAACGAACAACCCCTGCCCTGAGCGTAGCCGAAGGGAACAACCAATTTTACCGTTCATCGAATATACTCTTAATAAAATGTTAAAAACGCCGATAAAAACATCTAAATCAACGTCCAACGGCGTAACTACCCTGTTTTGAACTGAAAAAAGGAAAACACGTGTATCAAAAAATGTTGTGGAAAATGGCGCCCAAGACCCCAAAAAAATCGCTGATTGCAACAAAAAATTTAGCAAAAGAGTGCAGTTCATCGAAAAAAATGTGCTTTTCAACCGACAGTTAAAATTAAGTGTTATACTTGTTTCCCAAATACTATGAACCATTAATTCTTATTGCAATTACCTACTTATGAAGCTTACCTACCCCACCCTAAGCAAGGCATGTCTCGGATTGATTGCCAGCTTCTCCCTTTATTCCTGTAGCAAGGATGCCGACCTACTCTCGGACTATGTAATTAACAACGACGCCAAGGATGTCCTCAACAAATTAGTCGTGGACGATAGTTTTTATGTGCGTGCCCAACGTACCCTTATTTTGGATGTACTCAGCAACGATGCTTTTGAAGATTTGGGCAATGTACGGATTATCAATACCACCGCCCCAGAATTGGGAACGGTAGTCATCAACGATAATAACACCTTGACTTATACGGTGTACGAACCTGTGGTAACGGAAACTACACCTCCCGCCACGGAAACTACACCTCCCGCCACAGAAACGACGCCTCCCGCCACAGAAACGACTCCTCCGGCCACGGAAACGGCACCTGAGCCCTCACAACCAGCGCAGGAACCGGCACCGGCACCTGCCGCGGAGGAGGACACCTTCACGTATACGGCCGAAGAAACCGATGCCAGTGGCAATACCACCACACAGCAAGCCACGGTTACCGTAAACATTATTAATGATAAGGCCCCTACTACGGGTGCCAACGTATTTTATGTAACCGCCAATGGATCGGCCGGCAATAATGGAAAAAGCGAGAGCGCCGCCTGGAGTTTGGCCCATGCGTTTGCTAATGCTAAGGCGGGAGATTATGTACACATCAAGGCCGGTAATTATGGCGGGCAGCAGCTTTCCATCAACCGTTCCGGTAGTGCGGGCAACCCTATTGTATTTATGGGCTATAAAAACACCCCAGGTGATATTGTCGCCTCCCAAGGATCAACCTTTTCCTATGGCGACCAGGCCAATGCGGCAGAAATGCCCTTATTGGATGCCAACAACACCGGGGAAGGTATCAAAATTGGGGGCAGCTATGTGGAACTCCAAAACTTTCAGGTAAAGGATTACAGTAAGGGGATTCAGGTGACTGGAAACCACGTGCTTTTGGACAATGTGGTCGTTTTGGATATGGGCAATCAAAATGTGAGTGGCTATGATGGTTTTGGTATTCACATTATGAATACGAACAATTGCCTCGTTCAGAACTCCTATATTGAAAATGCCACCGCGGAAGCCTTTAAGATTTATGGAGGTGGAAACAATCAAGTTAGATATTTAGAAGTACGTTCAGATAACATTCCTAATCCTACGGGATATTATATACTTTTAACAAATACCGCCAACAATGTTGTTGAAGATTCTCGTGTGGAACGGGCTCCAGGGCTTTCGCATCCTGGACATGGATTAGTATGTAAATGGAATTCCAAAAACAATGTTTTTAGACGTTGTGAAACAAAATACACAAATGTTGAAATGAATTTTAGCGATGTTACTGGAAATTTATATGAAGACATAAAGATTATAGGACAAGGCAGAGATCATTATGAAGGGCATGTTGAATTTAGAAATGGGGCAAACAACAACACAATAAGAAACATAGTTATTTCTGATGTAAGTTACGCCTTCTCATTTTCTGATATAGACGATGGTTTCACACCTTCTCCCGATACCGATGCTCCAAATGCAGGCTTCAACAATTCTATACAAAATGCTACAGTTGAAAACGCAGGGGCAATTTTCAGAGCACTCCCAAGTTATACCATAGGTGGAGACATAAACGCGTTTATGCGAAATAATACATTTGAAAATTGTGCCTTCAATAATTATAGCGTTTTAGCCAACTTACTAATGCGTAATGAAGGAAATGCCTTTATTAATTGTTCCTTCAAAAATGGTTCAAATGGTGTAAAAGCAATAAATGGTAGTCCATATAGGTCGGATATAATAAATAACATAAAATTTACTAACTGCACCTTTGAAAACGCGACTCAATAGTAAGAATCATATATTATCAAGATATTAAAAAAAACAGCTCATAAATTCGCTGTTTTTTTTAAATATTCATAGACGCTTTCAATCTAAAACAACCATAAGATATTGGATTTCGATTACTGTTTGTTAACAATACATTTTTAATAATAATAGGAAAGTCCAACATTGTTTAAAGTGATTGACAAATAATTTTTTTTTACATAGCAATTAATTGCTATAGTAATTTCTCAAATATTCTATGACTTGGTTTGTAAACAATACAGCACCATCCTTATTTAAATGGGTAGCATCGTGATAATAATCACTATCACTATATTGGGAAGTTGAGTTACTGTAAATGTAGTGGTGTACCTTCTTATCCGATAGTTCCTTTATTCTCCTTTCAAAATCCGGGTTATGGGCTTTAAAATTTGGAGGAAATACAATGTGTAAATCAATATCATTTGTGAGACAAAGTTTTTGAAATCGCTCAAAAGCATTAATTAGTACCTCATTCTCTTCATTTAAGCTGTAATGATCTATCTTCCCGTAATTAAATTTGATATTTTCTTTCTGGAAGGATATGGGCATAGAACCACACACTTGTATTGAATCAACGGTATTGAAGCGTTTCTGTAAAATATTCAAATTAGATTGGTTAAATCGGGCCAAAACCAAAAATCTAGACAACACATTCTTTTCTTCTCTTTCTATTAATTCGTTATTAATATAATTGTATTTGGCAAGTGGATACATACGATCAAATCTAAAGCCCAAGGACTCATTGGATATAAATTCTACTGGATCATCAACTGTAAGTAACACTGCCTTTGGCGAAGTATTGTATTTTAAAAGAGATTCCAATAAAAACTCATGAAATTCGATATTGGAACCTGGGTAGGAGAGATTAAAAGCGGAAAGATTTAAAGAATCTTCAATTTGATGGGCTATAAGATCTCTTGCTCCTCTTGAAGATCCAAAAATGACCAGATCTTTATTTATATTACCTTCTAATAGGTTCTCCAATCTTCTATCCACTTCTAAAGAAGGAGAAATAAACAAAAAGAAGTAGAATAATTTCTCCACTACAAAGAAAACTATAGAAAACAATAATACATTTCTAATAAATTTTTTCATGCAAATCTAGAATTGAAAATATATAAACTGTTGTTCCGTACCACTAAAAACAAATAGTATGGATATTAACAAAAAATAAAAGCCCCATCTGTAAAATCTACTTCTTTTAAGCACCAAATTTTCTAGGGCATATTCATCTTCACGGCCCATCCATTCAATAAACAAAAAGAAAAAAATCAAAACTATTTTCATCACCGCAATGGCTTTTGCTTCCAAACCAACCAACTGCAAATTTGGTATGGTAAAGAATGATTGGGAAGCGATTTCGCTTATAATGGAAAAAGCATGGTTAATATTTTCAGCTCTAAAGAATATCCAAGCGAAGACCGTCAAAGTAAATGTGATAGCTATTTTAATTATTTCTTTATATGAAGGAAATAGCTTTCCTTGAGCGACAATCCCTAAATTGTTTCTATTGTTATTGGTTAAAAGTAGTGGCAAAAAATACAAGGCATTTAACCCGCCCCATACAATAAAGGTCCAATTGGCCCCATGCCAAAAACCACTAATCAAAAAAATAATAAAAGTATTACGGACTTTCATCCAAGTACCTCCCCTACTACCTCCCAATGGTATGTAGAGGTAATCCCTAAACCAAGTAGACAGGGAAATATGCCAACGACGCCAAAATTCAGCTATATCCCTTGAAAAATAAGGAAATGCGAAATTACGCATTAAGTCAAAACCAAATAATCTAGATGTGCCAATGGCTATATCCGAATATCCAGAGAAGTCACCATAAATTTGAAAAGTAAAGAACAAAGCACCTATAGCCAGTGTACTTCCAGACATTTCGTGTGAGTTATTAAAAATTTGATTGGCAAACTCTGCACAGTTGTCTGCGATAACCACCTTCTTAAATAGCCCCCAAAGTATTTGACGCATACCGTCCACCGCTTTGGAATAGTCAAATGTTCTTTTCTTGTAGAATTGTGGTAATAAATGCGTAGCTCTTTCAATAGGCCCCGCAACCAATTGCGGAAAAAAACTTACAAAAGCCGCAAACGCAATAAAGTCCTTTGTGGGTTCAAGTTTTCTTTTATAGACATCAATGGTATAACTTAATGTTTGAAAGGTGTAAAAGCTTATTCCTACAGGTAGTATTATATCTAGTGAGCTTGCATTTATTTTCTTTCCCATGAAAGAAAATGCCATTATAAAGTTATCTAGAAAAAAGTTGTAGTACTTAAAGAAACCTAAAAAGCCAAGATTTACAATTATACTTACCCATAATAAAACCTTTCGTTTTATGGCTTTGTCTTCAACTAACAACATTCTGCCAATCGAATAATCAATAATAGTGCTGAATAGAATCAAGGATAAAAATCGCCAGTCCCACCATCCATAAAATAAATAGCTGGCAACAACAATAAGCAAATTCTGAAGTCTTAGTCGTTTATTGGTAACGAACCAATACAAAAAAAACACTATTGGTAGGAAAATAGCAAAATCCAAGGAGTTAAAGAGCATTATCTTTTAATTGTTTCCTATTTTAGAAAATAAATTTTTTGGTCTAATTTTTATATAACGCAACATTTATTTTAATATTTGGTCTATTTTAAAATTTGCCACAACATAATTTTTCAATTGCTTTGGAGTTTATATGATGAATACAACTAAATAAATGATAGCCAAACTAAAAAAAATCACTGCAGAAATTGGGTTTAAAAGGTATTTTAAAAATACTGTATGGGTATTTGGAGGAAAGGTTTTACAAATTATTTCAGCTATTTTTATTGGTGCATGGGTTGCTAGGTATTTGGGGCCTGACCAATTAGGTATATTGAGTTACTCCCAAAGTCTAATCGCCCTTTTCTTGGCATTATCTACACTAGGCCTAAATGGTATTTTAGTTCGTGAATTAGTTAATAGGCCAGAAAAAAAAAACGTACTACTTGGCACTTCGCTAATTCTTCAGACTTGCGGTTCCATTTTTTTAATGCTACTGTTAGTATATTTTGTCTATAGTTTTGAAGAAAATGAACTTACAAGGAAAATTATTATCATATTAGGTTCAGCAACATTTTTCGATAGCTTTACCGTAATCACCCTTTATTTTCAGAGTACCGTAGAGAGCAAGTTCACAGTTCGAATAAACATTGCTGTACTCTTAATTTCTGCATTCGTCAAGATATTTCTCATTTTAAGTAAAGCGCCTTTAATATTTTTTGTAATACTTATTCTGGCAGAATCTATTTTGACAACAATCGGTCTTATTTGGTTATATACAAACAAAGGACTTACCCTTTTTAATTGGTCATTTTCAAAGAAAATAGCAAAGAAATTACTAAAGGATAGTTGGCCATTGATTCTAAGTGGAATAATTGTATCAATATACATGAAAGTAGATCAAATCATGATAAAGGAAATGATGAATACGGCTTATGTTGGACAATATTCAGCTGCGGTGAGGCTTAGTGAAGCTTGGTATTTTATTCCATCCGTAATTAGCACTTCGCTATTTCCAGCTATAGTAAATGCTAAAAAACGATCTGAAGAATTGTATTACGAAAGACTACAAAAACTCTATGATTTAATGACCCTTTTTTCTATTTCCATAGCCTTGCCCATGACCTTTCTCAGCGGATGGTTGATTAAAATCCTTTATGGAGAAGCTTATTTTTTATCTGGGGATGTATTGAGTCTTCATATTTGGGCGGGGGTCTTTGTATTCTTGGGTGTATCCAGAGAAGGATGGATACTGAGTGAAAACCTACAAAGGTATACAATGGTATACTTAGGATTGGGGATGATTTGTAATATACTTCTAAATCTATTTTTAATTCCAGGTTATGGCATAATTGGAGCTGCAGCTGCCACATTAATAGCCCAAGCCGTTTCAGTTTTAATAGCGCCTGCTTTATTTAAGAGCACAAGAATATCATTCGTTATGATGATAAAATCATTGACCTTCTATTCAATATTTTCCAGAATAACCCTAAATAAGGAAATTAAATGAAGAAAGTTTTTTACTCCTTAAAAGTTTTTTTAAGAAAACCTAAAATACTAAATAAGTTATATAGCTTTCTTCATAAGTTAAGAAGTAATAGAATTCATGAAAATATCTTAAAAGAATTATTCGAATTAGAAAAATCGACTGAAGAAGAAATTAGCATAAACCAAAGCAGAAAATTGCAAAAGACTTTGCGGTATGCGTTTGAAAACACGATTTACTACAAAGAAGTTTTTATAAATCACCGAGTAATTGATGGTAAAATATTTGATTTAAAAAAAATCCCAATTCTTACCAAGGACATCATAAGAAAAAATCAACTACAATTAATTAGTAAGGAATTCCATATTGATTATTTAAGTAAAAAAAATACTGGTGGGAGTACTGGAGAGCCACTTGTTTTCTATACGGACTCCAAATCGGGACTTGTAGATAACGCGCATCATTACTACCTATACACTTTAATGGGATATACCCCAAACGACACGATCGTAAGTTGTGGGGGGTTCGAAATTGATAAAAAAACAAGGGAAAAGAATATTTATTGGGTTCATAATTCTAAGGATAATGTCTTTGGAAGTCTCAGGTTTTCCGTGTTATACTTGAATGATGATAATATTTCTTACTATGTGATGAAAATATTGGAAATCAAACCTAGTATACTTCGTGGTTATCCATCTTTTTACTACACTATTTCCAAGTTTATCTTAAAAAACAATATATCAATAGATTTCCAAGTTAAAGGCATTAATCTAACATCTGAGATGTGTTCCCCGGATCAAAGAGAAATTATTGAAAGGGCATTTTCGACCAAAGTATTTTTTGAATATGGTCACACAGAAGTATGTTTATTTTGCTACACTAATGGTCACGATTATACATACCATTCTTCTCCCATTTATGGTTATCTAGAAGTGATTAATGAAGACGGTTCCGACACGGAAATTGGCCAAGTTGGAAAAATAATTGCTACAAGCCTAATTAACCATGGTATGCCCTTTGTTAGATATGATACTGGTGATCTTGGTGAAGTTGCCTATAGAAAAGGAGGGTATTTAAAATTTAGTAGGATTTATGGTAGATCACAGGATTACATAATCACTAAAGACAATCAAAAGGTCTTCTTGACCGCTTTAATTTTCGGCCAACATTTTCAAGCATTTGCTAGAATTGAAAAATGGCAAATAATTCAAAATTCAAAAGGAGAAATAAACTTTCTTATAATACCAACTAATTCGTATGATAAAAAAGATGAATTAGAAATTGAACAAAAAATTAAAAATGTAGTTGAAATAGACATCGCATTTGACTATGTTGATACTATACCACTAACAAGTATGGGCAAACATCTTTTTCTTAAACAAAACCTTAAAGTTTGAAAACCATTCTTCATAATTTTCAAATACAAAAGTAAATGATTGAACCCAAAATTTGCTGTATTTTTAATTTGGCCCCACACTACCGGGCCCCCATTTTTAAGCTCATGGACCAAGAATTGGGCTGTGACTTTTATTTTGGCGATAGGGTTCAAACCCCCATCAAAACCATGGAGGTGACGGAATTAAAGGGGTATCAAAAAACCCTGAAAAACATTTATATTCCCAAAACAGGCTTTGAGTGGCAAAAAGGGGCTTGGACTTTGATTTTTAAACCCTATACCCACTATATCATTACCGGTACCCCGGGTTCCCTCTCCAATTGGCTATTGCTTATTTGGAGCAAGCTACTGGGTAAAAAAGTTTTTGCTTGGAGCCATGGCATCAAGGGGAATGAGACCAAAAATGGCCTCTTGATTGCCAAAAACTTTTATAAACTGTGCGACAAGATATTGCTTTACGGGGAGCGGGGAAAAACAAAAATGGAAGCATTAGGCTTTGCGTCAAATAACTTAGTTCCTATCTATAATTCCTTGGATTACAAAGTTCAATGGCCCATTCGACAACAATTAAAACCTAGGGATATCTATTACAATCATTTTAACAACCACGACCCCGTCCTTATATATGTTGGCCGAATCCAGAAAAGAAAGAAATTGGACCTGTTGGTGCAAGCCGTCCATGATTTGAACCAAGAGGGAACACACTGTAATTTGGTAATCGTTGGATCGGACGTGGATGACAACGAACTACCCAAAATGGTTGAAATGCTAGGTATACAGGATAAAGTTTGGTTTTTTGGCCCTTGCTATCTGGAGGAAAAAATTGCAGAACTTCTTTTCAATGCCGCTGTATGTGTTACACCAGGCCCTGTTGGCTTAACTGCCCTACATGCCCTAACCTACGGCTGCCCTGTAATTTCCAATGACAATTTTGAAAATCAAATGCCTGAATATGAGTCTATTGTTCCAGGGGTTAGTGGTGACTTTTTTCAAGATGACAACCTTACAGATCTTAAACATACCATAACTTCATGGATTACAATGGATGACAAAACAAAAAAAGAAGTTCGAGATAATGCTTCAAAATTAATATCTGAAAAATACAATCCAAATTATCAAATTGAGGTTCTTCAAAATATACTAATATGTTAAGCATGAATATACTTTGGGTTTCCAATCAAATTTTTCCGGATTTTGCACCTACTTTGCATCAGAACAAACCTATTAACGGCGGATGGCAGTTTGGTATGGCCAAGGATTTGGTAAACGCGGGTATTGAGCTGAGTATAGCAACCGTTAGACCAAATATCCCGGATACCCAAAAAAAAATAGAGGGTATTCATTATTATCTTCTTCAAGGAAAAAAATCCATTCTTCATTATGATGCCAGTTTGGAACAAAAGTGGAAAAGTATCGTCGAAAAAATACAACCCGATGTAATCCATATTCACGGTACGGAATATGCACACGGATTGGCCTTGGTAAAGGCCTGCCCGCAAGTAAAGATAGTAGTATCCATTCAAGGATTGGTTGGGGTCATTTCCAGATATTATCGGGGGCAAATGCCCCTGTTGGATATCTTAAAGAATCTAACCCTTAGGGATATATTACGCCAAAACTCCATTTGGCATGCCCAGCGCAAATTCCAAAAGAGGGGTAAACTAATCGAAAAAAAGTATTTGACCCTATGCACCCATTTTATAGGGCGTACCCAATGGGACCACGACCATGTGATTTCTGGCAATCCCAAGGCCATGTATCACTTTTGCAACGAATCCTTGCGGGATGCTTTTTATACGGCACCCAAATGGGTAATGAAAAACATAAATAGGCATACCTTGTTTTTAAGCCAGGCCCTCTACCCTATCAAAGGCCTGCACAAGGTATTGGATGCCTTGCCCTTGGTGAGGGAAGTTTTTCCGGATGTTCAGGTTCGGGTAGCGGGGATGGACATTACGAAGACGGCGACACTGATGGATAAACTCCGTTTGGACAACTACGGGAAATACATTAAAAAACAGCTTAAAAAATTGGGACTTGCCCAACAGGTCACCTTTACAGGACCTTTGGACGAACAAGGGATGGTAGGGGAATACTTGGCCTGCCATGCCTTTGTTTGCCCGTCCAATATTGAAAACAGCCCCAATTCCTTGGGGGAGGCCCAATTGTTGGGAGTTCCCTGCATCGCTTCCTATGTGGGGGGCGTACCGGATATGGTGGACCACGGCAAAACGGGCCTATTGTACCGTTTTGAGGAAACCGAAATGCTGGCGCAACACATCATCCGATTGTTTCAACAGGATGCCTTGGCCCAGGCCTTGGGTGAAAATGGTATTCCTGAGGCCCGGGATCGACATAATAGAAAGACCAATTGTGAGACCACCTTGGCCATTTATAAAAAAATTCGGGATAGCGAATAATCCATTCAGCTCTAAGTGCACCTGAAATACATTTTAACCTTAGTTTTGCAGTGAAAACCAAAATTATCTTTTATACATGAAATCCTTAGCCGTTTTTTGGAAGCCCATGACCTTGGTATTTTTGGTGCTTTTGACAGTTTACCTTCTGAATCCTTTTAATCTTGGATATCTAATAGGCTACCTGATTGCCTGTTTAATACTTTTACAAGGCTCTTTTTTGGCAAAAAATCTGGATTTAGATTTTGTCTTGTTATTGCTTTTTTCAAGTACCTATGCGCTTTTTTATGCCTTTGATTATGAAAGCAGGGGTGCCCAATACATTGCAATTTTCGCCATTACGCCTCCTTTTTTTTATTTATTGGGAAAATATTTGGTCAGAGATAATATTCATACAAAAAGTCTCTTTTTTCTTCTCTTTGCCATATCTATCATTTTCTCCACAACTGCGGCAATTTCCGTTTTTATTAACTTCTTAAAAGGAGGTTTTGTACAACTAGAACGCACCATTGGGATGTTTTGGGACAATTCCCCAACCTCCGCCACCATCATGGGGTCCTTTTTTACGCTCAACATGTGTATTCCAGCTCTATTAATTATTGGTGTAGGAAAAAAAATCATTAGTTTTAAGGTATTAGCAATTGTTGTCTTTATTATCTCATTAATTTGTTGTATCCGCTTGGGAAGTCGTACCCAATTGGGTATTTTTTTGATTACTTCTGTTTTATCTATTCTTTACATAATTCCAAAACAAAATTCAAAACAAAACCTCATGCTTTTTTTCGTATTAGGTGGAATTGGATATTTTATTTCAACAAAGGTCTCTTTTGACTTAGATGCGGATTGGTTGACCACTTTTGCCGATCGTATGGAAGGCAAGAATACAGGAATTGCGAGTGGCGGTGGACGTACGGAACGATGGGTGAAGTCTTTGGAGTATCTGTTTAAATATCCCCTAGGTTGGGATGTCAATGAATTTGGTTTTGCCCATAATTTTTGGTTAGATGTATTGAGAGCGAGTGGTATAGTCCCCTTCATTATCCTAATTATTTACACAATACGATCGTTCATGCAACTTCGAAAAACACTAGGAATGATTAAAGATGATATTATTTTTAAAGGGCAAATTCTAATTTATTTTTTTGCATTTATGATGATCTTTATGGTGGAGCCCGTTATGGAGGGCATTTTTATGACCTTTATTGTTTTTTGTATCTATAAAGGTATCATCAACAAATACCGTGATACGTTGCAATCTACAACAGGGGAAACGCCGTAGTTCCAATGAAAGAGAACTTAAATAATTTTGGACATGCCTCATCGTCATTTATTTGACTTCTTTGCCTCTTTAACAATAATCTAGCTTTTTTCCTGTTTTACCCATTAGTTAAACGAATTTACCGGCCCTTGTACCCAAAAGTTATGGCGGCCCGTCATTTTTTACGACTTTTGCAAACTGAAATATCCAAATACCTAAAGAATAATTGACCATGAGCAAAGTAGCCTTGATCACTGGCGTCACCGGCCAAGACGGTGCCTATTTAAGTGAATTCCTATTAAAAAAGGGATATATAGTACACGGCCTCAAACGCCGATCTTCCTTGTTCAATACGGATCGTATTGACCACCTCTATCAGGACCCGCACGAAAAACAACGGAACTTTATCCTCCACTATGGGGATATGACGGACAGTACCAACTTGATACGCCTCATCCAAGAGATCCAACCGGACGAAATCTACAACCTGGCGGCCATGAGCCATGTACAGGTATCCTTTGAGGTACCGGAATACACCGGAAATGCGGACGGCCTGGGCACGCTTCGAATCTTGGATGCCGTACGTTTACTGGGATTGGAAAAAAAGACCCGTATCTATCAGGCCTCCACCTCGGAACTGTATGGAAAGGTGCAGGAAGTTCCGCAATCCGAAACGACGCCCTTCTATCCCAGAAGCCCCTATGCCGTGGCCAAAATGTATGCCTACTGGATTACGGTCAATTACCGGGAAGCCTATGGCATGTATGCCTGTAACGGAATATTGTTCAACCATGAGTCCCCCATCCGGGGAGAGACCTTCGTAACCCGAAAGATTACTAGGGCCACCTCCCGTATCGCCTTGGGCATGCAGGATAAGTTCTATCTAGGGAATTTGGATGCGCAGCGCGACTGGGGCCATGCCAAAGACTATGTGCGCATGATGTGGATGATCCTTCAAGCGGATAAGCCAGAGGATTGGGTCATTGCAACGGGCAAAACGACCCCAGTACGCGATTTTGTACGAATGGCCTTTAACGAAGTGGGTATTGAACTCGAATTTAAAGGTACCGGGGTGGACGAAAAGGCCTATGTAAAAGCCTGTACCGATCCCAAATATTCCTTGGAAATCGGAAAAGAGGTCCTGGCCGTAGACCCCAAGTATTTTAGACCCACGGAAGTAGACTTATTGATTGGGGATCCCACCAAGGCGAACACCAAATTGGGCTGGAAGCCGGAATATGAATTGGAGGATTTGGTAAAGGACATGATGCGAGGAGACCTTAAACTCATGCAAAAGGAACATTACCTCAAGGAAGGTGGTTATAGAATCATGAATTATTTTGAATGATAGAAATAGTCAGGGATTAGGAGATAGGAGTTGTTAGCTAAAAGTGGCCAGTTTTCAGTGCACGTTGCGCAGTAGTCAATTAAGAATTATGCATTGGCATAGAGAGAACGGTGAATTGCTAAGAGTTCAGAGTTAGGAAATTGAGGTTATTAGATCAAAACCTGAAACCTGAAACCTGAAACCTGAAACCTGAAACCTGAAAGTTAGAAGTTAGAAGTTAGAAGTTAGAAGTTAGAAGTTAGAAGTTAGAAGTTAGAAGTTAGAAGTTAGAAGTTAGAAGTTAGAAGTTAGAAGTTAGAAGTTAGAAGTTAGAAGTTAGAAGTTAGAAGTTAGAAGTTAGAAGTTAGAAGTTAGAAGTTAGAAGTTAGAAGTTAGAAGTTAGAAGTTAGAAGTTAGAAGTTAGAAGTTAGAAGTTAGAAGTTAGAAGTTAGAAGTTAGAAGTTAGAAGTTAGAAGTTAGAAGTTAGAAGTTAGAAGTTAGAAGTTAGAAGTTAGAAGTTAGAAGTTAGAAGTTAGAAGTTAGAAGTTAGAAGTTAGAAGTTAGAAGTTAGAAGTTAGAAGTTAGAAGTTAGAAGTTAGAAGTTAGAAGTTAGAAGTTAGAAGTTAGAAGTTAGAAGTTAGAAGTTAGAAGTTAGAAGTTAGAAGTTAGAAGTTAGAATAAAGTAAAATAGCAAAAAACCAACAACGAGCAACCCTTGCCCTGAGCGCAGTCGAAGGGAACAACTAACAACGAGTAATGAACATGAACAAAAATTCCAAAATATACGTGGCGGGACACAGGGGTTTGGTTGGCAGTGCCATTGTCCAAAACCTAAGGAACAAAGGCTACCATAATCTAATCTTCAAAACCCATACCGAACTAGATCTAACGGACAGTGCCCGAGTTGCAGATTTCTTTGCGGCCGAAAAACCAGACTATATATTTTTAGCGGCCGCCAAAGTGGGCGGAATCGTAGCCAATAACACATATAGGGCCGACTTTATCTATGAAAACCTGATGATACAGAACAATGTCATTCATCAGGCCTATATCAACGGGGTAAAAAAATTGTTGTTTTTGGGAAGCACGTGTATATATCCAAAAAACTGCCCCCAACCCATGAAGGAGGAATATCTCTTAACGGATGTTTTGGAATATACCAACGAACCCTATGCCATTGCCAAGATAGCGGGAATCAAAATGTGCGAAAGCTACAACCTGCAATACGGAACCAACTTTATTTCTGTAATGCCTACGAACTTGTATGGGCCCCAGGACAATTTTAATTTGGAAAAATCCCATGTGCTGCCCGCGCTAATCCGTAAGATCCATTTGGGCAAGGCCTTGGAAGAAGACAATTGGCGTGTGATCGATACGGACCTCGACCATCTGCCCATTGAAGGCGTCGATGGGTCCAACACCACCCTTGAAAAGCTGGCCATCATGGAGCAATATGGCATCAGAAAAGAGGGGAATAACGTGCATGTGGAAATCTGGGGCAGTGGAAGCCCCATGCGGGAGTTTTTGTGGTCTGAGGACATGGCGGATGCCTGTGTATTCCTTATGGAAAACCGGGACTTTGCCGATACCTATGCCAAAAACGAGCGGGAGATTCGAAATACCCATATCAATATTGGTACCGGGGAGGACATCAGCATTGCCGATCTGGCCCAGTTGATTAAGGAAACCTTGGGGTTTCAAGGGGATTTCGTTTTTAATACAGACAAACCCGATGGTACATTAAAAAAACTAACGGATGTGAGCAAGCTCCATGCTTTGGGATGGAGGCATTCCATTGCCCTTTCCGATGGTATAAAAAAAGCCTACAACTGGTATCTGGAATTGGGGCGAAAAACAACCTAAAATATATAGCTCTTTATTGCCATTTAAATAACTAAGACCCAAACAATTAAAAACCTCTAAACCTGATGTACCGTATTGCTGTATTGTTAACCTGTTTCAATCGCAAGGAAAAAACCCTAAAGGCCTTATCCGCCCTTCACAAAGCCCATGAAATTGAAAAGGACCGGATTTCGATGTCCATTTACCTAACGGATGACGGTTCCACCGATGGCACCGGAGAAGCGGTTAAAACGGCCTATCCTGAAATCAAGGTATTACAAGGTACGGGCGATCTCTATTGGGCAGGAGGCATGCGCCATTCCTGGACAGAGGCAAAAAAGCGGGACTACGATGCCTATTTGCTCTTAAATGACGACACTTTTGTTGAGTCTCGCCTGTTTACAGAACTCCTTGATACGCACACCTATTGTTTAAAAAAATACGGCCAAGGTGGCGTTTATTGCGGAGCAACTAAAGATAAGGAGACACAGGAATATACCTATGGAGGGCATAACTTTACGAACAAATTTTTTGCTGCTTTTAAAAGCGTTATCCCTAATGGTAAAACTCCACAAGAATGTGAGTTGGGAAACGCCAATATCATGTGGGTCAGCAAAAATGTGGTCGATAAAGTTGGGATATTGTCTGATGGTTATGTTCATGGACTGGCCGATTACGATTATACTTTAAAAGCCGTAAAAGAAGAATTACCGGTACTAATAACCCCTAATTATTTGGGCACCTGTGTGAATGATCATTCCAATCCCTACATAAAATTTCCAAAATTATCATTTAAGCAACGATTGGATTTTTTATACAATCCTATTGGACTAGACTTTAAATCAAATTTAACCTACAATAAACGCCATTTTCCAATTCGTTATCCATTCGTTTATTTAACCGGTTGGCTGAAAGTCTTTTTTCCAAATATTTATAATAAAAGACACAGGCACATTTAATTGACCTCAAATACAAACCAAATGAAAATAAAGAATTTAATCGTTTTTGGAACTAGACCTGAAGCTATCAAAATGGCGCCTTTGGTAAAGGCCTTTAAGAAAAACGAAGATTTTGTAACAAAGGTATGCGTTACCGCGCAGCATAGAGAGATGTTGGATCAGGTGTTGGACTTTTTTGATATTGTTCCTGAATATGATCTTAATTTGATGAAGCCTGGTCAAAATTTGTATAGCTTGACTGCCGGTATTTTAATGGAATTGAAACCAGTTTTAGAAGAGTTTGAACCAGATTATGTTTATGTGCATGGGGACACCACTACCACAATGGGATCAAGTATCGCAGCTTTTTATTCCGGTGCCAAGGTTTGTCATGTAGAAGCGGGGTTACGAACCTTCAACAAACTATCACCTTTCCCAGAAGAAATTAATCGTACCATAACTGGCCATATAGCGGATTATCATTTTGCCCCTACCCAAACCTCTTACAATAATTTGTTGAAAGAAGGAATTCCGGCAAAGTCAATATTAATAACAGGAAACACAGTAATTGACGCATTAATGGAGAGTGTTTCCATTGTTGATACGGCGACTAATTCAGAAATTGAAAAATTAAAATCAACATTGGATTTTTCAAAAAGGATTATTTTGGTAACTGGACATAGGCGTGAAAATCATGGTCAAGGATTTATCAATATCTGTCATGCCCTAAAGGAAATCGCTGAAAAACAGGATAATATACAAATTGTCTACCCCGTACACTTAAACCCCAAGGTGCAAAAACCAGTATATGAAATTTTGGCGAAAACTGACAAGGTTAAACTTATAGATCCATTAGCTTATCCGGCCTTTGTTTGGCTTATGAATAAATGCGATTTGGTCATTACGGATAGCGGAGGGGTGCAGGAAGAAGCGCCAAGTTTAGGAAAACCTGTACTGGTTATGAGGGACACTACGGAACGCCCGGAAGCTGTAGATGCTGGGACCGTTATACTGGTAGGAACAGACAAGGATAAAATAGTTTATGAAGCCTTGGATTTATTGACCAATGAAAACCGCTATCAAAAAATGAGCAAGCTTCATAACCCCTATGGAGACGGAAAAGCTAGCGAAAGAATTGTAGATTTTATAAAAGACTTGGATGATTAGTCTGCCAAAAAAAGTTAGTTGAACCTTTATAAATCCTAATTACTTAGTTAAAAAAATTAAACAGATTCTTCCTCAAGAGCTATAAAATCAAAATTTTATGAAAATTGCATTAGTATTTCCAAACAACGTATTTAGTGCACCTTATTTGGATTATTATACCAATTTCCTAAATAAAGAAAAAACATCTTATAAATTGATAATTTGGAATAGGGCAAATGAGGAGGAAGAGAATACCATTGCCTTTAAAAGCAACTCTAAATCAAGTTCACCTTTTGCAAAAGCATTAAACTATTACAAATTTGGGTCTTTCTGTAAAAAGGAAATAAAAAATGGAGACTTTGATAAGGTCATTGTATTTACACCCCAATTGGCAATTTTTTTGTACTCATTTTTAAAAAAGCACTACTCAAATAAGTATCTAATTGACATAAGGGACTATACCACAATTATACCTTATTTTAAGAGAAGATTTTTTAAGCTAATAAAACAGGCCCAAACAGTTTGTATATCATCCGAGGGTTTTACTTCATGGCTACCTAAGAACAGGAATTATATTATGAGCCATAATGTTCACCTCCAAAGAATAAATCACTATTTATTGAAGGATTACAATAAAAAAAATTTTTTCAATGATGGTACTATAAATTTTGATACAGTAGGAGCTTTAAGGGATTTCACAACAAATTCTTCGATAATGAAAGAGCTTGGTAATAGAAAAGATTTCTTTTTAAACTTTATAGGAAGTGGTTGGGCCTTACCAATGCTTCAAAAATTCGCATTAGATGAAAATATCAACAATGTTCATTTTCATGGAAGATATGATAAGAAGGAGGAAATTCAGCTATTACAAAACACCGATATTTTGAACATTATCCAAAATGCGGACAAAATTAGCAACTTTGCCATAGCTAATAGACTTTACCTTTCTGGTTTACTAAGAATTCCATGTATAGCTAGAAAAAACACAGAACATAGTCGTGTCATCCATAAATATGGATTGGGCATAACAATAGAAAATTATAACGAAATCCCAGAGAAAATCATAGAGTATAAGAGCACATTTAATAAGGAACAATTTATTAAAAACTGTACCGTTTTCTTACAGGATGTAAAAAAAGACTACGACCGTTTTGAAAATGCGGTCATCCAATTTATAAATGAAACCCATTAATCCATGTTCAAAAATAAAACCTTACTGATCACCGGGGGAACCGGCTCTTTTGGCAATGCCGTACTCAACCGTTTTTTGGAAACGGATATCAAGGAAATCCGCATCTTTTCGCGTGACGAGAAGAAGCAGGACGATATGCGGAACCAATTGAAGAATGAAAAAGTAAAATTTTACATTGGCGACGTACGGGATTACAACAGTATTGAAAAGGCCATGCGGGGCGTGGATTATGTGTTCCATGCAGCTGCATTAAAACAAGTACCTTCTTGTGAGTTTTTTCCATTGGAAGCGGCACGAACCAATGTCTTTGGTACCCAAAATACCATAGACGCGGCCGTGGCCAACAAGGTGAAGCGCATTATCTGTCTCAGTACGGACAAGGCCGCCTACCCCATCAATGCGATGGGAATAAGCAAGGCCCTTATGGAAAAAGTGGCGGTAGCGGCCTCCAGAAATATTCCCAATGACGAAACGATCGTATGCCTCACCAGATACGGTAACGTTATGGCTTCAAGAGGTTCCGTAATACCGCTTTTTGTCAAACAAATTGAGGAAAATGTGCCCCTAACCGTTACGGATCCCAAAATGACCCGTTTCCTAATGTCCCTGGAAGATGCGGTAGACCTTGTTCTTTTCGCCTTTCAACATGGCAACCAAGGGGATCTTTTTGTAAACAAGGCCCCCGCCAGTACCATTGGCGACCTGGCCGTGGCCGTTAAGGAAATCTTCAACGCAAAAAATGACATTAAGGTTATTGGAACCCGCCATGGGGAAAAGCTCTATGAAACCCTTTGTACCCGTGAGGAAATGCAAAAAGCGGAGGATATGGGGAATTTTTACCGTATTCCCGCGGACAATCGCGACCTTAATTACAGCCGTTATTTCTCTGAGGGCGAGACCAATATCAGCGAAATAGAGGATTACCACTCCCACAATACGGAGCAGTTGTCCAACGAAGGTCTCAAACAGACCCTACTCAATTTGGAGTACATCAAAAACCTGTTGTAGCCTTTGGCTTCCTTGGTGCACATACCTGGAGCTGTTTTTGAGGACGAAAGAGGCCTGCTTACCTTTTTCAATACCTTTGACATGTCGGCAGTTAAACGCTTGTACCAGATTGCCCCTGCGAACACCCAAATCATAAGGGCTTGGCAAGGACATCAAATTGAACAGAAATGGTTCTACTGTATCCAGGGCAGCTTTTTGATTCAGACGGTAGCCATCGATGATTTTGATGCACCAAGCCCAAAAGCGGAAATCCAAAAGCATCAATTATCCGAAAAGGAACCCAAGGTGATGCACTTACCGGGCGGACACGCCTCTGGCATTCAAGCCACAGCACCTAATTCCGTATTATTGGTGTTTTCCGATGTAACCTTAGATGAATCCAAAGCAGATGATTATCGATTCCAAGTTAATTACTGGAAGACGGAGTGGATGGTCAGTAGTCAGTAATTAGTTAAAGAAAC
Source organism: Maribacter algicola (assembly GCF_003933245.1). NCBI lineage: Bacteria > Pseudomonadati > Bacteroidota > Flavobacteriia > Flavobacteriales > Flavobacteriaceae > Maribacter > Maribacter algicola. The sequence goes on from NZ_QUSX01000002.1 coordinate 1,149,340, forward strand.
GAGAAAAAAATTAAAATGCAAGGACATAACAACATACGTGTAGGCATCACTGGACAGGCCGGTTTTATAGGCTACCACCTTTATCAAACCTTGGCCTTACGCGAGGACGTGACTTTGGTAGATTTTGAACGTTCCTACTTTCAGGAGAACAGGAAACTGGAAAAATTTGTAAGCACCTGTGATGTTATTGTGCATTTGGCCGCCATGAACCGGCATGAGGACCCACAGGTCATCTACGATACCAATGTGGATTTGGTCCAAAAATTAATCCAAACCTGTAAGGCTACCGGAGCAAAACCGCATATCCTATTTTCCTCTTCCTCACAGGAAGAAAAGGACAATCTCTATGGAAAATCCAAAAAGGCTGGGAAGCAACTTTTTATGGAATGGGCAGCCCGAAGTGGCGGAAAAGCTACCTCTTTGACAATACCCAATGTCTTTGGCCCCTTTGGAAAACCCAATTACAACTCCGTTGTTGCCACTTTTTGCCATAAAGTAGCTAGGGACGAGGAAGCAAACATCATCAATGACGGGAAAGTGGGACTGATCTACATTAATGAGTTGATCGCTCATTTTGTTTCGGTCATCTTTGGAACTACAAGCGGAGAAACTATTGGTGCAAACGGTTATGCCTTGAACATCGCCCCCAATCACTATGTCAAGGTCTCCAAGATCTTGGCCCTTTTAAAGCAGTATAAGATGGACTATATGGAAAATGGAATTTTCCCCAATTTGGAAGACCCCTTTGAAAAGGCCTTGTTCAACACCTTTCGATGCTATGTGCCTGAGGAACACTATCCCGTTAAATTCACCAAACATACCGATAATAGGGGAAGTTTTGTAGAAATTGCCAGAACCCAGACCCCAGGTCAGTTTTCATTTTCTACCACGGTTCCCGGAATTACCAGAGGCAACCACTTCCACACCCGCAAGGCGGAACGCTTCGCCGTCATTAGTGGAAAGGCACGTATCCAGTTACGAAGAATTGGAACAAAGGAAGTAATAAATTATGATTTGGACGGTGACGAACCGGCCTACGTGGATATGCCCATTTGGTACACGCATAATATTACCAATGTGGGGGATACGGAACTTATAACCCTGTTCTGGATCAATGAACCGTACGATCCTGCGGATGCCGACACGTATTTTGAGAATGTGGAGTGATGGTGTTAGAAGGGCGGAGTGAAGAATGCAGAGTGCGGAGATAGGAGTTAGGAGTTAGTGGTTGAAAACTAAAAGTTAGTAGAATTTAAAATTAGCGTAATGTGTATGGTGCGGTCACTGAGCGTAGTCTAAGTGAAAGCGAACAGCGAATACCGAATAGAAAAAACAAAAACATGAACAAACTTAAAGTATTGACCGTAGTGGGGACACGTCCCGAGATAATCAGGTTGGCATGCGTGCTCAACGCCCTGGATGCCCATGAAGCTATTGAGCATACCTTGGTGCATACGGGACAAAACTACGATTATGAACTCAATGAAATCTTCTTTGAGGATATGGGTATTCGAAAGCCCGATATATTTTTAAATGCAGCAGGAAAAAATGCTACTGAAACGGTAGGTAACATTCTCATTAAAATCGACCCCGTTCTGGAAGAGAAAAATCCGGATGCCTTTTTGGTATTAGGCGATACAAATTCCTGTCTTTGTGCCATACCGGCCAAAAAGCGAAAAATACCTGTTTTTCATATGGAAGCCGGAAATCGTTGTTTTGACCAAAGGGTTCCTGAGGAGACCAATAGAAAAATCGTGGACCATGTTGCCGATATCAACTTAACGTACAGTGATATCGCCCGTGAATATTTGTTGCGGGAGGGACTGCCCCCAGATAGGGTGATAAAAACAGGAAGCCCCATGTTCGAAGTATTGAACCAGTTCAAGGAAAAAATCGAAGCCTCCAATGTACTGCAAAAACTCAACCTGAAAAAAGGAGAATTTTTCGTTGTTTCATCCCACAGGGAGGAGAACATCAACAATCCCAAAAACTTTGAGGGACTGATTACCTCCCTCAACCTTATTGCCGAAAAATACAACTATCCCGTCATCGTTTCTACACATCCCAGAACCCGTAAGATGCTGGATTCCAAAAATGTAAAAACCCATAAAAACATACAATTTTTGAAACCACTGGGCTTTTCGGACTATAATGCCCTACAACACCATTCCTTTTCCGTACTTTCGGACAGTGGAACAATTTCTGAGGAATCCTCCATCCTAAACTTTAGGGCACTAAACATTAGGGAGGCCCATGAAAGACCTGAGGCCATGGAAGAGGCATCGGTAATGATGGTAGGTTTGAATCCTGAACGAATCATGCAGGGATTACACGTAGTAGGTGCACAACTACGCAATCCTGAACGGAATTTTAGACCCGTAGCGGATTATTCCATGCCCAATGTGAGCGAGAAGGTAGTCCGTATCATACTCTCCTATGTGGATTATGTCAACAGGGTCGTATGGTCCAAATAAATAACGGTAATGGATAAAAAGAAAATACTTTTTTTAGGCTTGACCTTTCCTCCTATAGATAAAAATACCAATCTATATACGGACCTTATGTATGCCTTTCATGAAATGGGGCACGAAGTGACCGTTATTGCCCCTGATGAGGAGGATAGAAAATCATCAGAACTCGTAATCGAACATGAAATTCGAGTACTTAGGGTACCAACACTGGCATTGTTCGGCAAGAACAAGATCGTTAAGGGACTTTCCAATATTCTATTATCGAATCAATACAAGCGAGCTTTTAAGCGACATGGACTCACCGCCGATTTTGATACCATCATCATCCCTACCCCGCCTATTACGCTGATCGATTTTGCGGTGTGGATAAAAAAGAAATCCAAAGCAAAATTGTACCTGATTTTGCGGGACATCTTTCCACAAAATGCCGTTGACTTGGATATGATGAAGAAAGGAGGTATAATCTACAATTATTTTAGAAAAAAGGAAAAAAAGTTATATGACCAATCGGACAGTATTGGCTGTATGTCCCCGGCAAATATTGAATTCGTAAAAAAACACAATCCTGAAGTAGCCGTATCCAAATTACACCTGCTGCCCAATTGGGAAAAAATACACGAATGGCCCCAAAACCAGGATGAAAAAGCACTTCGAAAAAAATATGGCCTCGAAAATCGCATCATTGCCATATTTGGAGGTAATGTGGGTATTCCCCAACGTGTGGAAAACATTATATTTTTGGCAGAGCAATGCCAAGAACTTAAAGACCTGGTATTTTTTATCGTAGGTAGGGGCACGGAAAAGGATAAGATAAGGGCCCTGATAGCGGACCGAAAGATAAATAACGTGATCCTTAAGGACAATCTACCCAGAAAAGACTATAACGATGTATTGGCCCTGGCCGATATAGGCTTGATTTCCCTGAACCAGGATTTTACCATTCCCAATTTCCCCTCCAAGGTCAATGCATATTATTGCTTTAAAAAACCAGTTTTGGCTTCCGTGGATGTAAATACGGATTTTGGAAGCGTACAAGAGGAGATCGGGGCCGGTTTTTGGTCCCCGGCCGGGGATACAGAAGCCTTTAAGAAAAACCTGTTACAGCTTTATTCGGATTTGGAATTGAGGAAGACTATGGGAGAAAATGGGTATAAATACATGAAAGAACACCTAACACCAGAAAAGGCATGCCTTACAATTTTAGGGCGCTGATATGATACCTATTCCCCTATTGTACACTTTGCAACCTATTTACGTATTTAACCTATTTCAGGAACCATAGAACCCAATTTTTGTGTGATTCGTTTTTCAAATGTGACCTTTGTACAATGACCAAACATGTATATCCGATATTAGTTTTTTGTTTAGATCAAACCCAAATGAGTGGATATGCAAAAATTAAGTGAGAAGGCTTGCAATAAAAAAATATGATATGAGGATAATTTTTATAGCCATGCGTTTACGTAGGGACGGATTTGCGACCAATGTACTGGATTTGGCGGAAGGGCTCATTAAGGAAGGCCATGAAATCCACTTGATCACCACTGGATTCCTAAAAAGTGAAAAAGCGGATGAGGATGCCTATTTTAAGAGCCTCCAGCGGGATATCCAGGATTGGGGCGTAAATATGTACTATTTCAAGGAACCCAAGGGGAATATATTAAAAAAGGCGTGGATGTCCTTAGTAGGTACGGTAAAAATATTATACTATATCCTTACGATAAAAGCGGATGTTATTCATGCGCAATCCCCAAATACAACCCTTTTCCCCTGGTTATTGGGAAAGAAATTCGTATCTACGGTTCATACGGACACTATTAGGCCTAACTTCTCCTACAAACACCCCCATTTATTGATTGCAGTAAGTAGTGGCTCCAAGGACTTTACCGAAAAGGTCATGGGCACCGATCCAAAAACCGTTAGGGTCGTACATCACGGGATTTCAAAACGTTTCTCCGAACCGGTTCCCAAAGCTGAAATCATTGAACTCAAGGAGAAAAACAATATTCCAAAGGATAAGTTGATTGTTGGTTTTGTAGGCCGATTGGTCAAGGCAAAAGGACTCGACGTACTGATTGAAGCCGTTGCCAACCACCTACCAAAAAATACCCTTGAAAAGATTCATTTGGTGTTCGTTGGGCATTATGATAACTCCACCGATGAAAAATGGCTGATGGATTTGATCGTGAACGGTCAATTACAGGATAGGTATAGTATACTCCCCTTCCAAGATCCAAAACCTGTGTATCAAATGTTCGATATTTTTGCACTTCCTTCTAGAATTGACACCTTTGGCTTGGTCGCCGCCGAGGCCATGATGAGCGGATGTTGTACTATTCGGGCGAATTCCTATGGTGCGGAAGACCAGATTGATTCTGGAAAAAATGGCTTTATCTTCAAAATGGACGATGCAAAAGAGCTGGCGGAATACCTGAATTTGGTCATCAACGATACCGACTTAAGGGAACGACTCGCAGAAGCGGGAAAGAAAAAGGCCTTGGAATTGTTTACCAAAGAGAAAATGGTGAAAAGGACCGTAGAGGTATATAAGGAACTACAGACCTTCTAAATATACGGACGCCAGAGGTTTCATACTTGGGGTAAAATTGTCCATCCCATGCCCTCAGGTTCATTGTTCTTATTCAATCCTTCAACTACCGAGGCTTACTTCGTATCCAATGACCAGATGGTGTTCCTTTATACAATAGCTGCAGCATCCTAACGTTTAAGGTTCTGTAGGCCCAACAGTATTGATGAAGTTGGACAAATCTACAGTTAATTTAAAAAATGGTTTGATATCCAAAATGGTTCCTATGAGACTTTATTATAATAAGTGTACCATTTTTGTTTTCTTTGCGCTATGAACAAACTGCTAGGATACGGGTCCTTTTTTCACGCTGTCACTCCCGATGGATTTAATACATCACATTCCAATTTCATGGAAGAATATCAATTGTTCTATACGGGGAGATATGCCTTAAAGGCAGTTTTTAATGGAATTCTTCAAGAGAAACCCAATGCTAATATTTGGCTGCCAAACTATTATTGTCCCTTTGTTAAGGATTGGTTGGAAAAGGAGTTTAGGCAGATTCGTTACTATAATATTGATCCCTTTGACACCGATGCTGTCCTGGATTATAAGCAGTTTCCAGCTACCGATATCGTCCTCTTTAACAATTATTGGGGACTCAAGGAAAATTCTATTCCAGAAGGTTCTAGACCCATTATTGTAGAAGATCATTCCCACGGATGGCTTAGTCCGGGCTGTGGGCAAAGCAATGCCGATTTTTGCATCGCTTCACTACGTAAAACCCTCCCCGTTCCTTTGGCTGGAATCGCTTGGAAACCTAAGAACAGTAACTTGTCCATTGACCTTTCGTCTTACGGGAGCCAAAAAACAACTGCTGAAAACCCAATGGTCAAAGCTTGGAATGGAATACAGGAGGCCATGATCTTGAAGTCAAAATGTGACAAGGAATCGGATAAAAAACGTTTTCTGGAGGTACATGGCGAAGGTGAATCCATCTTGGGGGAAGAACAAAGGATATGGCCCCTCGATATTGAACATGAAAAAAGGATCAGGGAATACCTGTTCTTAAACTATGACGATTACAAAGAGAAAAACCTTACATATATCACCGGGAAAATAGTGCCAACAAATCATTTTAAGATTTTGGAAACCAAGACCAAGGGAATTCCTTTTGGGCTTCTCTTGATCTTTAAGGAACGTGAAATGCTACAGGGGCTTAAATCTTATTTGATACAGGAGCAAATTTATCCCGCAGAACTTTGGCCAAAAAATGAAATGGACCAAAAATTCAAGTATCTCTTGAACGTTCATATGGATTTCCGTTATTCCCAAAAGGACCTGGATTATATTTTGGCCAGAATAAACAATTGGAACCAACAACAAACAGCCTAAGCATGTATAAAAAATATTTTAAAAGACCCTTGGACTTTTTTCTTTCTTTACTCGGATTATTAGTGGTTTCCCCAATACTTCTATTGGCCATTATCGCCATTGCGATCAGCTTTCGGGAAAATCCATTCTTTACCCAGAAAAGACCCGGCAAACATGAAAGAATATTTTCCGTTCTGAAACTAAAGACAATGAACAGTAAAAAAGACAAGGACGGAAATCTTCTACCGGACAAATTCAGATTAACGCCCTTTGGTATTTTCATAAGAAAGACCTCTATTGATGAATTACCCCAACTGGTAAATGTGCTTAAGGGCGACATGAGCCTTATTGGTCCTAGACCGCTGTTGATACGGTATCTCCCATACTATTTGGAAAACGAAAAACCGCGTTTTCTAATTCGCCCCGGAATTACAGGACTTGCCCAAATTTCCGGTAGAAATTACATGACCTGGGAAGAACGTTTTGAAAAAGATATTGAATACATGAACAATATGAGTTTCAAAATGGATTTATATATCATCTGGAAAACCATCCAAAAAATATTCAATCCGGGTGAAATAGAAGTAGATCCCAATTCAAACCCCGCCATGTTGGCCATGGACCTACAACGAAAAGAGTGGCCGGAATTTAAAAACGTAAAGCCCTGAATTAAGGATTAATTTTCAAGAGCCCGAAAAAAGTGTTATGGGATTTTGCCAGCGATAAATTCCAAATTCCACAGACTACAAAACTTTATGGAAGTTGCGCTTTTGGTAATTTTCAAGTATCCTAAAAACACCTAAAGTTAAACCCAAATTATGCATAAGGGGAGTGTCGTGAAGGTAAAAAGCGCAATAAAATAAATTGGTTTGGAAATTTTGGCATAGCACCGCTATGGTGAAATTGAAAATATAGCGTAGCGTTTTATTTTGAAGCGATTTTTAGCTGTAACAGCTTTTCTAAAGAATAATCCGGGTTAAACTACCAAGGGAGGATTTTAATGTAGAGACTTTACTAAGAAGTAGGTGCATCCAGAATAAGTGGTTGCTTTAATATAATAATGGATTTTTCTAAGATCCCCAAATTATCCACAAAGGTAAATTCAAGATTTCCAACCTACCTTTCCCTATATCTTGGAAAAAAGCCAGACGTAATTTCATCATTTTGGGGTTTTCCTGCCCTAAAATTAAGATCTTTATAGACTTCTGGCATGATAACCTTTCGACCGGTATAAAAGTCTATGTCAGTATCCAAAGGAAAGTACTTTTTCTTATATTGATACAATTTGTCCTCGGTTCCATCCGATAGCCCACCCCCAATCATGTAATAAGACATTCCTCTTTCGTGGGCCCATTTGACGGCATTGATCTTTAAAAACTCATTGGGCCTTAATTTAAAGAATTCGGAGTCCGTTCCGCCCAAGAAGGAATAGATCGTATTTTCTGAAATAAGAAAAAACTCGGAAGAAATAGGAATACCATTAAAATGAACAAGGCCTACCGCCAGGTTGGATGGGTTCGCCTTCGCAAAATTCAAAAAGTAGGATTCAGGATGATAAAAGGAGTCAATAGCGTCCCTTCTATCCATCGTTCCAATATAGACCTTATAAAAGTCTTTGATATCCTTTTCATCTATGTTTCCATGGGCTATACTGAACACAAGGCCAGACTTCTCTGCCTTTCTAAACTGGTTACGTGTATTGGATTTAAGATTGGACCAAAATTTATCCCAATCGGTAATATCGCCTTTAACGTTCAACAAGGTATGGACGGCCTTGCCTGAATAATGCTTATAGTTCCCAAAAAAATTAAATCGCAAGAACTCCGTAACAACATTGTTTTTTTTGTACCAAGCGTCCAACTCCGTCCAAAATGACATAATACCCTCTTGGTCTAAATGGGAGCTAAAAAAGGGCCCATTGTAACCCCAAGGACTACTGACATCGAAATATCCCGTATCCTCACCATTCAAATGAATATTCCTAAGCAAAAAGGGCATAACGGCAATCACCTTGCCGTCCTCAGAAGTAAAAAGAAAATAATTCAGTCTTTGTTGGTCGTTCTGGTTGCTATTCAGTAATTCATATCTATAATAAGCACTTTCACAACCTACATCATCAAGTGCCTGATGGTAGAGATCGATATTTTCAGCGCTTTCAAAAGTATATTTCCTTAGGCCAAAAACCTGAGTGGTCGTCATAGTATGCTTGTTTAAAATTGTAAAACGCGAATGAATAAAAAGAATTGCCCTAGTTGAAAAGAAATTTAATTTATTACAAAGATTAAAAACAGGACCCTTTTAGATTAAAATAATTCAAACATAGCTATTCGTATTTGTTCACCAATTAATCTTCCATATTTGGTTTTTAACAGAATTTTATGGTAATTTTAGCACCTCCCCCAAATTATTAAAGTAAAAGTGTATGAGAAAATTTGCTTTGGGGGCTTTTTTGATTGTATTAGTTTCCGCAACTTATATAAGTTTCGCTCCTATATTTTATGAAGCGGGTCTAACCAACCCTGAGTCAGTAGGCCCTTTTTTAAACGGTAATTTTCCGGATAAAAGCGCATCGGACGAAAAATATCAAATTGCGTTTCCAAATCTTTCTTTTGATTCACCACTTACGTTTTCAACAATACCCAACACAAACAATCTTATTGTGGCACAACAGAATGGAATGATATTCCAGTTTGAAAACAACAACAACGTAACCCAAAAAAATATAGTGGCCGATCTTTCCAGTAAAGTTGGAGTTGTTTGGGACGGTGGTTTTTTAGGATTAGCAATTCATCCAGAATTTGGACACTTGAATAAAAACTATTTTTATATATACTACACTACAAAGGATGGTCAAGAGAGAAATTACCCTGATTCATTTGTTTCAGGTTTTGGCTGTAATAGGGAAGATTACTGGGGAGGTTTTTTGATTTTGGAAAGAATTTCGGTCGACCCTAATACGCTTACTCGAATCCCCGGGGAAGATCTTATAATGATAAAAAGACGAATGTTCAGCTCTACCCATAGGGGTGGGGGTCTTACCTTTGGCAACGATGGATTTTTATACCTGGCTACCGGGGACCAATCGGCTTATGCAAAACCCCAGGATATTACCACGAATCTGGACGGAGGGGTGCTGCGTTTGGATGTTGACCAAAATTCAGCGAAAAGTCATAACGTTATTAGAACACTTTCTGAAGGTGGCAGATTTTTAGATGAAATCTCCGGTATTGGATATGGGATTCCTAATGATAACCCATTTCCAAGCCCAGATGGAAGTCATTTTGAGGAATATTATTCCATTGGCCATAGAAATCCCCACAGAATGACCTTAGACAAGATTACAGGGTCTATTTTTATTGGAGAGGTAGGAGAAAACCGACATGAGGAAATTAACAGAGTAATAGCCGGAAAGAATTATGGTTGGCCAGTATACGAAGGAGATTACTATAGGGGAACTGCTTGTGTAGGACTTTTGGACGGCATGGCCCACGAATCTCCCCTATTAACTTTTCCTAGGTCAGACGCCAACGCAATTATTGGGGGATACGTCTACAGAGGGTCAGAAATGTCCCAATATTTTGGAAAATATATTTGTGCCGATTATGGGGTTGGCGAGGAAATTTGGGCCGTAGACCCAAATGATGGATCCTTCGAAGTAATCACACAATTTTCACCTACAAATATTATTTCCTTTGGTCAAGATCAACAAGGCGAACTTTATTTATTAAGTGAGGGAAACAACGTAAAATTGTACAAATTGACACAAGGAGGCCCTTTTCAAGGTAATTTACCGCAACTTCTTTCAGAAACCGGAGCCTTTTCAAATTTAGAAAACTTAGTTCCAAATGAAGGACTAGTTCCATACGATCTTATTGAATCATTTTGGTCCGATGGCGCTGAAAAGAAGCGATGGATGGTAATTCCAAATGACGGTACCCATGACCAAGTGGATGAACAAATTCAATTTTCAGAAAATGGAAATTGGGGATTTCCAATTGGGACAGTTTTGATCAAACACTTTGAACTTCCCTTGGATGCAAACAACCCCTCCCTTACCAAAAGATTGGAAACACGATTTTCAGTCAAGGCCAGTGATGGATCTTTTTATTTCGTGACATATAAATGGAATAATGAAGAAACCGATGCAGTATTGCTAAATTCTGGCTTGGACGAAAATATTGAAATCAGAAATTCCAATGGTTCTACATCAATCCAAAAGTGGACCTATCCCTCCACACAGGATTGTGTAGCTTGTCATAATCCTGCCACGGGAGGAAGTTTAGGACCAAGAACACGTTACTTGAACTCGCAATATACCTATGAAAAAACGGGGGTAAGGGCGAATCAATTGGTTACCCTTAGTCATCTTGGCATTTTAAATCAAGTGATTGATGATAGCAGGACTCAGAACTATCTAACTTATAAAGCACTTAATGATGGAAGTGCTACCCTTGATGAAAAAGCGAGATCCTATCTTGACCTCAATTGCGCCTACTGCCATAGGCCGGGAGGCACAGGTGATAGGGCACAATTTGATTTGCAATTATTCAATAGCTTGCAGGAGACAGGTTTATTAACCTCAGGAATCAACACCCCCCTTGGAATTTCAGGTGAGAAAATACTATATGCTGGAGACGCATCAAAATCAATATTGTATCATAGAATAAATTCTGATGACCCCTCAATAATGATGCCCCCAATAGCAAAAAACAAAATAAATGAAGAGGGGGTCGTTTTAATAGAAAATTGGATTAATCAAATGGAGTCGACTTCCCCTCCAAATCCTGTAGGCGACTGCAACGGCCAGCTCGCAGATGTCACGGAACCCGTGGGAAGCGGCACCATCACATCCAGGAACGACTTCGTGCCGGCCGAGGACAGGTTCAAGGCCTTCGACAACAAAAGTACGAGCGGGGACCACTCAAAATGGCTGGACGCCGGAGGCGTACCCTCATCGGCAAGCCCAAGCTGGATCCAGATAACCCTCCCGCAGCCCAGGCGCGTGGAACAACTGGCAATCACAAGTGCCAACGACGACTACGGAAGGGACCCAAAAGACTTCAGGCTAATGGCCTCCAACGGCGGAACCTTCGAAATGGTTGGCTCGTGGTCCGGGGAGGAGTTCGCACAACGATACCATAAAAGAACTTTCGACCTTTCAGCTCCGGGAACCTACACTACTTACAGGCTGGAAATAACCAAGAACGACCTGAACGCGGAAATGACACAGATCGCGGAGATAGAACTCATGGGGTGTGTGACAATGGAGACAAATTTAAGCGTAGGACTTTCGGCTAGTTTACAGCCTGAAAGCAATATAAACAATGCATCAAAATTTATCATAGCCCCTAACCCCCTAGGGATGGATAGAATTTTAACATTGTCCGTACCCCAAGGCATTACAAACAAGAAAAGATTACAAATCCTAATATTCACTATTAATGGTAAATTAGTCTTTAAATCAAATTCTTTTGCCCCAACCTTTGGGAATCATCAATTTTATTTGGATGAAACAATAGTTTCTGGAGTATATGCATTACAGATAACGGATGAAAAACAAGGTGAGACTTTTTTTTGGTCAAAGCTTGTAGTAAAATAGTCAGATTGTTTTATGGTCTTATTCTAAAATTCTTAAATAAAAAAGCAGAATTAATAAAGCTGATTATAAAGTTTTTATAAAAAATACATTATTCGATTTGCATCCTACTATTCTACTATAAAGAATAATATTTATAATCTATACTTTTAAGTTTGAATAGACCTATACAAAAGAAGTTTGATCAATTCCACCTATATTTCTAAACTAGAGTAAATTATATTAGTTTTTGCTCATATCCTTTTTGTGTTCAATCCGCTTGAAATACTGAAGAATACTATTTACCCATGGAATTGAAACCAATTTTTTTGTAGTGTCCGTTCCAATAAGCAATCTAATTTTCCTTCTTAACTTTGAAAAATAAGGGAGCCAAGAGCTGTTGAAATGATGTATTGTGTATGTGTTCTTAGTAGTATGAATTTTTCCTGTCTGCACATCCTTTGGGCTAAAATAATCAAAAGGGAAAAGATAAAATTTATCTTTATTTGAAAACAAATCCTTATTAATCAAATTTAACTCCTCATAGTGTAAGGGGATAAGTTCTTTATGGGTTAGTAATTGTGTTTTTAGGATGGTTGGTAAAATGGTCGTATCATAACTTCCATCACCCTTAACAAAGAGTCTATTATCGTAGTATTGCAAGCAGAGATCAAGCCATTCAGATTCCTTCTCTGCCCCAAAGACGGCTGCTTCGATAATATTGGCGTGTTCAAGACCTACAAAGTAAGGTAAGGATAATAAATCATCAAAGGACTTTAATACCTCCACATCCGTATCCAAATATATACCCCCATACTTTTTTACAGCAAAAAGCCTGACGATGTCTGAGGCAAAGGCATACTTTTTTCTTTCAAAAGCCTCTTTTGCAAAGGGCCAATCTTCTAAATTAAACCTCTTTGTATCCCAGAGCATAAACTTGTAATCAGGAAGCATTTTTTTCCATGAATCTATATTTCTTTTTATATCCTTAGGGAACTCCTCTCCACTTAACCAACAATAATGGATAATCTTTGGAATCATAATCTTTTCATATTTAATTATTTTATCCCGGATGTAATCACCGATGAAAAACAATAATAACCATAAACACTAATACGCACCCAATAAAAACGTTTAAATATCAAAATAAAAGGACTACGACATACCGGAGTTATAAAATCAAAATTGTTCGGTTAAAATTTAAATGCGAGATTTACAAAATCAGATTTACCACTTCTTGGCTATTTTGATTTCTCAAATAAAATACTATAAATAATTCGACATACTTAAGCGGACAATTTATTTACAAGAAACCACGGAAGCTGATTCCTTATGATATTTTTTCCGGATTCAAAACGGCCAGATAGTAACCTTTATTATACACATTTAAGAGAAAAGACATTTTAGCAACAATACTATATGCTACCTTGAGCGTTGTAAGTTTGTTTCGAAACCATCTAGAACAATGGTTGCATTCAAAAGCAGGATAGGACATTTGCACCTCAAGAATTCCATAAAGATCAGCAAACTTTCTAATGAAGATAAAAATAATGGCGTTAATGTTTTTCCAACTTCCAACATTAATCATAAGGTAATAATGTTTCCCTTTTATTGAATGTCAACTTCCTATCATTGCCGGTGAGGTATTTCAAAATAGTAAATTGGACTATTATAAGCCTCTTCTCAAATATGTCAAAAGGTGTTTGAAATAATCCCGTCAACGAGGAAAAGAAGGGGGCATACAGATGCATGCGATTATCAATATACTGGAGAACATACCATGTATTCTCCGTTTTCGAAGCTCAAATATACCTAAAGAAACATTTTATAAGAGATCTTTACCTGAAAAATGATATTTTGTGGTGTCTGACAAAGCATATAATGGATGAAACAAAAATTGCAATGGTCCTAATTTAATATCTACTGAGTACCCCACCAAAAGAGAAATGTATTCAATATAAGTGAAAAAGAGTCCGATTTGTTCCTTGCTATGGCAGTTTTGAAGAAGATACATCTATGTGTCAAAAATAAACATTCAGCAAAGAGGTATTGATTGTTGGGAGGGCCCACTATAAAAAGTATATACGTTCATCAGCAACCTTTTTGCAATGGAATCCGATAAAATAGCCACAATTTATAAGTATCGATTGTAGATAGAAATAATGCTCAATAGTTTCAAGAAGAACTTTCCGTTGAATTATTTTCATGTTGATAATCAAAACACCATACAAATAAAACTCTGTTTTGGGCTTCCATACAAATATTGATGCCATTGACACAATGCATTAGTAAAGAAAAAGGTCCTAAACTAAATTGGTCTCGATCGTCAGGTTCCACTTACTACTGTTATCAATTTAATCCAGTGTATAATTAATCCTAAATTATAACGAAAATAACCAACAATTAGACTACCAAAAAAAACAACCCTCAATGTTCCTTTGGACGGACACCTTATTATTTGAAAAAGAAAACTATTATAAAAAGGGCCGACCTTTACTTTAAGGCCAGCCCTTTTTAATCATTTTTATTAAGAAACTTTAATTTCGAATTACAAGCCTTCTAGAAACAGGCTCGTTATTATTGAACATGACGGTAACCACATAAACCTCATTTCTGTAAACGGATACAGGAATCCGAATCACATTCCCAGCCAATACTTCATTGAGGGTATATTGACGAATTAACCTACCCGACATATCATGTAGCATCACTCCAATAATTTCATCCATATCAAAATTGTCGCTCATTATTACCTCAACAAATTCACTGGATGGGTTTGGCGCCAACACAAATTCAAAAGAAGGTTCTTCCAAAGTTTCATTATCCTCGTTCACAACAATGGTCAAGGTTTCCGTGTCTGTAGTACCTTCTCCATCCATAATCGTCAAAACGACACTATATTCACCTACTTCTGTAAATGTATGTACCGGATTTGCTTCGGCGGAAGTATTTCCATCCCCAAAATCCCAGGCATATTGAATGTCACCCGATGAGACTGTTGATTGATCTCCTGTAAAGGTCACCTCCAAAGGAGCCACTCCCTCTGATACATCAGATGTAGCGATGGCAATAGGTGCCTGTCCGGTTTCGGCCACAGTTATCGTTATTGAATCAGTATCCTCAAGGCCTTCAGCATCGGTTACCCGAAGTACTGCAAGATACACACCGGGTGTGTTATAAATATGCGTAACGTTCGCCTCATTGAGTATGGTTCCGTCACCCAGATCCCATCTGTAGGAGACAACAGCATCGTCATCAATGGATTGATCTCCTGTAAAGTTTACCTGCAACGGTGCTGGCCCGGTTGTTACATTGGAGTTGGCAACTGCAGTTGGTGGTGCATTCAATGAAGTGACCACTATTTCTAAAGTATCGTTGTCCATTAAACCCTGATCATCCGTAACCGTAAGCGTTACCGTAAACGTTCCAGCCGTATTAAAGGTGTATACAGGGTTCGCCTCCGTAGATGTTCCACCATCCCCAAAGTCCCATTCAAAGGACTCTATGGTCCCATCATCCGTGGATTGGTCACTATTGAAACTTACCTCAAGAGGAGCATTCCCCTCAGTAATATCCGAGGTGGCATTTGCTACCGGTGCTCCAGGTGCAGGATTTACGGTTATTTCTATCGTCTCGGTATCCTCCTGTCCCGAACCATCGGTTACTGCTAGTATCACTGAATAAGTTCCCGCTATATTGAAGGTATGCACTGGGTCAGCTTCCGTAGAACTTGAACCATCACCAAAATCCCAGGTGTAGGTTACAACAGCGATGTCATCCGTGGATTGACTTCCCGTGAATTGTACTTCCAAGGGTGCATCGCCCTCTGTCACATTCGCCGAGGCCACGGCCACTGGAGGCATGTTGTCATTTACCGTAATCGTCACGCTTGCGGTATCCTCAAGTCCACCCTCATCCTGAACGGTAAGTTCAACGATATAGGTCCCTGGAATCTCAAACACTCTTGTTGGATTGGATTCTGTGGAAGTTCCGCTATCACCAAAAACCCAACTATAGGAAGTAATACCTTGATCATCAGTAGACTGATTACCTGTGAAATTAACCTCCAATGGCGCGATTCCAGTCAAAATATCGGCAGTAGCAACTGCAACAGGGCGACCATTCACGACTACTTCGATGGAATCGCTGATATCCGTGTAACCATCACCGTCCGTTACCGTTAAGGTTGACGTAAAAGTGCCTCCCTGGGTGTAGGTGTACACAGGATCGGCAGCATTTGAGGTATCGCCATTCCCAAAATCCCAGAGATAGGATACAATATCGTTTTTATCATCCGTTGAAGCACTTCCTGTAAATTGAACCTCAAGATCTACATTGCCTGAAGTTACATTGGCAGATGCAATTGCCTCCGGTGGGAAACCAGTAGGCAAGAAACGCCATCTAAATGCATCATCGCCATTATCTTGGTTCACGACCACATTTCCTGTCCCATCTACGGTTAGATAACGATTTGCGGTCAAAGCACTGATGATGTGATATGTTTCATTACCAGCTTCCACAATGGACCATTTTTGAGCATTGAAAATATTGGAAGTGTACGTCCACACATTAGCTCCAGCCGCAGTATTACCCAACTCAATATCGACATACATATCAGCATCCACCAATTTTAACTTGTACAGGCCGTTTCCATCATCAACCAATTCAAAATGTTGGAAAGATGATGCATCGTACAATTGTGTAAGCATATTCGTTCTCCATACCAATCCACCATTTTCGGGGGTTAGGTTATTTGTATTACCTACATTCTGTATCTGATAGATTCCAGGTCTTGGAGCACCATTGTCACCGCCATCATTATCATAATTTAAACCAGATAACAAATCCCCTACACCTTCATCATAGCTAGGATCGTTTATAGGCGCAACAACCAAGGCTTCAATTGTGAATTCCTGAACCCCATCAGCGACAGTGTCATCCACTCCTGTAACAGTTATTGTTTGTGGAATGTTCCAATTACTTGAATCAAAGCTCAATTGGTTCGTTGAAAGTGTAATTTCATCATCACCCTGGATTATGAAAAGACCAATATTCACCTGTGCCGTAGGCATTTCGTCCAAAACAACGGTAAAGGTATCCTCATCCCCATCCTCATCCGTGTAAAGGGTTTCGTCACTCATGGTTAGACCTGCATTGTTTAGGTTTTGAGTATCCTCAAATCTCCATTTGAACCTATCGCTACCGTCATTTATATTTACCTGAATATTTCCGTTGGGTTCTACTGTTAGATAATGCCCGCCACGTTCGCTAATTATATAATACGTACCGTTTCCAGCATCTTCCAAGGTCCATACCTGGGCCAAATTGGTAGTACTGTTGCTAAACGTATATTGCCATATATTTGTTCCTGCCGCAGGGTTACTTCCTTGTACGTCAATTGCCTTACCAGTGTGTTGGACAACAAAAGAATATAATCCACCTCCCATGAAAATCAGCTCAAACTGTTCGTGAGCATTACCTTCATAAGGACCTTCAAGAACATTAGTCCCATCTGGAATACCCGCGTTCAAGACTTCCATGGAAAGCCCTGTATCCTCATTAATGATTCTGTAGATACTTGGGGCAGGAGGTCCTGCGGCACCACCATCATCATCTTCATTATAACCACCAATAGTTTCCGAAAAACCGGCATAATCAGGATCACTCTGTGCATTAACTATGTCAACTTCAATACCATAATATTGAACCCCATCAGCTGCACCGTCATTTTGCCCAAAAACCGTTATCAATTGTGGTTCATTCCAGTTTCCATTCGTGAATGTCAATTGATTTGTAGAAAGGGAGAATTCATCCAAAGCACCAGTTCCTTCCAAGGAAACAACTACATCCGTATCCGGTGCCGATTTTAATCGTATGGAAAGTTCATCATTCGTACCATCCTCCCCTGTAATAACCAAACTTGGAGTCACTTCAAGACCAATGGTCAATGGAGGGCTGGTAGGCCTAAACTCCCAACGCACAAAATCACTCAAATCATTTTCAAGGACCCGAACATTTCCGGTGGCATCCTGACCCAAGAAATATCCAGAAAGTTTACTAATAATATTGAAAGTACCATCACCGGCATCAATAATTTCCCAGGTCTGGGAGGGAGTTAGATTCCCTTGAAACTGCCATACATTTGCGTTCATTGCAGTGCTACCCCCTTGTACATCCGCATATTTATTACTGTGCAGTACTCGCAATTGGAAATCACCTGCAATAGGTTCCTCCAAGGCAAAATGCTGCTTGGGAAGGCCTTCATATCCAGCCCCGGCAATATTTGCTCCATTAGGCTGGGTACCATCAGGCACTTGCAAGGTTTCGCCAGTCGCCCTATTCACAATTCTATAATTTCCAGGTGTTGGAGGATTTGCAGGAGGCTGCAATTGATTAATCCAAGCCTCTAATAAGGCCACACCTTCCGTATCAATAATACCTTTGGCCACGGGAGGCATTTTCACGCCAGGGGTCAAACTATTTGCCCTATGGTACAATTGGGAATTGGCGGCATCCCCTGGGACCACTATATAATTAATGGTCGGCTCCCCTGGAATATTATTCCCAATGGTAGTCAAAACTCTTGTTTGTGCCAATGAATTTGAAAGACGCAAATCAATGGGTGATGCATTGCCCGTAGCAGGCTGATGGCAATACGCACAGTTATTGTCCAAATAGGATCGCGCCCTTTCGTCCAACGAGGCGTTTAGATCATCCATTGCCTTATGGGTTAAATAACCAGGCGTATCCAAATCTGTAATAGTTTGATTCAATATTCCCAGAGCACTTAAGGTAACCAATTGGTTTCCTACCGTACCACTCTTTTCGGCATAGTCAAAATCCTTGTTCAAGAAACGGGTTCTTGGCCCTAAGGAGCCACCAAGTGCCGGACTGTGACATTCTATACATTGGGCGTTATTTGGATATAACCAATTAACGTTTCGGGTTCCACCACCACTGGTGGCAACCGAAATCGTTGCATTATCACCTACCGTCATATCCACCAATGTGGCATCCGTCTCGGTGGCGTTCCACTTATAGGTAAGGAAATAAAACTGTCCGTTGGTTCCCTTAATAGAAAATCGGGTCTCAATTTTTCGTGTAACATTGGGATCGGTGTCATCGATTGGATAATTAAAATGTTTTACCAAAACTGAACCAATTGGAAACTGCCAGTCACCATTTTCAGACCATTGAATTTGTTCTGCAGCACTATTGTGCGAACCATCATTGGGTATAGCCATCCAACGACGTTTGTAAGCGCCATCTGACCAAAAGGGATCAATCATTTCATAAGGAATAAACCCTTGTGTGACCGTCAATTCACCAATATCAGAAAAATCATTATTAACACCTGTATTAAAAACCCCCGTTTCTGAAAGTAATTGCGGCGCTCCGTTGGTATTAATCGACTCCGTTAACCGGAAGATACCACTATCTCCACCAGCGCCTAAGGTCAACATATATAATTCTCCATTCCTGTCCTGACCAAAAGAAATAACCTGTCCAGGCCCCACACCTAAATTTTCCTTGGCACCACTCTGGGTGTTGATGGCAAACATCTGATTAGTCTGATAATCAGCGGCGATATACCTACCCTGAAATTGGGCAATGGACCCGCGATATACATATCCTCCAATAATCGAGCCAGCTTCCGATCTCACAAAATCCGTGAGCGGACCTTCATGCGGATTGTTATTATATAACTGTGTTAAAGCAGGTGTACAATTTGGATTGAAATTGGCATTACCTTCCCAAAGGGGCCAACCATAATTTTTTCCAGCGGTAGAAGGTGTATTTCTTAAAACATTAATTTCTTCATGGGTAGATTCCCCTACTTCACCAATATAAAGGTCACCAGTAGCAGAATCCATAGTCAAGCGGTGCGGGCTTCTATGGCCAATGGTGTAGTATTCCTCAAAAACAGGGGAAGTAGTATTTCCTAATGGTACATTATACGGGTTGTCATTAGGGATGAAGTAAAAGGCACCGGACATTTCCAAACCTGCACTTGGCAGAAAGCCCGGGGTACCGGGATTTGTATTACCTACTCCAGGGTCCTGTAAAAATCTTTTGGGGGCATGACTTGTAGCTCCACCGATCATATCCACATCCAATCGTAAAACGCCACCATCCAAATTGTTGGCTATATCCTGTGCGCTGGCATAGGTAGCTTGATCTCCCGTAGTCAAATACAAGTATCCGTCCATACCAAAGGTCATACCTCCCCCTCTATGAGTGGTGTTATACAATTCCCTACGAATCATCATCTCTCTACTCCCAGCTACAAAGGCCATGGTTGCAGGATTTACCCTAAATCGTTCCAATATCAAATAATTGCCACTGAAATCTTCCTTATTGCAACTAAAACCTTGTCCAGTTCCCAAGCCATTGTTTGCTGCATTTGTTGAGTAATAAGCAAACATTAAATTTTTTGTAGGGTCCACACCAAACTGCGGATGGATGGCCAGACCTAAAAATCCACCATCCCAAACAGCTCCTTCGTTCCGATCACCAACCTCGGGTGCCCAGTTCACAATTAATTGTTTTTGATTGGTGGCATTATCCGATCCAATTGCATAAATTTCGCCGTTCAGTTGAGCCACTACAATCCTTGAATTGTCATTGGGAACAGGTAGAAAGGCAATGGGCGAATCAAACGTTATATTGGGAAATGCCGATTCAAAGGCAGGTGTTCCAACGCCTCCAGGTGGAAAGGCCGTGTTTCCGCCTAAGCTAAAAGGTTCCGGATTGGTCATACCTGGCCCCATAAACATGGGACCGAAACCAGCTATTCCTGCCGCCAAACCCGTGAAAGCAATGAAATAGATGTATTTTCTTATTGTTTTGGAATTCAAAGTGTAATTTTTTTTCATAGCATTTTGTCAATGGTAATAGTAATTTGAGCCTACAAAAGAAAACATTGTTTTTCCGACATTAGATAAATATCGTCAAATGACCCTATAAAAACGATTAATTTCAACGCCGCAAATTTACGCGAAAAGTATATGCTAAATTGTTAATAACGAAGGCAAAAAAATAGAATTATCAACAATATTACCAGTATTTGCGCGTTCTTAAGGGAACAATATGGGGAGGAATGGCAGAGTGGCTTATTGCAAACAGTAACCTAGTTACTGTTGGGGTTCACGCCCCCGAGGGTTCGAATCCCATCTTCCTCCGCAAAAGAAACCCACGACGTAAGTGTCGTGGGTATTGTGTTTCCAAATGAGTTGCAAGCAAACTTGCAAAAGTATTTGGAAGCGCAGAACGGGCAGGCAAAGCTTGCGTGGGTTTCATGCTTGCACAGGATTCCCTTTTCGGCATGTTGGGACAAAATCCCTTCTCCATACCAAAATAAAAACCTTCTGGTTTTATTTTTTTGGTTATTCACATCCGTCGAATGTACTAAAGGGGTACTCAATTTTTTTATAAAACAGGCATCCAGACCATTTTAGGTTGACTTCATAGCGAATCCCTTCGGACAATGGTAAATGAACGGGATTTTAAGTGAATTGGTCAATTTTTAATGGAACAGTATGGTATTTACCTCTTAAATGAAGATCTTTATAGAAATTATAGATTACAAGTATGTCCAGAAAAATCGCATTCGTTGGTGCAGGCATAGCCACTAGCTATACCCTAATACCTTTTTTAGAGCAGTGGGAAGAAAATTCCCTAGATCACTTAGAGCTCTATATAATTGACAAGAGCAATGATTTTTTTAAGGGTATGCCCTATGGGGAACGTTCCGGGAAATCGGTACTCTTGATCCAAGACCTTAAAAACTTTATCTCAGAACCTCAAAGAACGCATTTCAAAAATTGGTTGAATGAAAATATAGATGGATTGGCACAAGAGTTCGTGGAACATGGCGGACACTATGCTTCAGATTGGGTGCGAAAAAACAATGCCACCTATATTAAAGGTGATTGGGACGATCTTTATATTCCCCGTTTTTTCTTCGGCAGGTATATCGAACAAGAGGTGCTGCAGAGGATAGAGAAACTAATGTCAAAAAATTGCCTTTCAGTAAATTATATAAAAAAGGAAATTGTTAAAATCACTAGGCAGGGAGAAAATTTTAGATTATTTTTTGATGATGGGACGCATTTAGATGTCGACAAAACAGTTCTCTCCATTGGTTCCTTGCCTTATAAGCAACTGTATGAAAAGCCCATTTTGAATAAAGAAAATGCCCTATATATAAAAGAACCTTATGGGGTTGGGATGGAAGAAAATATGACGCAAATTGTAAATTTCGTAAAAAATAGAAACAAAAAGAACCTCCCAACAAAAATAGCCGTTTTGGGCGCCAATGCCAGTGGATTGGAAATGATCTATAAAATCTGTGATAAATTACCCTTGGAAGAGTACCAAACAAGCTTTAAGACCTTGTCTTCCCATGGGGTTATGCCCGACGGAACGGTAGACCATGAAAAAGCAAAATCCTTTGAGCCAAAGCATTTGATCGCTTTGTCCCATAAAAAAACATTAACTGCCAAGGAAATCTCCGAGGCCGCACATAAGGATATTGATGCAGCAGAATCCCTTGAGATCGGAGCTGCCACTTCTGTGGGAATTATTTCAAAAGGTTTTGGTGCATTATTACCAAGACTAGATGAGGGAGAACTTTCAAATTTCGCTTGTTTTTACGGAAATCAAATAGGACGAAGACAACGTTGTGCCGGAAGCCACTACCTTTCAGTTGTTGATGAGCTTTCCAAAAGGAATCGATTTTCCCATATCAAGGGCAGATTCGTACAGCTTCAAGAAAATGAAAACGGATTGGAGGTTAGTTATACTAGTACCGATATTAATTCCGGGAAAAATACGGGCAAGGAAGATTTTAACATTGTGGTAAATTGTCTAGGAAGTGTCAACCTGATGGCAGATGACCTTTCACCCTTCTTTAAAGGCTTGATAGCAGATGGACTTTGTACCCCAAATCCTTCACAAATAGGATTCCATATTGACAAAAAAATGCAGGCGTCCAAAAACCTATTCGTAGCAGGACCCTTATTGGCTGGAAACCAAATTGAGGACAAAATATTTTGGCATTTGGAGCATTGTGTACGAATCATTTGGTCCAGCAATGTACTGTCCAAAAATCTTTGGGCCAGTTTGACCGAAAAGGTGGCCGTATAGACCGTTCTTCCTTTTCGAGTCCATATTTTATGGATTTGAAGTAGTCAAATGTCTGAGACTTTGTATTTTTGAGGTTGTGAGAATAAAAAATTTCATGACCCCAACATCTGTTTCTAAGTTCCAACTTGTCGTTCTTCTGCTATTTGTAAGCACCTCATTTTTCGCCCAGGTTACCTATGAAAATGCCTTTCCTAACCTTTACTTTAATTTCCCAGTGGAAATGCAGGCACCACCTGATGGGAGTAACCGATTATGTGTTTTAGAACAGCCCGGAATCATTAAAGTATTTCCGAATAGTCCTTCCATCTCCCAAAACGAAGTGGCCACATTTTTAGATATTTCCAACAAAGTGGCCTATAGTTCCGGGCAGGAAATTGGCCTTTTGGGCCTTGCCTTTCATCCACAGTTTACATCAAATGGTTATGTCTTTGTTTACTTTATAGATAGACCGAATAATTACAGGATCAATATCGTTAGATACACCGTATCCCAAGAGAATCCAAATATTTTAGATGAAACCTCCGAGTTTGTTATTGCACAATTCCAAAAAAACCAGAGTGACTCCAATCACAACGGAGGAAAAATCGCCTTTGGTCCGGACGGATATCTGTACATTTCCATAGGGGATGGCGGAGGGGGCGGAGATCCCCAAAAAAACGGCCAAAACTTAAATACGGTATTTGGTAGTATTTTAAGAATCGATGTAGATATTGATGGCGATAATCCATTGGAAACCAATCCTGAACTACCCAATGGAAATTATGAAATCCCAAGTGACAATCCTAGGGTAGGACAAGCAGGTTTGGACGAACTCTTTGCTTGGGGCATACGAAATACTTGGAAGTTCTCCTTCGACGAACAAGGTAGACTATGGGGAGCGGATGTTGGTCAAAATGTATTCGAGGAAATCAACCTGATAGAAAAAGGCGGAAATTATGGATGGAACAGATTTGAAGCGGAAAGCCAACCCAGTTATGGCTCAGGAACTTCATTGGTTACCACGCCGGATAGTAAGCCGCTATTTTATTATGATCACAATTCTGGGGATGTTTCCATTACCGGAGGTTATTGGTATAAGGGCGGCCTTCAGGATTCCCGCATGCAAAATGCCTATATTTATGGGGATTATGTTTCAGGAAGGGTCTGGGCTATGCGTTACGATGAAGCCTCCAATACCGTGACCAATGAACTTCTATTCAAAACAAACGGCACGTATATCTCATCTTTTGGCGAAGACGAATCGGGAGAACTTTACTTTCTTGGCTATTCAAATACCGCCAGAATATATCGATTATCAGGGAATTCTTCAGAACCGGAAACTATCCAAGTCAATGGTGTAGGTAATTGGACCCCTTTGGATGCAGGAACCAATGGCACCGTTGAGTGTTTGATAACCGACAGTAATGGAAATCTGATAATTGGCGGTAATTTTAGCAACGGTGGGGGTGTAAGCGTTGGAAATTTGGCGATGTACGATTCCAACGGTAACTGGAGTGCCTATACATCCGGCTCCAATGGCCCCATATTGGATATGGCCCTATCTGCTAACGGCAATCTTTTTGTAGCAGGTGATTTCAGTGAAATTGGTGGAATACCCGCGAATAATATTGCATATTATAATGGGGATAATTGGAATTCATTGGGAAATGGAACAAACGGACCTATTTCCAAAATTTCCTTTGACAAGAGCGGCTCCGTTCTGTACGCCGGTGGTGTGTTTAGCAATGCGGGAGAATTGACGGTAAATAATATCGCAAAGTGGGAAAACGGAAATTGGCTAGGTCTAACAGATAGTAGCACAGGTATAACTGGAACCAACAATGAGATTAGGGCTATTGCCTTTGACGAAGAAAACAACTTGTACATTGGCGGAAACTTTGATTTGGCAGGGGGTCTAGGTGCCAATAGAATTGCGAGATGGGATGGCACCAATTGGTATCCGCTGGGAACTGGCACAAGTGGTTTTGTTCAGGCTATTATTATAAACAATGGTTTTGTCTACGCTGGCGGAAACTTTGTGAATGCCGGTAACAAACCAGTACGTAGAATAGCCAGGTTTCATCTTCAAAACCAGACATGGGAGGCCTTGGGTGCTGGTATCAGCGGTAATGTCAATGATTTGAATTGGTACGACGGACAACTTTATGTTACCGGAACATTTGAAACGGCAAGCGATATTTCTACAGAAAACAAAGTGATGAACAATGTTGCCAGGTGGAACCCTACTCTTGGCTGGGAAGCATTGGGGCCCGGAATGGACGTTGGAATAGACAATAGAGGTAATTCCCTTTATTATATTGAGGAAACCAAGGAATTATTTTTGGGTGGGAATTTTGGCCGTGCCGGTAATAGTTCCAATACAAACAACATTGCAATATGGTCGCTTATGGATACGGATGGGGATGGGGTTCCAGATACCGAAGATGAATGCCCTAATACTCCACAAAATACGACGGTTTCCCAAAATGGCTGTCCCATACCTCCCACAACAAATACTCCTCCATTTCCATCCGATCAGTTCACCCTAAGTACATTTAAGGTATCCTGTCTGGGGACGGCAACCGGAAAATTATCGATAACAAGTAAGTCCAGCGGCAACTATCAGGCCGTTTTATCTGATGAAGAAGGTTCTGAGAGCTTGAATTTTAATGAAAGTATTTCCTTTACAGACCTTGCATCGGGAACCTATAATGTTTGTCTAAATTCAATTGATGGGCAGTTCCTTGAAAGTTGCTACACCATAACTATTGGAGAACCTGAACCCTTATCGGTATCCACTTCCATGAACTTTATTGATAATACAGTTTCCGTTTCTGTCACAGGCATTTCACGATTTAGGGTTCAACTAAATCAGGAATTTTGGGAAGAGGTAGAAAATGAAATTACCCTTCCCCTAACCCAAGAGGTAAACAATCTTACCATCATATCGGAAGAAGGTTGTCATGGTTCTTATACGGAGACCATACTGATGGAAAATGCCATAACCGCTTATCCAAGTCCATTTACCGAACAATTGGAGCTATTTCTTAACAATTTCGAAGGTAAAAAAGAGGAAATTTTGGTTTATAATACTTTAGGACAAATTGTATTCAGTGAAACACTACCTGTTTACAACAAAACCATTAAATTAGACACCTCACAATGGACGGATGGGCTTTATGTCGTTCAAATTGGGAATGGTATGAAAAAAAGGATAATCAAAGTACTAAAATCATGAGGAAAGTCGCATCTTTAATGATGATTGCCCTCTTTCTTGGAAATTGTTCAGCGGACAGCGACCTAGCCGAATTATTGGGTCCGAGCATTAACATTGAGCTTACTTTTCCAGAAAATCTTTCGGAATGTACGGAAGGAACTTTGGTTTCGGAAACAGAAAGTGAATTGACATTCCTTTGGGAGGGTATTGATCGCGTACAAACCTATAAAATGACGCTTACAAATCTCAACACCTCCAATATCCAAGAATTTGAAAGTGACCAACCGCAACTTAATGTGCTCTTAAAGAGGGCTACCCCATATTCCTGGAGTATTTCATCAGCATCCAGCCCCAATAAAATCCGAAGTGAAACTTGGTCTTTTTACAACGAGGGTCCTGGACCTGAATCTTTTGTTCCTTCGCCTGCTACGGCGATTTCGCCTGCCAACGGAGCTTCCATCTCAGCGACCGCAACTACAGTAAACTTACGATGGAATGCGGAAGATCGAGATGACGACATTGTAGGATATGATCTTTATTTTGGAGAGGACAATGACCCTGCGTTATTTGAATCGGATTTGGAAAATGACCAATTCCTTGGTATTCCTGTGGCTGCGGGTATAACGTATTATTGGAAAGTGATCACGAAGGACAGTCAAGGGAATGAATCCATTTCCCCTATTTTTTCATTTACCGTTGGATAATATCACTTATAAGTAAGATTTCAGTAACATAAAATTTATTCTTGTTTATAAAATAATTCTACCGGACATAATCAGCAAATAACAAAAAACAAGGCGCCTTTTATCTTTAGGTTTTAGATAATTCTTTGGATAAAGTTTCAATTATATTTATTTCAAAAAAAGAGCCGGATCATTTTAAATAATAATCCGGCTCAAATTTTTCAACGACTAGGTTAGAACTCTATAATACTAAACTGTGATCTTCTGTTCTCCTGATGCTTTACCTCTGGACATTTTACCCCATTGCCACATTCGTTTGTAAGCTGTGATTCTCCCTGGGCCTTTCCAACCAAACGATCGGATGTAATTCCCAATTCATTTAAGTAGTTGACCGTTCTTTCCAATCGTCTTTCAGATAACCATTGGTTAAATTCCTCGGGACCCCTAGCATCCGTATGGGCAGAAATCTCCAATTTGACGGTTTCATGTTCTTTGAGTATGGCTGCAAGTTTATCCAACAATTTCTTATCCTCATTTGTCAAATACGAGGAATTAAACCTAAAATATACTCGCCCTAGGCCGTCTATTTGATCTTGAATCGCTTTTTGCTCCGCCTCTTTTTTATCCCTAGCGGCTTTTTCCGCGGCGGCCAGCTCGGCAGCCTCCTTTTCCTTTTGAAGTCGCTCCGCCAACAAAGCTTCCTCTTTTAATCGATTGACTTCGGCAATGGAATCTGCCTGCCGTTGTTTTTCCTTTTCAATGGCCGCCAACAATTCCTTCTTCTCCTCGCCCCTTTTTGATAGTCCCTTTTCGATACCAAATTGGTAAACGACCCCAGCGGCATGTTGAATGTGATTGCTTGCCCCATCCGACTGGCTCATCGCCCATTTACCGGACGAGTTGAAATCCAAGCCCCATCTATCCGAAAACCAAGTTCTAAAACCAACTATAGCGTTATAAGTTCCCCTTCCCAAATTATTGGCATCGGTATAACCCGCCCCTATACCTACGTATGGGTCGAACCAGCCTGTCTCACCAATTATTTTGTTCAAATCGTAGGTAATTCTTGCATCAATGGCATAATAGTCGATATCTTCAGGATTCACTTGCCCATCAATAATTTTGCCCTCTTTATACTTGTTCAAAGTCCCTATGGCCTCTATACCTAGTCCACTTTTGAAATATCTACCCAAGCTAATTCTGGAAGGGTAAGGCAAGATATTCCACTCATCACCAATATTGAAAAGTCCGTCAAAGACGTTTCCAGAATCATCTACGGCATTGAATCCAACGCCTACCATCCAAGAACTCTCTACAATACTGTCCTTTGAGGTTATTTGAAGTTCTTCTTCCTGCCCGAAAGACGTATTTACTACGACAAGAATCGCTACTACTAAGAATAAATATTTGGTTCTCATGTCCATTGAATTTGGGTATTACTGCGTAAAACTAGTACAATATTGGCTAGTTTTCAAAAAAGTCCTTTGTAAGGTATTTTTTATCGTTTGATAGATGTATTCCTATAAATATCCGATGTAATCTATTGGATTTTTAAGCTCTTCGTAGTTTTAGGAATGGTATAGATAAAGAAAGGTGTCAAAACAGCGGTTGTTTCATTTCTAGAATTTGTCTTTATCTTATTAAACAATAATGTTTCATTGGATGATATTCCTAAGGCTATATCGGATTTATTATTGGTAGAAGTTCCTTTTAACCGAAGGAGAACCGACTTTGTTTCAAAGTCGATATCCGGAATGGGAATCCCTGGCTTTCTGGTCTTATTGATCTGTCCAAAAAATTCTTCAAATGCAACCTGATCATCAATTTTAATCAACTGCTCCTTTTCTACACCACTGTAGTCCCCACTTAGGATAAGTTCCATTTCATTATTTTCATCATTATCTTGCAGCACATTTTCTTTACTCTTGCACGAATAAAGGCAAACGACAAGAAATGAAAAAATAAAAAAAATGTGCCTAGACATTTTTCAATCGGCTTTTATAAGCGCTTTCGTAGACCTTCTCGTACAATGGCAACACGTTTAATATATCGAACTTTTCAGCTTCCTTAACGGCATTATTCTTGAATTTTTCCAAGGTTTCATCATCTTTTAAAATAAAGATTGCATTCTCCGCCATTTCCTCTATATTGCCAATATTGCTTAAAAATCCCGTCAAGCCATGAACGTTCACTTCCGGTATTCCACCGGTATTGCTTGAAATCACCGGTACTTTATTGATCATCGCTTCCAAAGCCGCTAAACCAAAGCTCTCTGTTTGGGAAGGCAAAAGAAATAGATCAGAAAAGCAAAGTATTTTGTCAATTTCATTACTATTGCCCAAAAAGATAACTTTATTGCCAATACCCAGATCTTCACATAACCTTTCGGCCGCTTCCTTTTCAGGGCCTTCTCCTACCATAATCAGTTTTGAAGGAATCCTTTCTTGAATCTTATTGAATACCTTGATTACATCGGGTATACGCTTTACTTTCCTAAAGTTGCTAATATGGGTAATAATACGTTCATTGTCCTTTGCCATGGCCGACCTTTGGCAATCCGTAAACGTATTCTTGTATTTGTTTTTGTCTATAAAGTTGGGAATGACCTCAATCTCGTTCTTGATATCGAATATTTCCAAAGTACCTTGCTTTAGGCTTTCGGACACAGAAGTCACCACATCGGATTGATTGATACTGAAATTCACCGCTGGCTTATAAAATGGATGTTTGCCCACGAGGGTTATGTCCGTACCATGAAGCGTAGTCACCATCGGAACATAAATCCCTTCCTCTTCCAACATCTTTTGGGCCATATATCCCGCATAGGCATGGGGAATTGCATAATGCACATGCAATAAGTCTATATTGTACAATTTTATGGTATCCACCAATTTGCTTGAAAGTGCCAATTCATAGGGTTGATAATGAAATAGCGGATATTCTGGCACATGGACTTCATGAAAGTAAATATTGTTGTTCAAAAGTTCCAGTCGCACCGGTTGCCTGTAGGTGACGAAATGGACCTCATGCCCCCTATTGGCGAGCGCAATTCCCAATTCCGTGGCCACTACACCACTACCGCCAAAAGTTGGATAGCATACAATTGCAATTTTCATTCGTTCTAAATCTATGTATTTATTTGGTCAGATTTAATGAACCATTGCAATCATGAAGGGTATCAAGAATTGCACCGGCTCACTTTACATGTACAAAACTACTCTTTAATTTATAATGGAATCGTAAATAGCCTGTTGAATACGGGTTCTTAACCCAGATTTAACTAAAAGCGTGTTTGAGGCCGAAGGATAGGTCCTGTTAGATAAAAACACATACACAATTTCTTCTTCCGGGTCCGCCCAGGTATAGGTTCCCGTAAACCCGCTATGACCAAAACTTTTTCTAGAGACACAACCACATGTAGGACCACTGTGTTCCAATTGGGGCTTGTCAAATCCTACACCCCTTCTAACATTTTTATCACAAAAATAGCAAGTATTGAATTTTTTTACCGTTCTGGAATCAAAGAACTTAGTTCCCCCGTAATATCCGTTCTGTAAATACATCTGCATAATTTTAGCCACGTCGTTGGCATTGCTGAACAGTCCCGCATGACCTCCTACTCCACCCTGCATAGCTGCTCCCATGTCATGAACATAGCCTTGTACCGTCTGATACCTGTAATAATTATCCTCTTCGGAGGGAACTATCTTGTTCTTTGGAAACTTTTCCAATGGGTTGTAGGTAGTACGGTCGGCCCCTATTCTACTGTACAGAAAATCGTTCGCTAATTCATCCAATTTATCGCCATAGGTATCCTCTACATACTTTTTCATTACGTAATATGGCACATCACTGTAGCGATATCTGTTGGATTTTAAATCCTGTCTTCCTATCCTATCATAAATGGAATCATTGTAGGCATCTGTCAAATAAAGATTTTCCGCCACCTTTACAGAGAAACCTGAAGTTGGTTGGCTCCTGTAAAATTCCTTGGAAGGTTTCCTGTTTTCATCCAAAGTACGGACATAAAAAGGAATCCAAGCAGGCAACCTTCCATAGTGAGACAAGGCCTTTAATACCGTTACATTCTTTATTTCGGTATTGGAATACTCAGGAACCAGTTCCTCAAAGGTATCGTTCAGCGCTATTTTACCTTCTTCCTCCATTTTCATGACCATGGGCAAAGTAGCCAAAATTTTGGTCAGGGAAGCCAAGTCGTAAATGTCGTCATTGGACACGGCAACCTGGGAATCGTACGTAGGTTTCCCAAAACTTTTGTTATATACCACTTTGCCATGTCTAGCGACCAAAACCTGGGCACCGGGAAACATGAGACTGTCCAGTCCATCTTGAACTAATTTGTCCACTTTTGAAAGACCCTGGGAACTAAGACCAACCCTTTCTGGAAGACTATATCCCAACCTACTTAACGAGGACAATTGTATGCCCGTTCCAGCCTTAAATTCAAAACCTCCACTCACAGGTAGCTTACCGGAGGCATGAATTGCCCCAAAAAGTAGCTCTGCCGTCTTTTTTTGGGCAATAGCGCTATTTTGATAAGATACCACCACAGCGTCAATATTTTGGAACGTTGAAATATCCGAAAGTGTATAAGGCTTCGCAAAGACGGTTAAAATCAGGTTTGAAGATCTTAAATTCGATATTTCCTGAAGCCAAGCCAATTCCTTATCCGTAAACTTATAGGCTTTCCAAGGGCTCTCATTGCTTTTATGATGTCCAATGATGACCAAATTATAATCTTCCAATTGCCTTTTTAGTGATTCTATGTTATCATCGTTGACTTGGGTGACCTTGGTATATTTATTCAATTCCTTAATAAAGGAATCGCTTGGTGCATCCCCAAATTTCACATAGGCTATTTTCTTATTTTCCAAGTTTTTGATGCCAATCAAATCAAACCGATTTTTCACTACCGTAAGGGCGTTCTCAATAGCTTCCTCATAGAGGATATCATCTTCTACGGTATTTAAATCTTCATAGAGATTTTCCAAGACTATCGGTCGATAATCGTTGAGGCCTACCTTATATTTCGCCATTAAAATCTTCTTCACGGATTGACCTAGCCTCGCTTCGCTGATCCTGCCCCGATTGTAGCTTTTGATCAGTAGGTTCTTGGCAGCCTCAACATCCTGAGGCATTAAAAGTATGTCATTACCAGCATTGAAAGCAGCCAATTCGACCGCTCCCTCGGTACCGAATTTTGTTGCCCCCTTCATGTTCAGGGCATCCGTAAAAACAAGTCCTTGAAATCCCAGCTCCTCCTTGAGTATGCCTGAAATGATCTGTTCCGATAATGATGACGGTAATCCTTCCCTTATCTCCATGGAAGGCACTTCCAGGTGCGCCACCATCACACTGCTCAAACCTTCGTTGATCAATTTTTTAAAGGGATATAGTTCTAGACTATCCAAACGTTCCCTGGAAAAGGGAATAACGGGCAAATCATGGTGTGAATCCACCTCGGTGTCGCCATGACCTGGGAAATGCTTGCCGCTCGAAAGTACACCGGCACTTTCCATGCCTTTCATAAAGGCAATTCCCTTATTGGCGACCAGTTGACGGGTCTCTCCAAAGGATCGGTTCCCAATTATAGGGTTTTTAGGATTGGTATTGATATCGATATCTGGTGCAAAGTTAATATGTACCCCTAGACGTTTTGCATGCTCCCCTACCCTGTAGCCTACCTTTTCGATGATTTTATCATCCTGAATGGCACCTAAGGTCATGTTCCATGGAAACGCATAGGTTGAGTCCAAACGCATGGCCAGGCCCCATTCGGCATCCATTCCTACCAACAATGGGAATTTCGAAATTGATTGGTAATCATTACAAAGTTTAGCCTGCCGCACAGGCCCTCCCTTAGAAAATATGATACCACCTATTTTTTGATCTTTTATAAGCTGTTTGATTCGCTCCTTTTCCCCATTGGTTGGATTTGAGGTTACCATTACCATGAACAATTGACCTATCTTTTCCTCCAAGGTCATATTTTGGTACTGCTTTTCCACCCAACCTGCCTGTGCCAGACTATCTGAACTAACCAATGGGTTTTGTCCAAAAGAGGTAAAAGAACCAAAAAGAAAAAAGAAAAGTCTAAAAAAAAGCTTCATGTGTTTTTGCTGTATGGAGATAACATAAAACCATGAAATTTATTGCATTTCATCGATAAAACCTAATAAAATTAGATGTTCACACGCCATGGAGTCTCAAACAAAACGCGCATGCCAACTTTCTGAGGCAGGTACTTCCCAGTGTTCCAGATATTCGCCCTTGGTTGCAACAAGGTTGTTGAAAACAATGGTATTCTTGGAAATAGATTTTTGTTTGGCCATTGCTTTAAAGTCCAACAAGGTCTTATAGGCTATATATTCGCCTTGCTTGAACGTAACGTTCATCTTGTCCAACAGTTCCACATTGTATTTTTTTTCCAATTGCTGTATGAAATGAACCGAAGCATCAATGGAACAGCCTGTGGCCGACTGACCGCTTTGGTCCAGGGAAATTACCAAGAATCTGTTATATTTTATTTCAAACCCGGCTTTCAAGTCCTTTCCATGTGCGGTCCAATTTTCTAGAAATAGATTGAGGTCCTTTTTTATTTCAAGCAACTCCTGTTCGGAAAAACTTCTGTTCGCCTGATAAATCCAAACTCTGGAATCATCTGGTAGTGTATTAAAATCTGCTAACATGCATGTTGCTTTTATACCGTTAAAATCTCTTCGTTATAAATCTTCAGCTGCGGCTATAAGTTCTGCAATGTCCATGACCTTGATGTCTGCTTCCCTTTCCTTATGTTTTACACCGTCTGTCATCATGGTATTACAGAAAGGACATCCGGCCGCAATAATATCCGGAGTAGTTTCTAGAGCTTGTTCCGTACGCTCTATATTCACATCTTTATTTCCCTTTTCAGGCTCCTTGAACATTTGGGCACCACCTGCACCACAGCACAACCCTCTTTGCTTGCAGCTTTTCATTTCTACCAGCTCCGCGTCCAATTTCCTGATCAACTCCCTGGGCGCCTCGTAAACGCCATTGGCCCTGCCCAGATAACATGGGTCGTGAAAAGTGATTCGCTTGCCTTTAAAGGTTCCTCCTTCCATGGCAATACGTCCCTCCTTCAACAACTCCTTTAAAAACTGTGTATGGTGTACCACTTCATAACTACCGCCAAGACCGGGATATTCATTCTTTATGGTATTGAAGCAATGTGGACACGCGGTAACGATTTTCTGAATTTCATAGGCATTGAGCACTTCGATGTTAGTAACCGCCTGCATCTGGAACAAAAATTCGTTTCCTGCCCTTTTGGCGGGGTCACCAGTACAACTTTCTTCAGTTCCCAAGACGGCAAAGGATATTTTTGCCTTGTTCAAAATCTTCACAAAGGCCTTGGTAATCCTTTTGGCCCTATCGTCAAAACTACCTGCACAGCCCACCCAAAAAAGTACTTCGGGTTTTTCACCGGCAGCAAACATTTCTGCCATTGTAGGAACTTTAATTGTGTCAGTCATTTTTAGTTCTTTATGATTCCTTGCTCCAATTTAACCTGTCCATTTGATTGAATGGCCAAGGAGCCCCATTGTTCTCAATATTACCCATCATGTTGTTTAGATCTGAGGGCGCAGCGGATTGCTCCATCACCAAATACTGCCTCATATCCATGATAATGGACAAAGGGTCTATACTTACCGGACAAGCCTCAACGCAGGCGTTGCAGGACGTACAGGCCCACAACTCTTCGCGGGTAATATAATCGTCCAACAATTGTTTACCGTCCTCTTTGAATTCTCCCTTATTGGCATCCAGAATTTTTCCTACTTCCTCCAATCGGTCACGGGTATCCATCATGATTTTCCTAGGAGACAATTTTTTTCCGGTCTGATTGGCAGGGCATTCACTCGTGCATCGTCCACATTCTGTACAGGTGTAAGCATTCAGCAACTGCACCCAACTTAAATCCATAACATCGGATGCCCCAAATTTGGAAGGCACATCCCCTGCATCGTCGGGCGCAGCAAATGGGTCTACATTAGGGTTCATCATTAATTTAACCTCTCTGGTTACAGCCTCCAAATTATTGAACTTTCCTTTAGGACCCAATTTCCCATAAAACGTATTTGGAAACGCCAAAAGAATGTGCAGATGCTTCGAAAAATATAGATAATTTAAAAAGAAGAGGATACCTACTATATGCAACCACCAAGCCGTTCGCTCCAAAAATATCAAACTAGGAATATCCATTCCGATGAACCAATTTGATATATACTGGCTCACTGGAAAACTACCTGCCTGAAGATAATGTTCCGCTCCCAACTGTTGCAAACGGAAATCTGCCGCATTCATTGTCAGGAACAAAAACATCAAAACTAGTTCAATGTACAGGATAAGGTTTCCATCCTTTTTAGGCCAACCCTTCATTTCAGGCTTTAGGAAACGCTGAAGCTTGATTATATTTCTTCGCACCCAAAAAGCTACAACCGATATAATCACCAAGAACGCCAGAATCTCAAAGGATGCTATCAAAAAATCATAAACAGGGCCTAAACCGGAAAATACCCTATGCGTCCCAAAGATTCCGTCAATCACAATTTCCAATACTTCTATATTGATGATGACAAAACCAACATAGACAATCACATGAAGTAATCCTGCCACAGGACGCACTACCATTTTGGATTGACCAAAAGCAATCCGGAGCATGTTACGCCATCGTGTGGGTCTATCATCCGAGACGTCCGTATCCTTTCCCAATAATATGTTCCGCCTAAGTTTTCCAACGTTTTTGGCGAAATAACCGGTTCCTATAAGAAGAACCACTACAAAAAGGATATTGGGTAAATACTGCATTCGATTTATTCTATTTTAGCGGCAGGGTCATCTTCTGGAACTTCATATTCCTTCTGTTTTTTACCGAAAACGGACACATTTACATATCGTTTTGGATTCAGTCTAAAATCCTGGAGCAACAAATCCAACTCCTTTGAAGCATCGGTTAAATTGGTATACAACTCCTTGTCGTTCATCAACTTGCCTAATGTGCCATCACCCTTATCAATTTTAGAGATGACCTTGTCCAAATTGGACATTGTAGTTTCCAAACTAGCAAATGTCCTTCCCAGACCAGCGTTGTTCAAGGTATCCGAAAGCATGGCAAAATTATAGGTTAGGGTTTCAAAATTGGTAAGGGAACTATCCAGTTTTTTTTCGTTGTTGGCCAAAATATCGTTCAATACCTTGGCACTGCCATTGAGGCTGGCCATAAGCTCGCTAAGCCCATTTATAGCGGTCTGCAAATCCTTTTTGGTTTTGGTATCCAGAACCTCGTTCACGCTAATCAGAACAGAATCCGCATCCGAAACTGCCGATTCAAATTTCCTGAACAAGGGTGTAAGTTTTTCCTGGGCAAGTTCCGTTAGGCCCGGTCTTGTTTCAGTAGCAAGGGTATCGCCTGATTTTACGGTTTCCGCTCCATCGAAAACCGGGGTAATCTGTAGGCCCTTTCCCCCAATTATTCCCGTGTCATATAATTCAACGGTACTGTTTTTGGAGAATTTAAAATCACTGCTTACCGTAAATGTGACGACCAAATTGCCTTGGGCGTCCTTAAATTTTATGTCGTTTACCTTTCCCACTCCAAATCCGTTGATAGAAACGGCGGTACCTGCTTGAAGGCCCCCTACATCTGGATAAACGGCATACAAGGTTTTACTGTTATCAAAAAGAGGTGTTGATTTTAAATAGCTAAACCCCAATATGAACAGGAGTATTCCTCCAATCACAATAATTCCGGTCTTAATTTCCCTGGATAGTTTCAAGCAATCAATTTTATGTTTCTAACAAAATTAGGAATAAATAGCATACCAAAGGATTTTATTGGGATTCCTCTTCCACCTCCTTGGGTATCGAAACTCTTTCCCCCTTTCTATAAGCAACAATATACGCTGAAGAATAACCGGACCTAGCAGCCTTTGACTGAAGCATTTTTGCCTCTCTATAGGATTGGGTAGCCCCATACATATATCGGTATAGACTATTGTAAGGTTCCTTCGTGATTTGGGGCAGCCCTTTGAAATTTTCCGGTGTCAAAGCCAAATCCTTACTACTTGCCATTAACTGGACTTTATAGATAATGGCATTTTCATCCATCGTTTCCCCAACCTTCTCTTTTAGTTCGGGTACGGCCAATTCCTCCTTTTTACGCTCAACCGTTTCCGGTATATTAGCTTCTTTAATTTCCGATGTTTTCTCCTTAGGAACAATAACCGCAGCGACCGCAGTACCTTCGTCTTTTATTTGTATTTCAGGTGCTTCACTGCTCGTTACTTGGGTAGTTTGGGACCCTCCCTGCACATCGGCCTTGTATTTTAGAATAGCGTCCGCGATGGCCGTTCCCATTTCGGATTGCCCTTTTTTGGAATTCAAATAGGCACCTTCTTCCTTGTTGGTGAGAAAACCTGTTTCCACCAACACACTCGGCATAAAGGTTTGGTGGAGCACAATAAAACCGGCTTGTTTTACCTTTCTATCGACCCTTTTTAACCTCCCCGACATGTTATCCTGAATATTTTTTGCCAAGGCGATACTTTGGTCCAAAAATTCTTCCTGCATAATGGTAAGTCCAATAACCGATTCAGGAGAATTGATATCATAATCCGCATAACGGATTTCGTAGTTATCCTCTAAGTAAATTACGGAGTTTTCCTTTTTTGCAATTTCAAAATTCTGCTTGTTCGCATGTAGCCCCAAAACAAACGTTCCAGCTCCATGGGCATCGGAGGAATGCGAGTCACAATGCACCGAAACAAAAAGATCGGCATTGGCCTTGTTGGCAATTTCCCCTCTTACAAATAAATCCACGAACGTATCGTCCTTTCTAGTATAAATTACCTTAATGTCCTTGTTTGCAGAAAGAAGTTCACCCACTTTAAGCACAATATTAAGGGCAATGTTCTTTTCAAGATATCCGTTGCCCAAATTCCCTGGATCATGCCCCCCCATGACCGGCGTCCAACACTACAACAAATGGGTCAACGGTAGACTTCTTCCCATCCTCTAAGGGAACTGCCTGCAAAGGCAGAAAAAACAATGAAAAAAAGAAGGCGATTAGTGAGTTGATTTTCATATTCTAATTAGGTTCCTCTAGCTCTCTATATGGTTAAATTTATGGTAACACCCTATAAAGAGAATAAAAAATATATGTAAGTTTGGCATCTGAATCTCATGGCTTCTAGATTGACAAACCTTTACAAAAATAGGATATATAGCCTTGCAATCAAATAAACAGAACGTACTTTTCCTATTCCTACTTTTTGTTGGTGTATTTTTCGTAACAGCACAAGAGGGCAAGGTAGTCCCCCTGGAGATTAAGGCAGAAAGAGATTCCATTGTAGCACCCCTTCTCCCCAAACCAATCGTTAACGATACCATTTTGAGGGATTCCTTGCAACGAGATTCCCTGAATAAAAAACCTCCTGTTTTATTGGACAACATAACCTACAAGGCCAAGGACTATGTTAAATTAAGCCAGCGGGAGAACAAAATCTACTTGTACAATGAGGCTGAAATCCATTACCAGGATACCGAATTGAAGGCCGGTATCATCATTATGGATTATGTCAAAAACGAAGTATATGCTGGCAGGATAAAGGATTCCGTGGGCAATTACACCCAACTTCCCTATTTTAAACAGGGTTCCAATGTGGTAATACCGGATTCGATCCGTTTTAATTTCGATACGCAAAAAGCCATTATTTGGAATTCCAGGACCGAACAACAGGCAGCAGCAGGCCAACTGGGGAGCGACGCCATGAAGGTCTATGCGGAAATCACAAAAAAGGAGAACGACTCCGTCTATTTTCTCAGCGAGGCAAAAATAACGACTGCCGAAGATACCATTAACCCAGATTATTACATTAGGGTGCGAAAGGCAAAGTTCGTACCAAAGAAAAAGGTGATTGCGGGGTTTAGCAACCTTTACATAGCCGATGTTCCCACGCCCATCGCCATGCCTTTCGCGTATTTTCCATTATCCGTAGGAAGTGCGCCAGGAGTCTTAATGCCCACTTTTGGAAACGATCCTGACAGGGGTTACTTTTTACAGGATTTTGGATACTACGCTCCGTTGGGAGATTACGCCAATGTGGAGTTTTCGGGGGATTTTTACACGAACGGAAGTTGGGGCTTTAGAACTGCTTCCATATACACTAAACGCTATAAATACAGGGGAAACGTCAATTTTAGATACGAAAACCTGGTGACAAGTCAAAAGGGCTTTAGCGATTATAGTCTATCAAAAAACTGGAATTTACAATTTTCCCATTCCCAAGATCAAAAGGCGAGCCCCAATTCCAGGTTTTCAGCATCCGTCAATTTGGGGAGTAGCGAGTATTATAGAAATTCATTACAGCAACGCAATTTGCCCAACACGCAAAACAATACACTTTCCTCTTCCATATCCTATTCCAAAACGTTTCCCGCATACCCCTCTGTAAACCTAAGTGTAACCGCAACGCACTCCCAATTAACCTCACCAACGGCTACGACGACCAACAGGGACAATATTAACATGACCTTACCAACCTTTCAAGCAAGCATGGAGCGTATTTTTCCATTCGCCAAAAGGGATGGCATTAAAAAAGGGGCTATACAGAATATCAACTTCCAATACGACGTAAATGCACAGAATAGGCTCACAACGAATGATGAGGACTTTTTAACCGGAAGCATGTTCGATAACGCCAGAATTGGGGCAAGGCACCGCATTCCCATCAGTACCAATTTTAAAATTGCCAAATACTTTAGCGTTACTATGGGAGGGAATTATGAGGATGTATGGACGATGGAAACCTATGAAAGAAGCTTTGATCCGGAAACGGAACGTGTGGTTGTGGATAGCGTAGCCGGGTTTGACCGTTACAATCAGTATAACTTAAATGCAAGTATAGGCACTACGCTGTACGGTACGTTCAATTTTGGCGAGGACAAAAAGATACAGGCCATTAGACACGTGCTTAGGCCAACGATAAGTTATGGTTATGCCCCTTCATTTGAACAATTCTATGATGAATATGAGGAAGGAATCAACGGTGAAGGCCGTGTGGTGCAATATAGTAGGTTTGACGGGACCCTGAACGGCGCGCCACGGTTAGGGCGCTCCAACAGCCTAAGTCTTGCTTTAAATAATGTACTGGAGGCAAAGATCAGGGACAAGGATTCCACAAAAACGGAACCAAAAAAAATACCCTTATTGAGCAATTTTAATATATCAACGGCCTACAATTTAGAGGCCGATTCCCTGCGCCTGAGCCCCTTGAATATAAATGGGGGAACCAATATCCTGAACAACAAAATGTCCATTAACTTCGCTGCCGGTCTAGACC
This sequence comes from Maribacter algicola, assembly GCF_003933245.1. Lineage (NCBI taxonomy): Bacteria > Pseudomonadati > Bacteroidota > Flavobacteriia > Flavobacteriales > Flavobacteriaceae > Maribacter > Maribacter algicola. The sequence goes on from NZ_QUSX01000002.1 coordinate 1,189,717, forward strand.
CCTATGCTATTGACAATAATGGAAGGCGAATCGATACATGGAACATCGATAATGGAGGAAGTCTATTTCGATTGACACGTGCCAACATGAACGTTTCCTATTCCATAGACAGCAAGATGTTCCAAAAGAAGAAAGAAGAAGAGGAGGAAGAGGAAGAGGATCCTTTTGATTATGTTGCCCAGAGTGGGGGTAGAACGGACGATCTTTTTGGTCGGGCCGATAGCTTTAGGGACAATCCTAGGGAAGACAGGGAAAAGGGGGATGTGGAGAACCCTGTTTATGGGACCAAAATACCCTGGAATTTTAGGTTGGCCTATTCTGCAACCTATCTAAACAGTGCAAGACAAAACGAGTTTAGCGCGCATTCGTTAATGTTTTCTGGAGACATAGAACTATCGCCGCGATGGAAAGTGGGCGGATCTTCTGGTTATGATTTTAAGAACAAAGGTTTTACCTTGACCCAATTACGATTTCAGAGGGACTTAAAAAGCTTTTCTATGCGATTCAATTGGACTCCTTTTGGGGAATATAGGAGATGGTACTTTTTTATAGGTATCGATGCCTCCATTTTGAGTGACCTCAAATGGGAAAATAGAAGTCAGCCTTTTAGAAATTAAAAAAACATACTTTATGAAAAAAATAATAAATACCACAAAGGCTCCAGCGCCAATAGGACCTTATAACCAAGCTATTTTAATTGGGGATACCCTTTATATTTCCGGACAGATTCCCTTAAATCCAGAAACAGGTGAATTGGTTACGGGGGACATCAAAAAAGAGACCCAACAATCCATGGAAAATCTAAAGGCCATTCTGCAAGAAGCTGGAATGACCTTTGAAAATGTTGTAAAATCGGCTATTTTCTTGAGCGATATGAACCAATTCGCCCACGTTAACGAAGTATACGGTTCTTATTTTAATCCAGATACCGCGCCTGCAAGGGAAACCGTGGAAGTAGCCAATCTACCGAAATTTGTAAACGTAGAAATCTCAATGATCGCCGTACAGTTCTAATAGTTACATATTCTCCCTGTGAAATACGACCAGGCCTTCGATGGGCTTTTGGCGAATCACCCCAACAATCAAATCATTGCGCTGTAGCACGGTTGTAAGTTCATCCCTAAGAAAATAAGCTATACTGCCCACAAAATTAATGGGAACTTTGGTGGCCAAATCGAACTGCATGATGTAATTGTTGATGAATTGCTGGAAGCCTTTATCTATAACGCCCTTGGAATACGGATGATTCTTATTTTCTATCAAAAACCTGGCGAAGGTTGCCAAATACGTATTAGGATTAGGTTGTTTGTATAAATTATCCTTGATCACATCTGCATCTAAATTGTATTGGCTGGCAAATTTATTCGCAAGATCTTTGGGAATCTTATTGAAATAATAGTCACGTATCAATTTTCTTCCAAAGAAATTCCCGCTGCCGTCATCCATGGGAATATATCCCAAAGAGGTTACTTTCTGATGTAATTTTTCTCCGTCGTAATAACTGCAGTTGGAACCTGTACCTAAAATGCATACAATTCCCTGTTGCCCAACCTTGGTTGTGGCAAATATGGCTGCATAGGTATCTTCCTTGACATCGGCTACGGCATTTGGAAAAAAATCCTTGAAAATGTCCTTGAGAAAATTTTTCATTCGGTCCGTACCGCATCCGGCACCATAAAAAAACAATTGGCTAACTTTTTCCCTATTCTTGGAAAGCTCAAAGTTATTCGCCAACCTATCCTCGATGACATCCTTGGTCAAAACTTCCGGACTCAACCCTAGGGTCTGGGTCAAAAAGAGCTGATCACCATTTTCATCCAATGCGATCCAATCAGATTTGGTCGCTCCACTATCCACTATTAAAATCATGCCTTGCTGTTTAAAAAATAATCCTGAAAATAAGGAAAAAATACCTCATTCACAGGATTATCATTATAAATCTAATTGCCTATTATAGGCTGTTAACGTGTTGCATCAAATCTACCATTTTGTTGGAGAAGCCTGATTCGTTATCGTACCAAGAAACCAACTTAAAGAATTTGGAATTTAATTCTATGCCAGCATCGGCATCAAATACACTGGTGTTCGTTTCACCAATAAAATCCTGGGAAACCACAGCCTCTTCCGTGTAGCCCAAAACGCCGTTCAACTCGCCTTCGGAAGCCGCTTTGAACGCTTTCTTGATTTCTTCATACGAAGTTTCCTTTTCCAATCGTACTGTCAAATCCACTACGGAAACATCCGCAGTTGGAACCCTAAAGGCCATACCTGTAAGTTTACCTTCTAGTGCGGGAATCACTTTGGTAACGGCTTTTGCCGCCCCGGTAGAGGCCGGAATAATATTCAACATGGCACTTCTGCCACCTCTCCAATCCTTTCTGGAAGGACCATCAACCGTCATTTGTGTAGCCGTTGTGGCATGAACGGTGGTCATCAAAGCTTCCTCGATACCAAAGGCATCGTTCAAAACTTTGGCCATGGGCGCAAGGCAGTTCGTAGTACAAGATGCATTTGAAACAATGGTATCAGATGCCTTTAGTTCTTTATGGTTTACACCCATTACAAACATTGGGGCATCCTTGGAAGGAGCAGAAATAACTACCTTCTTGGCACCACCATCTATGTGATATTGAGCCGTTTCCAACGTTGTAAAAATACCGGTACACTCCGCTACGATTGTGGCTCCCACTTCATCCCATTTGCAGTTTTTAGGATCTCTTTCCGCGGTAATCCTGACCGTCTTACCATTCACGATCAAGTTCCCATCCTTCACATCTACAGTACCATCAAACCTTCCATGTACGGAATCATATTTTAATAGGTAAGCCAAGTGCTCCACGTCCAATAAATCGTTTATCGCGACTACATCTACATCGCCTCTTTTTACGGTAGTTCTAAACACCAATCTACCTATTCTACCAAAGCCGTTAATTCCTATTTTCAAATTTGACATTTTCTATTGTTTTTATCGATTATATTTTTAAGTTGTCATTATTTCTGAGACACGGATAAGTTCCTTGTCTATTTTAGTATGCCCTTTGATCGCTTTATTAATGGGCGTAAGGGTTATTTTATTATCCTGTACGCCAACCATAAGACTGGTCTTTCCCTCCAGCAGGGATTCCACGGCCTTTACACCCATTCTACTGGCCAATACGCGGTCGTAACAAGAGGGTGCGCCTCCACGTTGCATATGCCCCAATACGGATACCCTCACATCATATATAGGAAGATGTTTTTCAACATACTCTTTGAGCTCAAACACATTTTTACCCGTTTTGTCACCTTCGGCCACAATAACGATACTTGAAGATTTCCCCGACTCCTTACTTCTCTTTAAAGATTCCAACAAGCGATCCAAACCTAGGTTTTCCTCTGGAATCAAAATCTCCTCGGCACCTGCGCCAACACCCGCATTTAAGGCGATATGTCCAACATCCCTGCCCATAACTTCCACGAAGAACAAACGGTTGTGGGAACTGGCCGTATCCCTTATCTTATCAATGCAATCGACCACTGTATTCAATGCAGTATCGAAACCAAGGGTAAAACTTGTTCCAAAAATATCGTTGTCTATGGTTCCTGGGATTCCCATAATAGGGAAGTTGAATTCCTTATTGAAAATCATTGCGCCGGTAAAACTACCATCACCACCAATTACGACGAAAGCGTCAATACCTGCGGCGACCAATTGGTCATGGGCCTTTTTCCTGCCTTCTGGAGTTCTAAATTCCGTACATCTGGCAGATTTCAATATAGTACCGCCCTTGTTGATAATATTGTTAACGCTTCTGGCATCCATAGGCTTAAAATCCCCTTCTATCATTCCTTGATAACCCCTATAGATTCCAACACAATCAACCTTCATGTACGCGCAAGTTCTTACAACCGAACGTATGGCCGCATTCATTCCGGGAGAATCACCCCCAGAAGTTAGCACTGCTATTTTTTTTATGTTTGAAGACATCCGAAAAATTAAGCCAACGAAATTAGTAAAACTTCTTTCAATTATGAAATGTGTGATCAATGACTTTGACCATAAAACCCTGAAATAGCATAATGATGTTACATTTTAACCAAAAAATGACCTAAACCTGTATTTAATTAACATTGGACTATGAATCCGAAATCAAAAAAAGAATTTAGAAGGATTTTGGTTTTGCATAAAAGTTGAGCAAACTATCCTTTCCCATTACAGAAATAGGCGGTTCTTGGGGCTCAATGATCTTGACTCCTGGGGGATTCTGCTTTGTATCCTTATTGAGTATTTTCCTGAACAGTTCCTTAAAGCTATCAAAGTCGACTTCATAGGATAACCCGGCGCCCTGAGTAGAACCTTGTTGATCGGGTAGGAAGGCCTGGATTTCACTTTGCCTGCTGAAGAATTTTGCACTCAGACTTCCTTCCTCGTTCAACAGCAATTGAATTTCAAAATCCCCTGCAACCAAGGTTTCACTGGTTCCACCCACTGGAACCCCTACTTTACCGTTGAACAATACCCGATCTGATATTTGCGTAGAGACCGTTACGCCTATTCTATCGTCCGTTTCCAATTGGGCCCCTTGATACCCTTGTTCGTAGGACAAACCAAAGTTCAACTTGTCATTTCCGCCGCCCAAAAGTGAATTCAATATACCCGATGCGCTTTGTACCAAGTTGCCCGTAATGGCCTGTTGGTTGATTCCACTCTGGTCGTTGACAAAATTTCCTTGGGCCAAAAGGAATATGGCATTTTTCTCGGCCACCGTTGGATCCTGTAAGGCATACTCCAGTTCAGATTTAACAATGGAGTTCGTGCCCGGAAAATCTATACCGAATTCAATATCTGGATTTTGAAGTTCACCGGTCAACTGAATGATCACATCCGTTGGTATTCTTTGGGTATATCCCTGATTTTCCAACAGGGGTGCAGGGTTTGCGGTTAGTGAATACACCGCTTCCATATTCAACTGGGCCTCTAAGGGTTTTTGATTCCAGTTTATCTGGCCCCCAGGCTCCACGACAAATGTCTTATCTATTATGCCGCCAAATTTGTACCTGAACTGCCCGGTCACCACCACAAAATCACCATACATTTCAAATTTGCCATTCGTGTTTATCTGTATCAGAAGAATACCTTCCCCGGTACCTTTTAGGGAACTTCCTGTTTTGGTATCCGTCACTATTTCCACCTCGGCTTCTGGGGTAACATCCAAATTGAATTCCAATTCCAGTCCTTGGTAATCCTTTAATTGCCGTTGTTCGTCGATGGAATTGACCTTATCCTTTTCCACAAAATTGATAAAGGAGTAGTCCCCTACACTCGCAACATCGCTTAAAGGTATTTTCAAGGAAGTTCCCCTGGCCGTTTCTCCATCAACGGTTATGTTCAACGCCGTTGTTGGCCCATAAATTCTTCCCGTACCATTAAGATAGCCAGTTCCATAATATAGATCACCTTCCTTAAACTCCGTATTTAAGATCAAGAATCTATTATTATTGGTGTCCACGTTGAAATTTAATACCCAATTGTCAAAATAACTATGGGTGATGGTGCCGTCCAAATTGGCCCGTGTACCCATGGCAACATCAGAAAGTGCAATATTCTCAAAATCAAAAGTCTGGTTTTCCAACCGTACCCTTGACCTTGGGGCAAAGGCATAGTCAACATTTAAATACGGTATGGCGATGCCAGCATTTTCCAAGGTCACTAATCCGTTGAAGTTTGGATTGTCTACGGGTCCAGTCACGTTGACCCTCCCCTCTAGATTACCCCGAATATGGTCAATTACGCCCTCGCCCAAGGGATTGAATGGATTTAGTGGGAATTTATTGAAATTTGCTACCAAGTTGGCCGTAGGCATTTCGTCCTTATTCTCGATTTTGCCCACAACACCAAACTTCTCGACACCATTGTCGGACAGTTGTGAATTTACCTGAAACTCCGTTAAATCCCTATTCCCCACGATACTTATGGCCAAATCCCCCATAGGCATTTCATTGATGGCAAATCGATCTATGTTCAAATTGGAAGAAGGTAGGTATATGCCATCCTTTTGTAGTATGTTCAGGTTCCCGTTAACCTCCCCTTGCAACTTCAGGCTGTCTATTACCGGTGTAATTTTGTTTAGGGATACAATTTTAAATTGAAGCTGAAGGTCCTTATAGGTAGAGTCTGCCAATTGTCCCCGCAACCTAATCTGCTCCTCTTCATCGTTGTTCATGACGATTTCCTCAATCGAAATACTGTCAAGTGCCCTATTTAGAATCACCTTGTTTTTGGTATTCCCGTCCTTGTTCAAAATCCATTTGTTCCCCTTAAAACTGACATCCGAGGTTTTTAGACCTATAACCGACTTGTTGTTCGCATTGAACGTATGATAGAAGTTAAGGTTGTAGCTGTCGTTATATTCACTACCTCCCTTAAATTCCGACCTAAAAAATAGGGTATCCTTCAAGGTGGTATTGATAAGATTGAAATCCTTGACATCGTAGTAGGGCGTCTTTAAGTCGCCCACGGAAACATAGGTGTTGAACAAGGGGTTCTTATTGTCTATCTGCACCTCTATATTATCGGCCTCGTTACCAAAGGCCACAATACTGGGCGATTCAAAGTTCAGTTTAAAATCACCTTCGTCCGATACTATTTTACCGCGGATAAACGTATTGGGGTCAAACCTCACTTCTGGAAAGAACACATCCACAATCTTATTGTATATCTTAAAATTGAAGCTCAGGTTCTGTCCGCCGGAAATCTTAAAGGGCCTATAATTGGTGTAAATACTACCAATTGAATTCTGCACCAATTTGCCCAATTCCCTAACGCGGAAGTTTCCTTTCATAAAACCCGTGATAATGTCCGGGGAATTGATGTCGATTACGCGTACAGAATCGCTTTCAAAGGAAGAGGTAACGGTAAAATCCTCAAAGTAGTAGGTATCGTTCTTGTTCTGAAAATTGGTCTTGGTAAAATTTACGTCACCAACGATGTTGTCCAGAGTATTGCCACGGATGTTCATACTTACATCGCCCTTGAAAATGGAAACACTGTCATTTATAAAATTCAGTCGTTTTAAATCCGCGTAATCTACGGAAGCCTTAAAATTGAAATTGTTGCTTTCCTCTCCAAAATCGGCCAGACCCTTAAAATTGAACTTTAAGTTTTCATCATTGCTCGTCAAAGAACCATCGAACAATTGTTCCTTTAAGATACCGGACACTTTAATATCCTGATAATTATAATTATTGAACTCAATTGAATAGATCTGCCCAATGACCTCGGTATTCAATTTTTCCGTAACGAATCCCTGTCCTTCCACATTAAAGTCCAAATTGGTTTTTCCAAAGCTTTTGCTATTTACAAATTCACCCAAATCAAAATCGATCAAGGAAATGAACCCGCTGTAAGTGGCATTGTCGATATTGTTGAAATTGGTCAAAAGAATATCAGAATAACTACTACCAACCGCGGTATTTAGATTCACTTTTGCATCAATGGAAGAATCCGTAACGAGCGCATCTCCCCGGATCGTGAACTGTCCTAACTTACTGAAGGTTGATGGTAACGAATTACCTATCAAATTGGGCAAAAGGGCATTCAATTGGTAGTAGCTACTGGTTACATTTCGCATGTGCGCATCCAGTATAAAGGATTCCTGTTTATTAAAGAGGTGTTTAAAATTGAAATCCCCCCTTATCCCCGTATTATCGGAAACCAGAAAAAGATTATTAATGTTTATATCGTTCAGGACACCGTTTAAACTAGCGGTAAGGGTCGCTGTTTTTCCTTGTCCAAATTCGTTATAAACCAAATTGATTTCATCAAATGAAACCGTTGATTCCTCAAAATCGGCCACTACATTTACCTTATTTAAGAAATCCTTAAAATCCTCCCTATTGTAGTTGAAGACGATGGTTCCATCAAGATTGGAAAGCGGCGTCTTGATTTTAAGGGAATCAAATCGCATTTGTTCCTTGGTATATTTAAACTCCGTTTTTAAGTTTTCGACAAGGATTCCCCTTTTGCTCAAAAAGGACATTTTATCGATACCTGCGGTTACTTCCGGCCCAAGAATTTGAAAGTCGTTCGCCTCTATGTTCAAATTCTTAAAATGCAAAGCTTCTTCGTTCTCCAAGTTTTCATCAATGTATTGAAACCTACTGTTTTCTATATCCACAAAAGACGAAGAGAAAAAGAAAGGCGGCGTTCCAGGAGACCTGGGCTTGCCATCATCCAGTTTGTCCACAAAGACATTTATATTGGTCTCTTGCTCACCAAAATAGGTTTTAAGTTTAAAATGCAGTTCGTCAATTTCAATGTCTCCAAACTCCAACCGTCCCTTTGCCAAATTGCCTATACTGACTATGGAAGTTTTCAATTCGTTGATATAAAACAATGTATCCCGCCTATAATCCTCCACATAAATACCATTAAGAGAAGTATCCCAGGATATTAAGGAGACCCGTAATCTATCTACATTGATATTGGTACCAAACTCCTTGTTTATTGAGTCCGTCGCATACTTGGCAAGTGTGGTCTGAACAATAGGCAATGAGAGTACAATAGTCCCCAAAACACAGGTCAACAATAGAACCAAAAGTGTTCTAACCAGTATTTTTCTAAGTTTTTTGATAGGGCTATTATGTTTTACCTTTGTATTTCAATTTTTATTCCAAACCCGTTGCAAAACGAAACAATTTATATTCTGGCCATTGAATCCTCCTGTGACGACACTTCCGTAGCGGTACTAAAAAACGATACCATGCTCAGCAATGTGGTCGCTTCCCAAAAAATTCACGAGGAATATGGCGGGGTCGTACCGGAACTGGCTTCCCGTGCCCATCAACAAAATATTGTCCCGATCACCAGCCTAGCCCTAGCTAAAGCAAATATCGATAAAAATCAATTATCAGCCATAGCATTTACACGCGGACCTGGTCTTTTAGGTTCGCTGTTGGTTGGCACATCCTTTGCAAAATCACTATCCCTGGCCCTAGGGATTCCTTTAATAGAAGTAAATCACATGCAGGCACATATATTGGCACATTTTATCAGGGCAGAAAATATGAAACCCCCTTCGTTTCCCTTCCTTGCCCTTACCATTAGTGGCGGGCATACCCAAATTGTAAAAGTGACCAACTATTTTGATATGGAGATCTTGGGACAAACCTTGGACGATGCCGTTGGGGAGGCATTCGACAAGAGTGCCAAAATACTTGGACTCCCCTACCCTGGTGGACCACTGATAGATAAATATGCCGTAAGCGGAAATCCATATGCCTTTGAATTCCCAATACCCAAGGTTAAAGACCTAGACTTTAGTTTTAGCGGCCTCAAGACGAGTATCCTCTATTTCATTCAAAAACAAACGACACAAAATGAAAACTTTATAGAGGAGAATCTGGAGGACTTGTGTTCGTCCATTCAATATACCATTATCACTATTCTTATGGGAAAACTTAAAAAGGCCGTCAAAAAAACCGGAATTAAAAGAATTGCCATTGGTGGCGGGGTCTCCGCAAACTCAGGAATTAGGAAGGCCTTAAAAGATGCCGAAAAAGCATTGGGTTGGACCACCTACGTGCCCAATTTTGAATTTTGTACCGATAATGCAGGTATGATCGGAATAGTGGGATATTATAAATACAAATCCGGTCAATTTGCTGGTCAGGAAACTTCCGCCAAAGCCCGATACCACTTAACCTCCTAAACATGCAACTATTCTATAACCCCCATTTGGACGAAACTTCATCCCAATTTTCTTTTGATACCGAAGAAAGTAAACATATGGTACGTGTTCTAAGAAAAAAAGTGAACGATGAAGTCTTGATTACGAACGGTAGAGGATTGATGCTCAGTGCCAAAATTACCGATAGCAATCCAAAAAAATGTGCCGTTGAGATTACCGGCGTAAAAAAAGTACATCTAAAAAATCATTGGCTCCACATGATAGTCGCACCTACCAAAATGAACGATAGGTTCGAATGGTTCCTGGAAAAGGCTACGGAAATAGGTGTAAACGAAATCACCCCTGTCCTATGTGAACATTCGGAACGGAAAACAATAAAATTGGACCGTTATACCAAGGTAATACAGTCCGCCATGAAACAATCGATGCAAGCCTATTTGCCCAAATTGAACGACTTGGCCAATTTCGACGAGATTATTGAAATACCTAGGGAAGGCGGTCTATTTATCGCCCATTGCGATGATTCTGAAAAATATGAATTAAAAAGGCGCGTAATCCCGGACAAACCCATTACAATATTGATTGGTCCGGAAGGTGATTTTTCCACTAGGGAAATTAAAGCGGCAAAAGAACAGGGATACCTTCCAGTCTCCATGGGGAGAAATAGGTTACGTACGGAAACCGCTGCAATTGTGGCCTGTACCACAGTGGCCATGATCAATAATGGTTAATTATTGCAAGGCCACATTTTCATATGTTTATTTTTATTGTTTTCATGCTCCACATATAACCTTTGATGATTAAATCCATTACGCTGTGTGTTCAAGGATTATTATAATCATGTCGGTTTCATTTGTACTTAATGCTTATTTTTGAAAGATAGGTTTAGTCCCATGCAAAAAATACTAGTCACTTTATTACTGTTAATCTGTTTTGGTTTATCGACCAAAGCTCAGGAGATTGCCATTTTGAAATATCAAGGTGGTGGGGATTGGTACGCGAATCCAACGGCCCTGCCCAATTTGATAGCTTTTTGCAATTCAACTATTGGGACCAGGCTAAATTCCAAACCTGAAACCGTGGAAGTGGGAAGCAACTCCATTTTTCAATATCCCTTTTTACATATGACCGGCCATGGAAATGTGGTTTTTTCTTCGGAAGAAAAAGAAAACTTGAGGGATTATCTCCTTTCCGGTGGATTTTTACATATTGACGATAACTACGGAATGCGGGAATATATCATTGGCCAAATCGAGGAATTATTCCCAAATAGCGACTTGGAGGAAATAGGTCTGGACCATCCTATTTTTTCACAGGAGTTCAAATTTCCACAAGGCTTGCCCAAAATACACGAGCATGATGGCAAAAGACCGCAGGCAATGGGAATATTTGAAAACAATAGACTAGTTTTATTATTGACTTTGGAATCTGATCTTGGGGATGGTTGGGAAGATCCGGCCGTACACAACGACCCGGAAGAAATAAGAAAAAAGGCCCTGCAAATGGGCGCGAATATTGTGTCCTACGTATTTAAAAATTGACCATGACTTCTAAGACAATTGCCAACGGGATAATACGGGCAGTGGGAATAATCACGGGAATACTTCTCCTGCTCTATTTTTTTTATATGATACGTTCCGTTTTGGCCTATCTGGCTGCAGCCGCTGTTATAGCCTTGATCGGAAGACCCGTTGTACTCTTTTTAAGACGAAGGTTGAATTTCCCCAACACGTTGGCCGTCATTCTTACCATGATTCTCATGGTAGGGATTTTAGCGGGTATCTTGGCTCTATTCATACCATTGATTACGGAACAGAGCAAAAACCTATCTCTACTCAATATAGACGAACTCCAGAAAAGCATCAATACCCTTTATCTAAAAACGACCCAATATTTTGGCCTTTCCACAAATGTAGTGGAAGATGTACTTCAGGATTCGGAAATTGAGAGAAATATCATCCAAGGCTTGGATATAGGATTTGTGCCAAATTTCTTGAATTCCCTATTAGACATCCTCAGTTCTGCGAGCATAGGCTTGTTCTCCGTACTTTTTATTTCCTTTTTCTTCCTTAAGGATAGTAAGCTTTTTCAAAATGGCCTGCTCATATTTGTTCCGAAAACCAAGGAAACTGGTACCGTAAACTCCATCGATAAAATCAACAACTTGCTTTCAAGATACTTCGTGGGGCTTCTCTTGCAAATATTTATCCTCTTTGTCATCTATACAATAGTACTTTTAATTGTAGGTATCGAGAATGCAATTGTTATCGCCTTTTTGTGCGCCCTCTTCAATATCATACCATATATAGGACCCCTGATCGGTGGGGCCCTGATGATAACCCTAACCATGACCAGTAACTTGGGAGCCGATTTTAGCGAGGTAATCCTTCCAAAAACGGGCTATGTGCTAATCGGACTGGCAATTGGTCAGTTGGTGGATAATTTCTTCTCACAGCCTTTCATTTTTTCCAATAGTGTAAAGTCGCACCCTTTAGAAATTTTTTTGGTAATCATCATTGCTGGACTATTGTTCGGGGTTGTTGGCATGATCGTTGCCGTACCCGGCTATACGGCCATTAAGGTTATCCTTAAAGAGTTTTTGGCCGAAAACAAGATTGTCAAATCCCTTACCGAAAACCTTTAGCACCATTTGAACTTAAACTTACTAAATCCAGAGGTACAGGAATTTATCGACCATAATTTGAATACGGATGTGCACTCCGTCCTTTTGGGAAAGAATTTATTCCCAGGTATTGAAAATAGGGAACTGGTCGAACAACTTGAGTCCAAAAAAAAATCCCAAAAGAAATTGCCAACTTGGTTTGGGACCGAAAACATTTACTATGCAAACAAGCTGAATATTTCCCAAACATCCTCTGAGGCTACCGCAAGATATAAGGCCGATTTAGTTTCGGGAGATACACTTACGGACCTTACCGGGGGATTTGGGGTTGACTCCTATTACTTTTCAAAAAAGATCAAACTTGTTTTTCATATCGAAAAGAACAAGGAGCTATCAGAAATCGCCGAACATAATTTAAGGAAGCTTGGCATCACAAATGTTTCTTGTTTTTCGAAGGATGGTATTGAATTTCTGGAAACCCTTCAAGATACAACCGATTGGCTCTTTCTTGATCCTTCTAGGAGGGACAGTAACAATAAGAAGGTTTACTTTCTTCAAGACTGTGAACCGGATGTAACCCGGTGGATGCATCTTTTTTTTTCCAGATCCAATAATATCCTAATTAAGACTGGGCCGTTACTGGATATAACCTTGGGCCTCCAGCAATTACAAAATGTATATAGGGTTCATATCTTAAGTGTTGAAAATGAGGTGAAGGAGATTCTTTGGGAACTAAAAAGAAATCATAAGGAAGAACCTATGATAAAAGCGATCAATTTGAATGGGAATACCAGGGAAAGTTTTGAATTTTTTAGCGAGAAAGAAAAAACTACTTTCCCTGAATATTCTGAACCACTTTCCTTTTTATACGAGCCCAATGCCGCCATCATGAAATCTGGAGCCTTCAATTTGGTAGGCAAGAGGTATGGATTAAAAAAACTACAGGAGCACTCCCATTTATATACTTCGGGTGATTTGGTTCCATTCCCCGGAAGAACCTTTGAGATATCAAAAGTGTTTCCATACAATAAAAAGTCCATAAAGCGGCTTGGCTTTCAAAAGGCCAATATTACTACAAGAAATTTTCCGGAAACCGTGGCCCAAATTCGAAAGAAAACAAAACTTAAGGATGGTGGCGAGCACTTCCTTTTTTTTACCAATAATCACAACAATGATTTAATCATGATTTTAGCATGTCAAATAGGTAAAACGAAGCGCTAAAAATCCAGTAAAAAAATCCACCTTCTTTATCAAAACAATCCCAAACTATAACGTTTGAAACCTGCGAAAAGGTTCGATTATTGACACAGCAAGAGACAATAATGTTAAAATTCGTAAATTACCAATTTGATAATTTTCCACACCCTAAAATTTCTTTGAAGGCAATAAAGACGGACAATTATAGGATATACCTAATATTTTAAGAAAATTTTTGATACTTATTTTCAAAAAATAATGAATTGTCCATTATTTATATTTCATAATATTTTGTTATCATTACGCTGAATTTGGTTTTTTTTAACAGTTTCCGGCACGTACGGAAACCCTTTAAAAACCAGCTCAAGGAGATTAATTTAAACTAACAAACAACAAGGATTATGAATCAAAAACATGATTTCAAATCGGTTAAATCCAAAAGAGGTCTTTCCTTTTTTAAATCCGGGATTTTATCGATGGTCATTTGTTTAGGAGTGCAACTGGCTTCTGCAAATGCGACAACTGCCAACTACAAGATTGTGTTGGACGAAACTTTACAGTCCACTGTTACCGGTACGGTAACGGATGAAACCGGAACCCCACTACCAGGTGCCAACGTAGTGGAAAAAGGTACTACCAATGGTACCCAAACTGATTTCGACGGAAACTTTACCCTAAACGTCGAATCTGGAGCTACACTAGTATTTAGCTATATTGGTTTTCAAAGACAGGAGGTTGCCGTTAACGGCCGCTCCTCAATCAATGTTACACTTCTGGAAGATGCTGCTGCATTGGATGAAGTTATTGTAACGGGTTATTCTACTGAAACAAAAAGGGAAACAACTGCTGCTGTTTCTGTTGTCGCGGCCGAAGACCTAGCAGCGATACCGTCTGGTAATGTTGAGCAGCAATTGGCTGGTAGGGTTGCCGGTGTAACAGTAATAAGTAATGGCCAACCAGGAACAACTTCCCAAGTAAGGGTTAGGGGTTTTAACGCCTTTGGCGGGAACGAGCCTTTGTATATTGTAGATGGTGTACCTACCCAAAGTGTTGACTTTTTAAACCCTGATGACATTGCAAGTGCCCAAATTTTTAAGGACGCTGCAGGTGCTTCCATTTATGGTGCTAGGGCTGCAAACGGGGTTATTGTATATACCACAAAACAAGGTAGCCGGTCTGATCGTAAATCAAGAATATCACTGAATATTCAAAGTGGTGTACTTGATCCAAATGTATCCGGCGCTCCTCAAAACTTAAATCCGCAGGAAATGGCGGAATACACCCATTTGGCCTATGAAAATAATGCGAGGGCAAATGGTACGGCACCACAATACACGCATCCACAGTATGGTACAAATCCTACACCAAGATTCCCCGACTATCTGCATGCAGATGGTCAAAATGGTGTTTTTGAATCGGATATCGATTTGGCACAAATCAGAGCCAATTACGAAGCAGACCCAGATAACGTATTTTTGATTAGACCTAACTTACAAGGCACAAATTGGTACAAGGAATTGACCAGAGTGGCACCTTTAAGTAGAGTTACCTTAGGTTTTGATGGAGGGAACGAAAACAGTCGTTTTTATATGGGTATTGGTGCACAAAATCAGGCAGGTGTACTTTTGAACAATGATTTCACAAGATATAGTGCAAGAATTAATTCAGAATGGGATATAGCACCATGGTTATCTATAGGTGAGAATTTCCAAGTTACCTATCGATCCGTTGTCGGAGGCTTTGGGGGTAATGGAGGTATTAATGGCGCTACAGAAGAATCAGTAATCTTATCTGCATATCGTATGCCTACCATCATTCCTGTGAGAGATGAATTTGGCAGTTTTGCCAGTACAAGGGCTACTGGTTTCAATAACCCAAGAAACCCCGTACGTCAGCAAACACTAAATGCAGGCGATGATAAGTCATATAATATTGGTGGTTTTGGAAATATTTATTTATTGTTAAAACCATTGGAAGGCCTTACACTTAGAAGTAGCCTAGGTGGCACCTACAATAATAATTATTTTGTTAATTATGGCTTCCGTTATTTGGGAGATTCAGAACCAGAGGCCAGTAATACCTTCTCAGAAGGTAGTGGCTATAATTTCCAATGGACTTTCACAAATACTGCTACATATGAAAAATTATTTGGAAAGCATAGAGTTAAACTATTAGGTGGTATAGAAGCATTGAATAACGGAAGAGGTAGATTTATTTCTGGATCAGGTATCAACCCTTTTTCTACAGATTTGGACTTTCAAAACTTAAGTGTAGTACAAAGTCCTGTAGTTAACAGTACTTTGTTCAACGGAGTAAATTTCTTCTCTACTTTTGGCAAATTGGATTATAGTTTCAATGAAAAATATATAATTTCCGGTACCATAAGAAGAGACGGAGCTTCCCGTTTTGGTGGAAATAATCGTTACGGTACTTTCCCTGCAGTTTCAGCAGCATGGAGGGTAATCGATGAGCCATTTATGCAAAATCAAAATATCTTTAGTGATTTGAAGTTCAGAGGAGGTTGGGGCCAGATGGGCAACTCAAACAACGTTGATCCTAACAACCAATACTCCCTGTTTGCATCTAATAGAGGAAATACATGGTATCCTATTCAAGGACAGAACAGTGGTGCGGACGAAGGTTTTGCTCAAAGTAGGATTGGAAACCCAGATGCAAAATGGGAAACTACAACAACCTTTAACGTAGGATTTGATGCCAGTTTCTTTAACAACAAATTAGATTTAATATTTGAATACTGGGAAAAGGATACCGATGACTTATTATATCAATTGCCATTAGCTGGAGTTACTGGAAATTTTGCTTCTGCACCTTCCGTAAACATTGCAAGTATGGCCAACTCAGGTATTGAAATTGATATAACCGGTAGAGGTAGCTTTACTGAGGACCTGACCTTCATGGTAAATGTTAACGGTAGCTTTTTAAATAATGAAATTACCGCCTTGGCTCCTGGACTTGAGTTCTTTGACGGACCTGGTTTTAGAGGTATTTTCCCAATTAGAAACGCAGTGGGCCAATCAATTTCCTCATTCTTCGGTTACGAAGTGATAGGCTATTTTAATAGTGAGGAAGAAGTTGCCAACTCACCAGCCCAGGACGGAAAGGGATTGGGCCGTTTTCGTTATGCGGATATAAACGGAGATGGTGCAATCACACCAGATGATAGAACTTTTATTGGAAGTGCCGTGCCAGATTTTACCGGTGGTGCAACTTTAAACCTTAGATACAAAAACGTATCATTGGAATCATTCTGGAGCGCGACATTTGGTAACGAAATCTTCAACCAATCCAAATGGTTCACAGATTTCTTTGGAACGTTTGAAGGTTCTGCAAAAGGACAGGCCGCTAAGCGCTCTTGGACTCCAGAATTAGGTAATAATGCCGCTGCTCCAATTTGGGAAAGTGCTACCAACCTAAGTACAAGTGGAGCCGCAAATTCTTGGTATATAGAGGACGGTAGTTATGTAAGGCTACAACGTCTCGCCTTATCCTATGATTTTACCGACTTAACTGAGAGATTAGGTTTATCCAGATTTAGATTAGGTGTTTCTGCCAACAACTTATGGACAATTACAAATTATAGTGGCTTAGATCCTGCAGTGGGTGGTCCTGACACAAACTTTGGTATCGATGTAGGTAACTATCCTGTTACTCCTCAATATTTGTTTACCCTTGAAATGGGATTATAAAAGCCAAGGTGATAAAAATGTGATAGTTATGTATAAAATATATTATATCTTTAAATAAAAATAAACTATGAAAACTATGATTAACTTAAAAAAGACAGTCGTTGCTTCGATGTCCTTCCTAATGATAGGGGTATCGTGTAACGATGAATTCTTGGAAGTACTTCCTACCGGCTCCTTAGCGGATGCACAGGTGGGCACGAAGGACGGAATTGAGGGTCTACTTATCGGTACGTATGCCGCCCTCAACGGAGTGTTTGGAAACCGCTTTGAAGGACCCAACCACTGGGTTACCGGCTCGATAATGGGCGGTGAGGCCAACAAAGGTACAGATGCTGGGGATTACTCCACCATCAACCCAATTCAAAGATATGAGGCCGACCCTACCATTGGAGATTTTAATAATTTGTGGAATGGTCGTTTTGAGGGTGTTAGTAGGGCCAACAAGGTTTTAGCTGCCCTGGCAGTGGCCACTGATGTATCAGCCGCTGATGCCGCACGCATTGCGGGAGAAGCGCGTTTATTAAGAGGACATTTCTACTTTGATTTGAAAAAGCACTTCAACAGTATTCCTCTCTTTGATGAAACCGTGCTCCCTGCCGATTTATCAAGTATTCCCAACACACCGGATGTATGGGGATTCATTGAGGCAGATTTTCAATTCGCTTATGATAACCTTCCTGCTGTAAATGGTGCCGGCAGGGTAAACAAATGGGCCGCTGGAGCCTACTTGGCAAAGGCCTACCTGTATCAGCAAAAATTTGGTCCGGCAAGAGATCTATTCACTACAGTCATAGAACAAGGTGTAACGTCAAACGGATTGCCCTATGAACTTTTGGATGACTATGCCCAAATTTACAATGCTGAAAATGACAACCATGCTGAGGCCGTAATGGATGTGGAATCTGCCAATAATACTGGTAGCACAGCAAATGCCAATTACTTTGATGATTTGAACTACCCTTATAATACTGGACCTGATGGACCTGGTAACTGTTGTGGATTCTTCCAACCCAGTATGGAACTGGCCAATTCCTTTAGAACGGGTGCGGATGGGTTACCCTTATTGGATGGCTCTTATAATGACCCAGCTAATGAAGTGGACAATATCTACAGACATGTCTTCACAAATGATAATGATGAATCGACCTTCGTAGAAGATCCAGACCCATTAGATCCAAGAATTGACCATTCCATTGGTAGAAAAGGCATTCCATATTTGGATTGGATCGAGCATCCAGGATCTGCTTGGATTCGTAGCTTCCCATACGCTGGTCCGTATTCTCCTAAGAAATATATTTATTACAGAAGTCAAGAAAACAGCTTTACGGATGGTAGCTCTTGGACCAGAGGCTATGCGACTATGAACTATACCATTATTCGTTTTGCGGATGTGCTATTAATGGCCGCTGAAGCAGAAGTGGAAGCCGGATCATTGGACAAGGCATTGGAGTATGTAAACAGAGTGAGAGCTAGAGCTGCCAACTCTGAATTTTGGGTACAGGAATACGATGGTAGTGGTCCAGCGGCCAATTATGTGATATCTGAATATACTTCCTTCCCAAATCAGGATTTCGCAAGAAGGGCCGTCCGTTTCGAACGTAAATTGGAGCTTTCGGGTGAAGGACACCGTTTCTTCGATTTGGTTCGTTGGGGCGTAGCCGCAGCCGAATTGAACGCTTATTTGGACTACGAATCCCAATATTTGGTGACCAAGTTTGGCGGTGCTAGTTTTACCGCTGGTAAAAATGAGTATTATCCAATACCTCAGCAACAAATTGACATTCAAGGTTCGGATGTATTATCCCAGAATCCTGGTTATTAATTAATCAACCTAATATTTATTAGAAAGGGGCATGTTAACATGCCCTTTTTTATTACCCAAATATTAATAATGTTTAATGATAATTTAATAGCTTAACCTTTTACCAACTTAGATTTTTAAAACCTTACCTTTTCTTTAAATTTGTCGATTGTCAAACATCACTAATTTTTTCACTTGTTTACCTATGCTTTTCCTGAGCCATTAAACAACGTACTACTTTACCATGAAAAAAATAATTTGTCTATCATTACTTATTGGCCTTGCCTATACTTCATGTCAAAAAAAAGAAGAAAAACTCTTTACCCAAATATCAGTTGAAAGTTCTGGCGTAGACTTTAACAATAGGATTATAGAAACGGACAGCTTTAATATTCTCACTAGCGAATATATCTTTAACGGTGGTGGGGTGGCCATCGGCGATTTCAACAATGATGATAAACCGGACATTTTCTTCTCTGGAAATCAAGTTTCAAATAAACTTTACATAAACGAGGGAAACTTTAAATTCAAGGATATTTCTAAACAAGCAAATATTGAGGCGGGTGACAAATGGAGTACGGGAATCGCCCTTGTGGATATAAATAATGACAATTACCTTGATATTTATGTATGTGCGGCCATGTTGCAATCCGAAAATGAAAAGGCCAATATGTTATTCGTAAATCAAGGGTCCAACAAGGAAGGAATTCCCACTTTCAAGGAAATGGCCAAAGAATACGGTATCGCCGATAGTAGTAACAGTATGGGAGCCACCTTCTTCGATTATGATAAGGATGGCGATTTAGATCTATATGTTCTAAACAACGTGGATATTCATGTACTTCCTTCCAATTATAGAGAAAAGATAACGGACGGTTCTGCGTTGAGTACTGACCATCTATATCGCAATAACGGGAATGGCACCTTTACCGATGTTTCCCTTGAAGCCGGTATCACTATTGAAGGGTACGGACTAGGATTGGCCATAGCGGATATCAATTATGACACTTGGCCAGATATCTATGTTAGCAATGACTATCTCACCAATGACTTGATGTATATCAATAATCAGGACGGCACTTTTACAAATAGAATATCGGAGTTTGTGAAGCACCAAAGTAAATTTTCCATGGGAAATGATATATCCGATTTTAACAATGACGGTTATTTGGATATCATCACCTTGGATATGTTGGGCGAAACCAACCAGAGGTTGAAAACGACCATTGCCAGTAATAATTATAACAATTATGTCCTTAATGATAGATATAACTACGAATATCAGTACTCAAGGAATATGTTACAAAAAGGGAATGGGAATGGTGTGCCTTTTAGTGAGATTGGATTAATGTCCGGAGTTTCAAAAACGGATTGGAGCTGGTCCCCACTCTTTGCGGATATGAACAATGACGGTCATAAAGATTTGTTGATAACCAATGGATTTCCAAGGGATATAACTGATCTGGATTTTGGTGATTTTAATTTCAATGTTAGTAGGTATTTGGGTCCAGGTAAAATATTGGACTCCATACCTACCATTAAAATTCCCAATTATGTATATGTTAATAACGGAACCGGACAATTCGAGGATAAAGGAGAGGATTGGGGCCTAAACATTCCTTCCTTTTCCAACGGTGCTGCATTTGCCGATTTGGATAATGACGGCGATTTGGACTATGTGGTTAATAACATCAACGACCCGGCTTTCATCTTTAGAAATAACTTAAATACAAATAATGCTTATTTAAGACTTAATCTTAAGAACTCAAATACCTTTGGAATTGGAGCCAAAGTGGTGGTTAGGTTTGCCGACGGTACGTTTCAATATCATGAAAATTACTTGTACAGGGGCTATATGTCTTCATTGGAAGGCATCGTTCATTTTGGACTTGGAGAAAGAACCGAAATTAAATCGGTCGAGGTGTTATGGCCCAATGGTGATTATCAAAAATTAGATAATGTCCTACCAAATCAAACTTTGGTTTTAAACCAACACGACGCCTCCTCCATTAAACTTGGCGCTCTTGAATTCCCTTTTACTCCAAAACCCGAAAAAAAGGTTTATGCAGAAGTTTCAACGGAAAAAGGTATAGACTATGAACATAAAGAAATGGATGCGGTAGATTTTAACATACAAAGGATATTGCCGCATAAGCTAACCCAAAATGGTCCTTGTCTTGCCTCTGGGGATTTAAATGGCGACGGTATGGATGACTTCATAGTTGGAAGTTCCGCAAGGTATTCCCCGGTTTTGTTCTTTCAGGACCGTGAAGGAAATTTTTCAAAAAGGGAACTTTTTACGGAAGAAGGGGATAAAAAGTATGAAGAGGAGGCAATTTCCCTTTTTGACTTGGATAACGATGGTGATCTGGATATTTATTTTGTATCAGGAAGCAATGAATTTACCCCTGATGACAGCTATTATCTGGATAGATTATTGATCAACGATGGCAATGGCAATTTTACTCCGGCACCGAACAAATTACCAGAAATCAAGAAAAGCGGATCTGTGGTAGCGGCAAATGATTTTAACCACGACGGTTTTGTAGATCTATTTGTTGGCGGCAGAACCCCTTTCGCAAAATATCCCATTGCCGAAAAAAGCTTTCTCCTTAAAAACGAAAATGGAACTTTAGTGGATGTAACAGATTCAATGGCACCTGAGTTACGGGAAATTGGTATGGTAACCGATGCTACTTGGGCAGATATCGATGGGGACGGCCTAAATGACTTGGTTGTGGTTGGTGAATTTATGCCCATCACCGTTTTCAAGAATAACAACGGAAATTTAACAAAATTGGAGGGAACCGGAATTGAAAATTTATATGGTTTTTGGGAAAGCATAATTGCTAATGATTTCGACAAGGATGGGGACCTGGATTTTATAGTTGGAAATTTAGGGGCAAACAATTTTCACCAACCTTCCCCTGAAAGGCCTACCAAACTGGTATCCAAGGATTTTGACAATAATGGCACAGTAGACCCGGTCATGTTTGGTTACTTAAAATATAGCTTTGACAATCCGGAATTTAGGGCATTTCCTTTAAAGTTTTGGGGCGATTTAAATGGTCAGAGTCCTTTATTCCGTTCTAAATACAATACTTACAAAAGCTTCGCTAAAGCGGATATCAATACCTTGTTCACAGAAGAGGAAATGGAAGGTGCACTAGTATTGACAGGAAATTATGATAGAAGCATTTACTTGGAAAATTTAGGAAATGGTACGTTTAATTACAAAGAGTTACCTTGGGAAACCCAAGTGGCACCAATTAATAGTATCGCCATAACCGATTATAACAATGACGGACATGATGACGTCCTGCTTGTTGGAAACGATTACGGCAATGAGGTATTTATTGGAAAATATGATGCCTCAAACGGGTTTTTATTGGAAGGGGACGGAAAGGGTAATTTTTCTGTTGTAGATATCCAAAAAAGTGGATTTGTAACCCAAGGTGATACCAAGGATATTACCATTGTAAATAATGCCAATGGGGGCAATCCATTCATTGTGGTTTCACAGAACAGGGGCCCGTTAAGGGTTTTTCTTAAAAATGAGTAGTCTTTAATTAATCTGCCTTTATCGAAAACTTTTAGGGATATCTATTCACTTTGATTAGGATTGAAGCAAAGGAAAGATTTCTTCTTTAAAATAGTATGACAATGTCTACCAACATGAAATTCCTTTTTTTGCTTTCAGTAGTAACATCCCTAATTTCATGTAGGTCAAAGGAAAAAAAGGCCATCGCACTTTATGAATCCTATTGTGCAAGTTGCCACCTGCTTCCGGACATCGATAACTTACCTAAACATATTTGGAAAGATGGCATTTTACCGGATATGGGCGCGCGTATGGGAATCAAGGACAGTGCTTATGACCCCTATGAGGGTATTTCACGCATGGAACAATTTGCCATTGTTCAGTCCGGGGTGTATCCTGAAAAACCTAGTATATCCATAGAGGATTGGAATTTACTCAAAGACTATATCCTTAAAATGGCCAGTGATTCCCTTGATATGGGCACTGTTAAGTCACCAACCAATATAATATCCCAATTTAAGGTTCAACCAATTGTTCTGGATAGTATCAAGGGGGCACTATTTACATTTTTGAAATTCGATTCGGTTCAAAAAAAAATATTAACTGGAAATCTAAATAGCAGGTTAATTCATTATGACCCTATTCTAAAAAAAGTTACCAAAACAGATCGTACTGAACAGGCACTTACCTCCTACTCTAAAAAGGATACCTTAAAATATTTTACTTATGTGGGATATCTTGACCCTTCCGAGCTACCACAAGGCAGTTTAAGTGTTATCGAGCCAAGCAAAAGAAAAATAAACCGAGCTAATACTCAACTACATAGACCTGTTCATAGCCTTGTCCATGATTTTGACAAGGATGGCAACGACGAAGTTGTGGTCTGTGAATTTGGGGATTTGACAGGGAAACTTACCCTTTTAAGCCATAATGGGGATTTTAATTATAAAGACCAGGTAATATTGAACCAACCAGGAAGTACAAGGGCTATGGCAAAGGACATGAATAAGGATGGCCTGGATGATTTGGTGGTACTAACTTCACAAGGTAGGGAGGGCATCAGCATTTTTTACCAAGAGGCCGATTTAAAATTTAGAATGGAAACCCCCATACACTTTAGTCCGGTTTATGGTTCTAGTTGGTTTGAGATTATTGATTATAATAATGATGGATATAACGACATTGTAACGGTTCAGGGCGATAACGCCGATAAAAGTTATGTTCATAAACCCTATCACGGATTACGAATCCATATCAACGATGGGAGCAATAATTTTGAGGAAAATTATTTTTATCCTATGAACGGTGCTACCAGGGTTGTTTCAAACGATTTTGATCAAGATGGGGATATCGATTTTGGAATCCTATCTACTTTTCCAAATTATAACCAAACACCTTCTTATTCATTTGTCTACCTTGAAAATAAGAAAAGTGATCGATATCTATTTGAGCCTTATCGTATGGACACGAGCGATTTGGGCCGATGGATGTTAATGGATGCGGGAGATGTGGACCAGGACGGAGATACGGATATTATTCTTAGCGCCTTTAGTTATTCTTTCACTCCCGTTCCAGATAATCTCAACGAGGCCTGGAGAAAATCCGAAGTGGATCTCTTGATTCTTGAAAACAATTTAAACCCATGATTTTCTAAAGGGGGTTCCCAATCCCTAGAACTTAATGCTCATTCTTATGTTTGTAATCGCCAAAGCGGTACTTCACGGTCCGCTTTAAAGGAATCTGCATCCCTCCAGTTTCTTCCAACCAATCATATATGGCGGCGGACATCGATTTTGCTATCTCCTGTTTATCGGGATCTGCAATGAGGTTATACATTTCCTCCGGATCGTTTTCCAGGTCATACAATTCATTACGATCCCAAATACCATGGTACTTCATGTATTTATATTTGTCGGTTCTCATCCCAAAAACAGTGGGGGTCATTGGAAAATCGTATTCCCAGTAATATTCATAAAACACCTCTTTTCGGATATTTTCATTGTTCTCCCCAGTGAGAATGGGAATAAACGAAGTACCCGGCATGTGCTCAGGTTGCTTTACTCCTGCTTCGGCCAAAACTGTGGGTCCAATGTCAATATTCTGTACCATTTGCTCCGGACGGATACCACCCTGGAACAATTCCGGACAACGCACCAATAAAGGCACTTTTACGGACTCCTCATAAAAATGACGTTTATCGATCAATCCGTGTTCCCCCCAACTAAAACCATTGTCGCCCATATAAATAACCAAGGTCGATTCGTCCAAACCTTCCCTTTTTAAATAGTCCATCACAGTACCTATACTCTCATCAACACCCAAAAGTGTTTCGCAATAATCCACCACCATTTCATGGATATCCCTATTTTCATGGTACATATAATCCACACCGTGCCAGCTTACCCTTTGGTCCGCTACCCATTGTGGCCATTTTAGGTCACGATAAGCGCCTGTTTTTGTTTGCTCATAGGTTGTTGGAAGGTCAATCCGTTTTCCTTTGTACTTTCCCTTGTGCCTTTTGGCCGGCTGAAATCCGGCATGAACCGCTTTATGGGAGAGGTACATGAAAAAGGGCTTTTTCCTGTCCCTTTTTTCAAGCCACCCGATAGCATGATCGGTCAAAAGATCTGTAATATATGTGGAGTCCTTGTAGGATATTCTTTCTCCGTTAATGTTCAAGGTGGGGTTGTAATATACACCCTGACCTGGAAAACTCTCCCAATGCGTAAATCCGGGTTGTGGTTCATCCCCATGGTCACCCATATGCCATTTACCAAAAAAACTGGTTTGGTATCCGGCCTTCTCTAAATATTGTGGAAAATAAGTAAGGTTGCCCGGATCCGGTGCCTGATTGTCCACTATGGTGTGACTATGGGAAAACATACCCGTCAAAATAGATGCCCTGCTGGGGGAGCACAGGGAAGTTGTTACAAAGGCATTGGACAAATAAGCTCCTTCCCTGGCAAGCTTATCCATATTTGGAGTTTCCAACCAAGGAACTTTTCCTGTAAAACCCATGTAATCATAGCGATGATCATCTGTAAGAATGAAAATTACGTTCCTTGGTTGCTTTTTTTTAGGAGCCACTTCATTGGGCATGGAATTTCCAGTATCAATAAAAAACAAAGAGAAGGTAAAAAAAACTAGTGAATATAATTTCATAATGTTAGTTTTTAGTTAGATGTACTAATCAATTATTTAATTTTTGCCTCAAAAACCAATCATAAAGTTCTTCTGTTGCGTACGCTTTTGACCAAGCATCATGGCCTACATTTTCATATTTTGTAAAACGGACATCGTACCCAAACTCCTTGAGTTTATTCACCATGGACTCGGATTCTTCGACCGGAATCACCGCATCGTCTTCGCCATGGAAAACCCAAATAGGCATTTTCTTATTGATCCATGAAGCATAGGGCAACGGGGTCATCCCACAAACAACTGCCATGGCAGCAAAAGTTTCTGGATATTGGACCGCCATCTCCCAAGCCGCACCTCCGCCACGACTTATCCCGGATAGGTAAATCCTATTCCTATCGATACGGTTTTTTGAAACCACGGAATCCAAGAGCTGTTTTACGGCCCGGGTATTCCACCAACTTTTCGCATAGGAATTTTCAGGAGCTAAAATCAAAAACGGAAATTCTTTCCCTTGTAAAATAAGGCTTGGCGGCGGAATTCTTTCGTTGGGACCTAAATCTTCGGCCACCTCTCCCCCACCATGCAGGAACAACAAAACTGGGAATTTCTTTTCGGGTTCCAATTCGTATTCCGGTGGATAGTACAGGTAATACTTTAAGGTTTCCTTTACCGATGTCTCCAACTTCTCGTCCACCAATGTATAACTAGGCTGTGAAGCACAACTATTTATTAAAAGGACAAGGAAAAGAAAGAAGCTATATTTGAGCAAATCAATCGTATTATATCCTTTGAAGATACATAATTCGAATTAAAAATCTATTGAAATACTCATGGCAAAAACCTTGATATACATCAAAACGAGAAAGTGAACTTTATATATGAATACATGAAAAAAGAGTATCATATGAAAAAAAAGGGAAGCTTTCCCAGATTCCCTTACTAAATGTTATCTGTACAATGTAAAGTGTCCCACATAGCGGGATTTACGATTACCCAGTTCATTGACCACATACCAATAGTCGCCGGTTGGAACTTCCTTACCTTCATAGGTACCGTCCCATCCGGTTACCTTATCCAAAACGGCCACTACCCTACCGTATCGATCGTAGATTTTCACCTCCAATTCATCGAAAAATTCAGTATTGCGTATTTGCCATAAATCATTTTGTGCATCTCCATCCGGGGTAAAGAAGTTAGGAATTTCCAACATTCCCGTAAATTCAAAGGGAAGGTCCACTTCTGCAACACAGCCGTTTGCATCCACTACCCGAATATTAACCATACCACTGCGATTTGTGGTATAGGTTGTTTCACTGCCATAGGAAGCACCGTTAAAGAAGTATTCATAACCGCCAAAACCTCCTTGAGCCATCGCCACCAGTTCGTTGGGCCCCGTCTTTTCTGCCGATAGGGTCAATGGGTCATAACCATCCACAGAAAACTCCACAAAATTGGTACATCCGTTCTGATGATAGATGTAAACGGTGTGGTCACCTGGAGCAAGATCCCCCCATTGAAACTCCATTCCCGCGTTTGCCGATATGGCATCAGTTGGGTCTATGGGGTCCAAGGCGAACATTAAATCATCCATGGCTACATCGCCCAACATGTCAATGGTTACCGTACTATTTGGAAAAATTCCCTCGCAGCCATACACAACCAATGGTTCTGCCGTAAGATCGACACCTATTCCAATATTAAAAAGTTCCAATCCTGTACATAGATTGGCATCCCTAATATGAATGGCGTAGGAGGCACCGCCCTGTAAATTCTCAATTAATTGTCCAGGCACGTATGGGGCAAAAGTTCCTGTGCCCGTTTCATCGATAGGGTCTATCATTTCTACCTTATACTCATAATAAGGTATAGCATTTACCATGGGGTCATTAAAGGGAGTTCCCCCGGTTATCTCAAAAGTCATTGTGCCATCATTTGCGCCTATACACAATTCTGGCGTAGTTTGAATGTTGATGGCTTGTAAAACTTCTGGTTCGTCCACAGTGATGAAATCACGTTCAAAACAGCCATTTTCATCCTGAATCAATATTTCATAGGTACCCTGAGCTAAATCCTCGAAGGTATAAGTGCCCGGAGTTGCCGGATCACTAAAGAACTCATTGAAATTTGGGCCTATGGCGAACTGAATCAAACCGATACCTCCAGATAACACCTCAACGGTGATGGTTCCATCTTGCTCCCCGTTACAACTTACCGCTGTAGGTGTAGCATCGAATACGATAGGATCTGGCCTAACAATTTGAAAAGGCCCTGCAATATCCATACACGTGGCCCCACTAGTTACGGCAATATAGTAGTCCGTACCTTCGGGCAAGCCTTCGAAAGTCCCATTATCCTGTGGTCCCCTGAACAAGGTAGCCGATGCGGACGGATTAAAGGCGTCCACTGGGTCCCCGTTGTACAGGTAGAAGGTATCGTCACCCACACCGCCATTTACAAAAGATTCTATTCTTCCGTCCAGCTCCGAAGCACAGGAAATGTCATCCGGCAAATTGGGCAATAACGTAATTCCTGTGGCGTTGGTCATTGTTATACCGTTGGACCTTATTGCCAAACAGGTACTTGCCGCACTGGTCTTTCTAACATCAAATTGATAGGTGATTCCTTGTACTCCAGGTACCAAAACAGAAGTTCCAACCATGGTCTGATAAGGACCCACCACAACCCCATTCTCCACAGGTGCATATTCATAAGTAAAAGATGGATCCGGGTTTTGGATGGACAGGCGCATTTCACCATCACCGCCGCAGCCAGGTACCCTGGTTTGGACCAATAAAGGGGCTACAGGTGGTGGTGGATTTACAAAATAAGGCTCTGTAACGAATAAACATCCAAAACTTGAGGAAACCTCAATGGCATACCATCCGGCACTTATAAAACCACCGCTTGATCCAATAAATGTAGGCGTGTTCTGTAATCCGCTGGTAGATGCGATATCCGTATTATCGTTACCGTTCAAATACAGTAATCGATAATTATATCCAGCGCCTGGAAACCCTCCAGAGGCCCCCGCTGTGGCCGTAGTGGCATCACCCGTTGTGGGGTCAAAAGCTTCCAATACGGCGTTATTTCCATTGGGACAATCCAGACCTTGCGGCTGTCTTATACCGGCATCTATCTGCGGTACTTCGTCCAGTTCAATATCAAAGGTATTCGTACAAAGCTCAGCATCCCGGATCTCCACTCGGTAGAAACCATATTCCAATCCGGTAAACGTGTTATTGTTGGAGAAAGGCGCTACTTCAGTGGTGTAACTTGTACCACCATCGGTACTGAACAATAATCGGTATTCATAAGGCGTACCGTCCCAACCACCTGTTCCGGTAGCCTGAATTTCACCACTGTCATTACCACAGCCCACATTACCCACAGAATTGGCGGTTACCTGTAAGGGCCCGTTAGGGGTACGAATATTGGCAACATTACTATCATTGCTACAAAATGGCACATCCGTAGATACTACTTCCACTATTAAATTACCACCTGGCAGGCCGGTTATCCTAGCCTCCTCCCCATTCACATCGGGGAAATTCGTGGTATCAAAACTTCCGGTAGCTATAGGCGTACTTTTAGTTGTATCGTCAGCCATATAGACCGTATAGTTATAAGTTCCTACATAGTCCGAGACCGTAATGAACAACTCGCCATCATTGGTTCCGAAACAGCTTACCGGTTTGGCTTCCGTAATAAAAACCGTTGGTAATTGCGGGTCGTTGACCGTATGTATGGGAAGTGGATAAGTACATCCACCGGTATTGTCCACAATTTCCATGATATAATCGCCCGATGCCGGCAAATCCACAAACCCAAAGGAAGCACCACTAACATTTACATTGGCTATCGGTACGACCGAGTTAGTGACAATGGTAAAATCCGTAGTACCCACCACATCAATGCGAACGCGTTCATCATTGGCACAGTCCAATGCACTCACTACGCTCAATGTTGGAACAACATCGGTTGGTGGATTGATCGTAGGTAGGTCAAAGGTAGTCTGACACCCATTCCCGTCGATGGCATATACGGTTATATCCTGCGGAGAACCATTGTCCACAATTTCAAAGGTATTACCCGATTGATAGTTGGAAAAACCGGTAATACTATACTGATATCCCGAACCAACGGTCCCAACATCAACTACGTTTACTGTTATTATTGTTGAACTATAGCGATTTGCCCCGGGCTCGCAGGCAAAATCAGGAGCCGAAGCTGTAATGCTAAAGTCGGCCGGATTTGTTATCGTATGCACTGCGGATAATACCTCGCATCCACGTTGTGTCACAACCTGAACCTGATAATCCCCTTGTGGTAAATTGGAGAAGGTTCCCGTATTGTTTCGATCGTGTTCCGTGGATGTCAAAGTATTGTTCAAAATATATGTAATGGGCATATCCTGAGAAGTAAATGGCACCAAAGCATTTGCAGGTCCCACGACCACTTCAATCGTTCCATCGTTGTTATCACGACAGGTGATATCCGTAGCCAATTCTGAAGTAATGATTGGTTGGGCAGCCTGATTCAAATTGATTCCGGCTACATTATATTCGCAGAAATTGGTTCCGTCGAACATGATTCTGTCCACCACCATAACATCATAGGTACCGGGAGTCAATCCGGTGAAAACAGGGTCGTCCTCTTGGGTAATGGGTCCAACCGAAGCACCTGTGTAATCGGTTCCCGAAAGGATGTATCCAAAATCACCGCTGCCGCCAAAAGTCGCAATCGTAATCTCGCCATCGGCATCGTTACAGGTTGAATCCGTAGAAAAAGTGCCCGTAGCCGAAAGGAAGTTATAGACGGTCGCTGTCCCCTGACTGGTGCATCCGTTCGCATCGACCACATCGACCACATAATCCCCCGGACTTGCCACGGTAAAAGTATATACCCAATTTGTTCCATTATCCGTTGGAATCTGTTCATCTCCCGCCAAAGTAAAACGTGGTGTGTTGACCGAATTTGGCATGGCCACTGTAATGTCAAAGGATGTTGAACTGGGATTACACTGGTTCACGACCGTAAACGTGGGTACGGGAAGGTCTGGGTCCAGTTGGATCACCGTGGCGATATCAAAAGAGATACAACCACCGCTATCGCGCACATAAATATCGTAGTCTCCGGCAGGGCCCACAAAAGTCGTAGTACTCACATAATCTGCCGGATAGGCGGGTTCCGGGGAACCATCGGGCACAAAAGCATACTCATATGGACCTCCCGATCCGCCACGGCCCTGTACCGTTATCTGTCCGAATGCATTACAATTCGCAGGAACATCGGAAATGACATCTATGGCCGGTAAATTTTGATCTATGATGACAGCTGCAGCGTCCCTACAGGTATCCGTTTCGTTCACCACGATAATTTGGTAATCCCCAGGCAACTCCGGATAAGTATTGTTATAAGGCGGTGCGGGTGCCGTAAATGAAGGAACAATAACCGTTGTGGTATTGGTGTCATTGTTCAATAGTTCTATTCTTAAAACATCCCCAGGATTATAGCCTATGACCTCATAGGCAATCTCCCCATTTCTGTTCACATCACAAGCTCCAGGTGTTGAGGTAGCGGTAATTTCCAATGTGGAAGGTGCATCAACTGGAGGTATTTCCTGCTCGTACAAACAACCTGTAACCACATCCCTCACCTGTACGGTATAGGCAATACCGTATTGAATACCGTCCGTGGCATTGCTAAAGGTATGATCATTAACACCTGGTGTATTGTTCAAGGGATAGAACGATGGCTGCTGTGCCAATTTGATTTCATACGAGCCTGAACCGCCGCTTACGCTAACCGCATAGGTAAATGCACTGTCGTCGCAATTTGGAGGTAGGGGTGGCAATATAGGGGTGATAACAACCTCATTAGAAGTAATGGTTACGGTATCAATATCCGTACATCCATTGGCATCCAACGTAATCACCGTATAATTCCCTGGAATCAAGTTGGTATCGCTAATGGTAATTGGAAATGCCGATTGATTTTCCAAACGCGTAATTTCCGTACCCGTATGGTCCTCGATCCTAAAATCGAAATTTGGAGTTCCATCGGTAACCCCATTGATGGTAATTCCTCCGCTGACAACACCACTACCGTCACAAATAGCTGCATCTTGGGTAACCGATGCATCCGGTGGCAAGGTTGTATCGGTACCTATGACGGCATTTGCCGGTACGGTTTCACATCCTCTTGAATCCCTAACTAAAAAAGGATATGTACCTGCAGGTAAATCTGAGTATACTGTTTGCGAACTCCATCCCATACCGTTAAAGTTGACTTCGTACGGCGGCACGCCACTGGTTCCGTCGGGTATAATGGTTACGACCCCATTATTTGGAGCACCGCAACTTACAGGCCTTGTTATTACCGAAGCAGCGGCAATATTCGCTGGTGGATTCAATATGAGCGGTGCCGATGTGGCCTCGCAACCTGCATTGGTAGTATTATTATCGGTTATTCTAAATATATAGGTGCCATCAACAGCGGTATCGTAGAAGAAGGTAGTGGAGGTATAGGGTGCAGGCGCACTAAACGTTGCCCCGTTATCGGAACTTACTTCAAAGAGACCAGTACTCGAAGCATATCCTCCTGATACATCCACCCGAATCTGACCGGGCGAGCCACCACAAGGTATTTCCGTTACGATTGAAGTATTTACCCTAAGTTGGGGAGCTATATTGATTACTATGGAATCGCTACAGTTGTTACCGTCTACCACCTCGATGGTATAATTACCGGGAGTCAATCCATTAAAGGTACCTGTTGGTTGCAACGCGCCTCCATTGATTCGGTATTCATGGGTTCCCAATGCTGCTGTACCCGCAGTAGAAGTTACCACCGCCGTTGCTCCGGTTCCCGGAACATAACAAAAATCCGAGGCCGCATTGTCCAAGCTTACCGTAGGTGCATCAATTGGAGCAAGAACAAAAACAAAAGAATCCGTACAACCTTCCGCGTCTTCGGCGGTCAATGTGTAGGTACCGGGTATTGTCAGGTTACTAAATGTCCTCCCCGATCTAGGTCCGATCGCAGGACCCGAAGGTGGCGTCAGCGTATATCTGTTTCCGCCCCATCCACCAGTAAAATTGGCCCGTACACTTCCAACGTTTCCATTGGCACAGCTCATTGGGGTCACGGTACTACCGCTAATGTCCAATGCAGGTGCGTCCACAATATCAAAGGAAGCGGTATCCGTACAACCGGTATCAGCATCGGTAACGGTAATGGTATAGGTTCCTATTCCGGATAGCGGCAAATCTACCTCCGCATTGTTTTGCGGGGCACTTTCGGGACCTCCGTTTATATTATAGGTGTAGTTGTTCGCAAATCCGTCGATTATAAAAGTGCCGGTACCATCCGTGGCTCCGTTACAAACCCTTAAATCTCCACCGGATTTGACGCGGGCCCGAATAGAACTGATAACGGCCGGACTAAAACCTTCAGTATACGTACAGTTGTTAGCATCGGTTATTTGAAAGATATAGGACGTGGAAGTACTCAATCCAACAAACGTAGCGCTACCCCCATTGTTAAAGGGAACAGGGCTAACGATGGAATAATTGACAATTGGTGCGTTTGATGTCGGTGTCAGGGTGACATCGGACGTACCGGCCGAGCAGCTAATATTGCTTTGGGCGAAATCAAGGTTCGTTGGAGGATCTACATCCAAAATATCTATCGGTGTCAGTTCCAATCGACAACCACCACCATCCCTGATAATAGGTGTATACGTTCCTGCAGATAAATTCGTATATGAGGTAATCGCGGTAAAATTTACCCCATCAATACTGAATTCATAGCCGCTACCCGAACCTCCAGTAAAAGGCCCCACAAAGTCTATACGACCTCCATTGGTACCTCCACTGCCATCACAGGTTACATCGGAGATTTTGGTTGCCGAGCCGCTGATATTCCCAACTGTGGTTACTGATACGGAAGGAAGGGTTATGGTACATTCAAAACCTCCTTGCTGATATCGAACTTCAATATTGTTATAGGTTCCCGCGGGAACTGAAATCTGGGGGGCGGTCACCCAAGGATCCCCGGAATTCACCCGATAGGAAAGGTTATATCCTCTGGCATCGTTTACGGTAAAATTAATTCGGGCACCCCCATTACTGCACGTTCCGTCAATTCCGGATGCTGTTACATCTGGCGGCAGCAAGTCTTCCACATTGGAAGAGGCCGTGATAATACAACCGTTACTATCTGTTATAACAAAGTCATAAGTTCCTGGGGAGTTTACGGTGTAGATTGTGGTCCCTGTGTCCGTTGCCGCATTTCCATAGGAGGGCTGAACTGGTCCACCGTTCACCGTAAATGTATAAGGTGCAGACCCTCCGGAAGTATTTACAGTGATATCCACACTGGAAATAGTTGAACATCCAAAACTGGAATTTACCTCTGTAGACGCATCCAGTGGACTTATTCCAGACCCAATGGTTATTGGGTTTCCAAAGGTATCAACCGCAATTCTTGGGGGATTGATCCCGTTCAGGGGATCTCCCGTACATTGTTGGGTCTCAACCTGTGCGATATAGGTTCCTGAACCTACGGCGGAAAAGGTATAGGTCTCATCCGGAATAAACGCCGTAAATTCCTGCGCCACGCCCATACTGTTCAAAAGGGTGTATTTGTAGGGCCCAAGTCCTGGGGTAGGCGTCACGGTTATAGTGCCCGTTTCCCCGGGACAATTGATATCCGTAAAATTTACAGATAAGTTCAGGTCTCTTTCAAAAATTTGAATGGGTTCGTAAGGATACTCACAAGTATTTGGAATATTCCTTAACCTAGCCTTTACGATATAGGTACCAGGTGTCAAGTTGGAGAAGATGGCACCTTGCCATGGACCGAAGCCGCTACCACTATCGATACTGAATTCGTAAGCGCTAGACAAATTGGTGATTTGAATACGGCCAGGAACATCACAGATATAGTCTTCCTTTACAAAGGTCTGGTTGATGGTACTCTTTTTAACCTTGAAATAATATATTTGTCCGTCAGCGACGACCCTATATTCGGCACCTACGGTCGATGGGATGGAACTCGCATCTAAACTAAAGGTTTGCCCAGTGGCTACTTGTGTATAACACGATCCTGTATTGGGGCAGTCGTTGTTGATATCCGGAGAACAGGAACCTCCCAAAATTTGCCAGGAGACAGAACCGTAAGGACCGCCGGATAAACTAATGATCCTATCATCGCTATTCCCGCATAAGTTAAACCGGGCTACTGTAAAGCCATTGGTACTACAACCTACCTCCTCATCCGCACCTTGGATGATGGTCATAAACATTGGGGCCATGGCAGAAGCCGACTTAGTTTTGGAGTCTTTGGTCTTTGAAATATCAAAATCCGAAGAGGTTTCTACTTTCTTTTTGGAAACCGTATTTTCGACCACCCTTTCCACTGCAAGGGTTACCTCACTAAAAATTTTTGTAATGCTAGAATCTGCAAGTGCCGTAGAGCCAACCACTGAAAAGAGGATCAGCAGAAGTACATACAGCGATCTTCGCTGTTGTGATGGGTGCATAGGTTAAGTAGTGTTTGGTAAGAAGGATATTGTTTGGGATTCAATATCGTTCCTCGGTGTAATTATTTTTGCTTATATTCTCCGTTTTACTTAAAAAAATATATCTTCACTCATTGAATATTCTTCTAACGTTCCAACATGAAAAAAAGTGTATTATTCTTTTGTTTTTTCGTTGTATTACTAAATTCTTCTTGTGCACAAAACCCTGAAAACAAGGTTTCTACACCGGAGCAAGTTCCTTTTGATGCCGAGCTGTTCGTCGATGACCTACAGATTCCATGGGGCTTTACCTTCCTTCCGGACGGCAGTATGCTGATAACCGAAAAAAACGGTGATTTAATCCGATTTTTTAATGGAAAAAAGACAAAAATCGATAATGCACCCAAAATTTATCAGCGGGGACAAGGTGGTCTTTTGGATATTGAACTGCATCCCGATTATGAAAAAAATGGATGGATCTATATCTCCTATGCATCGCCTGAGGGAGATAACAAAGGTGGAAATACGGCCATTATGAGAGCCAAATTGGACGGTACTAAATTGGTTCAAAATGAAGTATTGTACAAAGCAGTTCCCAATACTACCAAAGGACAACATTTTGGTTCGCGTATTGTATTTGACAAAAACGGATACCTCTTTTTTTCCATAGGGGAACGAGGTGAAAGGGACATAAACCCCCAGGATATTACTAAGGATGGAGGAAAAATTTATAGGCTGAACGATGATGGCAGTGTACCCAAAGACAATCCTTTTGTGGGAAAAAACGGTGCAAAGACCGCTATCTATAGTTACGGACATAGAAATCCGCAAGGACTGGCTGTAAATCCCAACACAGGTGAGATATGGGACAATGAGCATGGCCCACGGGGAGGTGATGAAATCAACATCATTAAAAAGGGGACCAACTATGGGTGGCCGGTCGTTACCTATGGCATTAACTATAGCGGAACACCTATCACCGACAAAACCAAAATGGACGGCATGGAACAACCCATTCATTACTGGGTACCTTCCATCGCACCAAGTGGCATGGTCTTTATAACCACGGACAAATACAACGGATGGAAAGGCAGTGTTCTTGTAGGTTCCTTGGCATTTCAGTATTTGGAGCGCTTGGAACTAGACGGAAGCAAGGTAACCAAAAGGGAGAAATTAATGGACGGCATAGGACGCGTACGTTCCATTGAAGAAGGACCTGACGGACTAATTTACGTGGGAGTGGAAGGAAAAGGGATTTATCGGCTGAACTCAAAAAAATAAAAACCTTTTAGGGCAAAATTTCTATGTATTTTGGAATTTGGTATTCGGAATTTGGCATTCGGAATTCGACGCTTTAATTTTTTGCACCCTATAATCCAAGAAGCAAAACACTTTTCCTATTTACCAGCCTCCAAGGCCTTTTTTACAGAGCCGTGTTTTTTTAGCAATGCCTCGGCCTGGTCGTAAGGAACACCTAGACCTTCGACTATATATCTCGTACCGCGGTCTACAAGCTTGTGGTTTGTGAGCTGCATGTTCACCATTTTGTTTCCTTTTACGCGTCCTATTTTTATCATCAGTGCCGTAGAAATCATATTTAGTACCAGCTTTTGCGAGGTACCACTTTTCATCCGTGTACTTCCCGTTACGAATTCCGGACCCACGTTCACGGCAATAGGAATATCGGAAACCTTTGTAATAGGCGAACCCGGATTGTTGGTGATACAAGCCGTGAGGATATTATTTTTTTGTGCCGATTCAAGACCACCGATAACATAAGGTGTCGTGCCCGAAGCAGCAATACCAACTACAACGTCTGTTTCATTTATTGAATGTTCATTTAGGTCCAACCAAGCTTGTTGGGTATCATCCTCAGCATTCTCGACCGCCTTTCGAATGGCCGTATCCCCACCTGCAATAAGTCCAATAACACGTTCATGGGGCATACCAAAAGTGGGAGGAATTTCGGAGGCATCCAAAATCCCCAAGCGGCCACTGGTTCCCGCACCTATGTAAAACAAACGTCCCCCTTGTATAAAACGTTCGGCAAGGGCATCCACCAACTGGGTAATCTGGGGGATTACCAAGGCGACCGCATCGGCAACCTTCTTATCCTCTTCATTCATTTTTTGGAGGATGGAAACCGTATCCAATTGTTCCAAATGATCATGATTGGAGGGTGACTCCGTAATTTTTTTGTATTCCATAAGGTATTTATAAGATGCGTATGTCACAGTTGCGGAAGACCTCCAACATTCTGTCGGATGGTTCCAACTCCGTTATCATGGTATTAATGGTATTGATATCACAGGTTTTATACCGATGCTGCGAATTTAGCTTTTCCGAAATGGACAATAAAACCGTTTTTTTTGCCGCCTTTATGACCGCCTTTTTTACCTGTACGATATCCCAATCGAACTCCGTAAGCCCATACACGGCATCCACATATCCAGTACCTATAAAGCTATAGTCGACCCTAATTTCAGAAAGATTATGAATGGCGTTCGCACCTATGGATATTTGGGCCTCCTTGGATATCTGTCCCCCAATGGAAATTACCGTAACATTTGGTTTGTGGGACAATTCCATGGCTACCGGTAGACTGATGGTAAAACAGGTCAGGCGTAAATTATCCGGAATGAGCCGTACCAGCTCCATACAAGTGGTTCCCCCATCGATAAAAATGACCGCACCGTCCTTTAACAAAGTAACCGCCTTTTGGGCGATGATTACCTTTTCCTCTAGGGCGTAAATATTGGTATTCCTGCTATTACTATTTGTAAAACCCAAGGAAATGGCACCACCATGAACCTTCTTCAATTTGTTTTCGGCATCCAGTTCCTTAACGTCCCTACGGATGGTATCAATGGAAACATCCAAGCTTTCTGCAATATCCGTCAATAGAATCCTATTATGCAATTCTACTTCGTTCAAGAGGATTTGTTGGCGTTCTTCCTTCAACATAGGTATTCAAATAAATAGAAATTGGGACAAAGATAACTAAAATTTAAACATGCCGTTTTATTCCGTTATTGTATCCTGAAAATTAATTTAATATTAAATATTGCAAAAAACAGCAATTTAATATTGCAAAAAACAGCAAAATAAATTTTTATTGCCTATCTTTGCATGAATTTAAAAAGTATAATTCCAATTTTCTATGAAAACCACCATGGTCAAAAAAAAGAGGGACATAAGCCACCAACCCATCGGACAATTTGAGGAAACCCGATTTGAAAAAATCCACAACGTCATTTTTTCGGATTCCAATGAAGCGTCCATTCGCGTAGCGGAAGAGATTGCGGAGCTCATCAGAAAAAAACAAAATCAGGGAAGAACATGTGTTTTGGGGCTGGCCACGGGCTCCTCTCCCATTCGTGTGTATTCTGAGCTGGTACGAATGCACAAAGAGGAAGGTCTCAGTTTCCAAAATGTGGTCACCTTCAATTTGGACGAATATTTGCCCATGGAAAAAAGCAATATTCAGAGCTATCACTACTTCATGTACGAACATCTCTTCAACCATATAGATATTGACCCTGAAAACGTGCACATTCCTGACGGTACGGTCGCACCTGAGGACACAGTGGCCTATTGTTTGGACTACGAACGGAAAATAAAGGACTACGGCGGACTCGATTTTCAGTTATTGGGTATTGGTAGAACGGGACACATAGGATTTAACGAACCCGGTTCCCATTATAATTCCGGGACAAGGGTGATTACCTTGGACCACATCACGCGTGTGGATGCCGCACCAGCGTTCCTCGGAATAACCAACGTTCCCAGGAAGGCCATCACCATGGGTATCGCCACAGTTCGCAAGGCCAAACGGATCGTGCTTTTGGGCTGGGGAGAGAACAAGGCAGAAATCATCAAAAAAACGATTGAAGGGGAAATTTCTTCCCAAGTACCTGCCACCTACCTACAAAATCATTCCAACTGTACCTTTATCCTGGATGCAGGGGCCGCATCGGAATTGACAAAAAACAAAACCCCATGGTTAGTGGATGCCTGCGAATGGACGGAAGAACTCAAGGCCAAGGCCATCATCTGGCTTTGCGAAGAGACAGGCAAGACCGTTCTGAGCCTAACCGATAAGGATTACAACGACAATGGCATGGCGGACCTACTTTCCAAAGAGGATTCGTACGATCTAAACATTCAGATTTTCAATAAGCTACAGCATACAATTACAGGGTGGCCCGGGGGTAAACCAAATGCGGACGATACCCATAGACCGGAAAGGGCGGAACCTGCCAAAAAACGGATCATTATATTTAGTCCACATCCGGATGACGACGTAATTTCCATGGGAGGAACGTTTGACAGATTGGTAGAACAGGGCCACGAAGTACATGTGGTCTATCAAACATCTGGAAACATCGCAGTTTCGGATACCGACGCCAGAAAATTCGCTGAAATAGCGATGAATTTGAATCCATCGGAAAAGGTTCAAAAAATCATCAACTCAATCAATAATAAACAGGATAGCCAAATAGATTCTCCTGAATTACGAAGGTTAAAAGGAGATATTAGACGTTCAGAATCCTATGCCGCTACACGATATATGGGGCTAAAGGATTCCCACGTCCACTTTTTGGATTTACCTTTCTACGAGACGGGAACTATAAAAAAGAACAACCTGTCCGAAGATGATATCGCACTTATGGTAGATATTATTAAACAGATAAAACCTCATCAAATATATGCAGCTGGAGATCTTGCTGATCCCCACGGTACCCATAAGGTGTGTTTGGATGCCGTTTTGGAGGCTCTAAAGCGGCTAAAACCGGAACCATTCATTAAAGATTGTTGGTTATGGTTGTATAGAGGCGCTTGGCACGAATGGGACATCAACGAGATTGAAATGTGCGTTCCAATGAGTCCGGGACAGGTCCTAAAAAAACGAAATGCAATATTTTGCCACCAATCCCAAAAGGATGGGGTCATGTTCCAAGGGGACGACTCCCGCGAATTCTGGATGCGTGCCGAGGAACGTAACAGGGACACAGCCAACAAATACAAGGCCCTGGGCATGTCCTCGTATGCCGCCATGGAAGCTTTTGTGAGACATAAATTTTAATACTCTTAAAAAAGGGCCTATTTTCGATATAATAGGCCCTTTTTATTTTTCCAATGCCCAAAAAGCTGTTTGTAATTGTTCTTTTGACCATCGCCAGTTCTTGCGGTGTCTTTAAACCGAATATACCCCAACCAAAAAAGGAATTTCGTGGGGTGTGGATCGCCACTGTGGTGAATATTGATTGGCCAAAAAACGGAACGGATTCCGTTGCAAAACAGAAGGAAGATTACCTTAAAATTTTGGATTTTTATAAAAACTTACATTACAATGCCGTCATTGTGCAAGTCCGTGCAGCCGGGGATGCCTTCTATCCTTCGGAATTTGCCCCGTGGTCCCGATTTCTGACCGGAACCGAAGGTGAGAATACCAAATGGGAGGATGACCCATTACCTTGGATGATTGAACAGGCTCATTTA
This sequence comes from Maribacter algicola, assembly GCF_003933245.1. Classification (NCBI taxonomy): domain Bacteria; kingdom Pseudomonadati; phylum Bacteroidota; class Flavobacteriia; order Flavobacteriales; family Flavobacteriaceae; genus Maribacter; species Maribacter algicola. Next base: position 1,230,420 of record NZ_QUSX01000002.1, read on the forward strand.
AGGGGTATGGAATTCCACGCCTGGTTAAATCCCTATAGGGCCACATTTGATCTAAAAACCGATATTCTAAGTCCAGATCATGATTATAACTTGAACCCGGATTGGATGGTCAAATACGGAACCAAATATTATTATAATCCAGGATTGCCACAAGTACAGGAAAAACTGACTTCTATTATAAAGGAACTGACTCTCACGTATGATATTGACGGGATTCATTTTGATGACTATTTCTATCCCTATACCATTAAGGACGAAGTGTTTAATGACAGTATCACCTTTTACAACTGTTCCCAACCTCAGCAGTCTTTGCCCGACTGGCGGCGTAGCAACGTGGACAGCCTTATTAGAAAAAGTTATACCGCGATAAAGGATATCAAACCGTGGGTATCTTTTGGGGTGAGTCCGTTTGGCGTATGGAAGAACAAGTCTACCGACCCACGAGGTTCCGAAACCCAAGCGGGTCAAACGACCTTTGAAAACCTATATGCCGACCCATTACTTTGGATGGAAAAGGGGTGGCTTGATTACATAGCTCCTCAAATATATTGGAGTTTGGACCTTCCTGTGGCCTCCCATAAAACCCTTGTGGATTGGTGGGCAAACAATAGCGAAAACAGTTATGTATATATCGGGAATGGGGCGTATAAAGTCCGAAATAATAGTGATCAGGCGTGGGAGAAAAAGAAAGAATTACCCAACCAATTTAAGTTGGCACGGCAGACCCCAGAGATATCAGGCAATATTTTGTTCAGCGCAAAATCCCTGATGGATAAAAATGAGGATGTGGTCACCTATTTGGGAAGAAAGTATTACAAATGGCCGGCCTTAACGCCCGAGGTGAAGAATGGCTACGAGGAGCATTTGGAAAACGTCAACATTATCGAAAAAGAACAATCACCTGATTTTGTGACACTGACATTGGACCATGAAAATACTACTCAATATGTACTCGTATACAACTCGGTTAAAAAAAATACATCGGAATTAAAAAGCAAAAAACTCTTGGACAAGATTTTTGTTCCTACCGGATCAAACCAAGTTCAAATACGAAAATCGGTTCTAAAGGGAACTAATTTTGCCGTTACTTTTTTAAATCGATATGGACAAGAATCTCAACCAACAATCATACATTTAAATCAAATACCGGGGTATGGCAGAAAAAGATAAGGGTGCATGGGGATGGGTCCCCATTTTATATTTCACACAAGGTCTGCCCTATGTATTGGTGGTGACGGTTTCCGTTATCATGTACAAACAATTGGGCGTTAGCAATTCAGATATTGGACTGTATACCAGTTGGTTGTATCTACCTTGGGTGTTGAAACCGCTTTGGAGTCCTTTGGTCGATTTAAAAAGTACAAAGCGCAAATGGTTTTTGTCCATGCAGTTTGTTATTGCCGTCGCATTATTGGGTGTGGGCCTTAGCATACCTACCAACATGTTTTTTATCACAACGTTAGCCTGCTTTTGGATGGCAGCATTTGCATCGGCGACCAATGACATTGCTTCCGATGGGTATTATATGTTGGGCCTGACCGAAAAAAAACAGTCCTTCTTCGTAGGGATGCGTAGCACCTTTTACCGTTTGGCCATGGTTACGGGAGAAGGACTTATTGTAATCTTGGCCGGGTTCCTGGAAAACAAATATGGGGACAATTCCAAGGCCTGGAGCATCACTATGATAGCTGCGGCCGTTCTCATGCTGCTGCTAACCATTTCCAATTTCTTTGTGACCCCAAAATATGAGTCGGATGCATCCAATCTTGCCGAAAAGCCAAAAAGCTTTTTGGAAGTGTTCAAATCCTTTTTTGAGAAGAAAAACATTGGTATTGCGTTGGCCTTCATTTTGACGTACCGACTAGGGGAATCGCAATTGGTAAAAATGGCGGCTCCGTTCATGCTGGATAGTCCGGAAAAAGGAGGGCTGGGCTATTCCACGGAACTTATAGGGACCATTTTTGGCACGGCAGGTGTTATCATGCTCTCTATCGGGGGTATTCTGGGCGGCATCCTGATTTCCCGTGACGGACTCAAAAAATGGATGCTTCCCATGGTACTGTCCCTAAACCTGCCCAATATACTCTATGCCCTTTTGGCGATTACAAAAACGACGCATGTCATCCCCGTAACCGCCACCGTTATGTTCGAGAAATTTGGTTATGGTTTCGGCTTTGCCGCCTTTCTCATGTATCTTATTTACATAGCCGAGGGCAAGTCCAAGACAAGCCACTATGCCATTGCCACGGGTTTTATGGCACTCGGCATGATGCTTCCGGGTATGATCAGCGGATATATGCAACAATGGTTGGGCTATGATGGTTTCTTTATTTGGGTAGTAATCGCCGCATTTCCTTCCCTGATTTTATTAAAATACATTACCTACCCAGCGGAATTTGGTAAGAAAACCAACGATTAACATGAAAGAACTGCCTCCTTTTGAAATTGCCAAAACAAGATTAAGTCCCCTAGAAAAGATTGGACAGTTCTTTATGCCGGCGGCATTCATCAATGACACGGAGGAAGAAATACAGACTTTGGAAACCCTGATAAGAGACCACGGCATTGGGGGTATCTGTTTTTTTCATTCCAGGGCCAGTGCGGCAACCAATTTCGAGGGAAAGAAAGAGGTCATTCGGAATGAGGAAAGTTTTGAAACCCTTAAATCCTTGATAAAGAGATATCAGTCGGCATCCAAATACCCCCTATTTATTGCCATAGATGCAGAATGGGGCTTGGCTATGCGAATCGAAAATACACCACAGTATCCTTATGCAATTACTTTAGGCGCATTTACTGGAAAGGAAGAACTTATCTATGAAGTTGGGAAGAACATTGCCCAAGACTGCTTGGCGGCCGGAATCCATTGGAACCTTTCCCCAGTGGTGGACATCAACAACAATCCCAACAACCCCGTGATTGGGTATCGGTCTTTTGGCGACAATAGGGAGCAGGTCACAAAAAAAGCGTTGGCCTACATAAAGGGAACCGAAAGTCTTGGGGTATTGACCAGTATCAAACATTTTCCTGGACACGGGGATACTTCGGTGGATTCCCATTTGGGAATTCCCGTTATCGATAAATCGAAAAAGGAGCTTTTGGAAAATGAACTCTATCCCTTTCAAAAAATAATATCGGAAGGCATAGATGCCGTAATGGTGGGCCATTTGTCCGTACCGGCTTTGGCGAATGGCACCGAAACACCCGCAAGTATTTCCAGGGAAATCTGTACCGATTTGTTACGGGGCGAGATGAATTTCAAGGGCGTTGTCATTTCCGATGCCCTGAACATGCATGCCGTTTCAAAAATCCATCCCGTACCCGGCGAGTTGGAATGGCTCGCCTTCCATGCCGGAAACGACATCCTTTGCTTTGCCGAACACGTTAGAGAAGGTATTGAAACCATCGCAAAAAATAGTACACTGAACCAATTGGAAGAAACCTTTGAACGGGTATGGAAGCTGAAGGAAAAGGCCATGGGAAATCCATACCATCACAAATTTACTGAACTTTCCAAAAGCGCAGCATTGAACAGGAAAATCGCCGAGGAAAGCATTACGTTATACCATGGAAACGAGGCCACCATCAATACTTTCAGCAAAAAAAACTTCTGCACATTTACTTTAAAGCAGCCGAAAGGAAATCCTTCACAAGAGGATATCCTTTCCTTTTTGGAGGAAGCCAAACAGGAAACTAAACAAGAGAAAAATATTCTTTTACTGGTAACCCCGCCCAAGGTGAAGCCAGCGAACCATTTTGGTTTCCATCAAGAAGAAATCGATTTCATCAATTCAATGCTAGAAGAAAAGAACGTGGTACTGTATCATTTTGGAAATCCATATTCCCTAAAACTCTTTAGTGCAAAAAAATCCCTTGCAACCGTATTGGTCTATCAAGATTTTAAGGAATTTCAGGATGTGGCTACGGAACATTTTTTAGGAAAAATAAAGGCGCATGGAAAATTACCTGTTTCTTTAAAATAGCGGAACTATGAAAAAATATAACGTCATTGGAATGATGTCCGGCACCTCCTTGGACGGTCTGGACATGGCCTCTTGCCATTTTTGGAAACATAAGGACCGATGGGAGTTCGAGATCAAGGCAACAAAAAGCATATCCTATACACCGGAAATGCAGAACGAGCTCAAGGATGCCATTCACCTATCGGCCGAAAAATTGCTACAACTGCACAACGTTTATGGAAGTTGGCTTGGGGCGAGGGCCAAGGAATTTATCGTTGAACATAATTTGGAGACCGATTTTATTGCCAGCCACGGCCATACCTCGCATCATAGACCGGAATTGGGACTCACCTTCCAGTTGGGATCGGGGCAGCATTTGGCCAATGCTTCCGGATATCCAGTAATTTGCGACTTTAGAAGCAACGATCTCGCCTTGGGCGGTCAGGGTGCGCCCCTGGTTCCCATTGGTGACCGATTGCTTTTCAGTGAATATGATTTTTGCCTCAATCTTGGGGGTATCAGCAATATTTCCTTTGAATCCAAAGGCAGCAGGATTGCCTATGATATCGGCCTGGCAAATATGATCCTGAATTATATTACACGAAAAATCGGACTGGATTATGATGAAAACGGGATAATGGCAAAATCGGGCAAAATCAACCCAGAGATGTTGAAAAAGCTCAATGACCTTAATTACTATCTATTGCCACATCCCAAATCGATTGGATATGAATGGTTTTTGGAGGAGGTCGTTCCTATTGTAGAAGCTACTAAGGACATTACCGAAAACCTTTTACACACCGCCGTTCATCACATTTGCGAAAAAATTGCCCAGCAAGTGTCCTTGAATTCCGGAAAGCAAAACCAAAAATTGTTCATCACCGGAGGAGGTGCCCTGAACACCTTTCTAATCGAAACATTGAAGCAAAAATTAAATGAAAATATAGAAGTAGTGGTACCCGAAAAAACAATAATCGAATTCAAGGAAGCGTTGGTATTCGCCTTCATGGGCGTATTACGGTCGGAAAGGGAAGTCAACGTGCTCAAAACGGTAACGGGTGCCATAAGGGATTCGTCGAGCGGAGTCATTTTTTTATCCAATTGAAGTATTTTCATTAAATTCCTGTTCTAATCTGTTAATTCCTAAAAATGTCCGATAAACAAAAGCGAGCCTCCGCATATTGGAAGGAAAACGTAAAATATCTCTTCATTCTTTTAACAATTTGGTTCCTAGTATCCTATGGTGCTGGAATCCTGTTCAAAGATGCCTTGGATACGATAAAAATTGGTGGTTTTAAACTCGGGTTCTGGTTTGCGCAACAAGGTTCGATTTACGTTTTCGTAATCCTCATTTTCGTTTATGTTCGACTTATGAACAAACTGGACAAAAAATATGGCTACGATGAATAGCCGCCTAAAATGCTTTTAAACAACGCCAAGACAGCCAAAAACTAAATACCAAACAAACTAAAAAATTATGAGCGTTCAAGTCTGGACCTACCTACTCGTCGGAATTACTTTTGCCCTTTATATAGGAATTGCTATTTGGTCCCGGGCCGGCTCCACCAAGGATTTTTATGTAGCCGGGGGCGGGGTTTCCCCGTTGGCAAACGGCATGGCAACTGCGGCAGATTGGATGTCCGCGGCGTCGTTTATTTCCATGGCGGGAATCATCGCCTTTGCCGGATATGATGGCTCCGTCTACCTAATGGGTTGGACGGGGGGCTATGTACTTTTGGCGCTTTTGTTGGCTCCTTACCTTCGGAAATTTGGAAAGTTTACCGTCCCGGATTTTATCGGTGATCGATACTATTCCAAAACTGCCCGAATCGTGGCCGTCATCTGTGCCCTCATCGTTTCCTTTACGTACGTAGCTGGACAGATGCGGGGCGTAGGCGTGGTTTTTTCTCGATTTTTAGAGGTCGACATCAACACCGGTGTGGTCATAGGAATGATTATCGTTCTTTTTTATGCCGTGCTTGGCGGCATGAAGGGCATCACCTATACCCAAGTGGCGCAGTACTGCGTGCTCATTTTCGCCTTTATGGTACCGGCCATTTTTATTTCCATTCAAATGACCGGAAACCCTATCCCACAATTTGGAATGGGTTCTACTTTAAATGACGGTTCTGGAACGTATCTTTTGGATAAACTGGATGGCTTATCCACGGAACTTGGATTCAATGCGTATACCAATGGCTCTAAGTCCATGGCCGATGTATTTGCCATCACACTGGCATTAATGGTAGGGACTGCCGGACTACCCCATGTTATTGTGCGCTTCTTCACAGTAAAAAGAGTCAAAGATGCAAGAAAATCGGCCGGACTGGCCCTATTACTGATTGCAATACTCTACACTACCGCACCTGCAGTTTCTGTATTTGCAAGAACCAATATGATTAACACGGTAAGCAATAAGGAATATAGTTCCATGCCAGCATGGTTCACAAATTGGGAAACTACAGGTTTATTGACTTTTGACGACAAAAACAAGGATGGAGTAATTCAATATGTAGCAGATCCAGAAAAAAATGAGTTGACCGTTGACAGAGATATCATGGTACTGGCAAATCCAGAAATAGCCAACCTACCTGCATGGGTCATCGCCTTGGTCGCAGCCGGAGGTTTGGCCGCAGCCCTATCCACTGCCGCTGGGCTTTTATTGGTCATCTCCTCTTCAGTATCCCATGATCTTATAAAAAAAGTATTTAAGCCCAATATCTCTGATAAAGGGGAACTTTGGGCCGCACGTCTTGCGGCAACAGTTGCCGTGGTCATTGCAGGATATTTTGGTATTAACCCGCCTGGATTTGTTGCGGCCGTCGTCGCCTTGGCCTTTGGATTAGCGGCAGCTTCCTTTTTTCCAGCTATTGTACTGGGTATTTTTTATAAAAAAATGAATAAGGAAGGCGCCATTGCCGGAATGATTACGGGTACCCTGCTTATGTTATTCTATATGACCAAATTCAAGTTCGATTGGTTTGGTGGGGGCACGCCAGAAGATTGGTGGTTTGGAATTTCGCCGGAAGGTTTTGGCAGTATCGCCATGGTCGTTAATTTTATAGTATCTATTGTCATTATGAAGTTTACGACACCACCACCTGAAAATGTACAGGAAATTGTGGAGGACATACGGATTCCAAGCGGAGCCGGAGAAGCCAGCGGTCATTAAGTATTAATTATTTTAGTTGAAATCAGAATTTAGCAATGAGTAACTATCACATCAAACACCTAGAGGAGTATTATCAAGTCTATAGAAAATCCGTCCGTAATCCTGAGGCCTTTTGGGAAGAAATAGCTGAGGAGCATTTCGTATGGCGAAAACGATGGGATAACGTGCTGAGTTGGGATTTTACAAAACCCGAAATTAAATGGTTTGAAGGTGCCCAATTAAATATAACCGAAAACTGTATCGACCGTCATTTACCCACACGGGGCAACAAAACGGCCATTCTTTTTGAACCCAACGACCCAAAAGAAGAAGCCGAACATATTACATACAGACAGCTTCACGAACGTGTGTGCAAAATGGCCAATGTGCTCTTGGAAAAAGGCGTAAAAAAAGGGGACCGTGTCTGCATTTACCTGCCCATGATTCCAGAATTGGCCATTTCGGTATTGGCGTGTGCTAGAATCGGTGCCATCCATTCCGTAGTTTTCGCCGGTTTTTCATCCAATGCCCTTTCAACAAGAATCAATGATTCCGATTGTAAACTGGTGATTACTTCAGATGGTTCGTACAGAGGTTCCAAGACCATCGATTTAAAGGGAATCGTGGATAAGGCCTTGGAAGCTTGTCCAGGAGTAGAAACCGTATTGGTGGCCAAACGCATCCATAGTGAAATAGAAATGGTTCCCAAAAGAGATTATTGGCTCCAACCTCTTTTGGACGATGCTTATGGCGATAACGTGGCCGAAATTATGAACGCGGAAGACCCTTTATTCATCCTTTATACCTCCGGTTCAACAGGTAGGCCCAAAGGGATGGTGCATACCACCGCAGGATATATGGTCTATACCGCTTATACCTTCAAAAATATATTTCAATACAGGGAAGATGATGTGTACTGGTGTACTGCCGACATTGGTTGGATTACGGGACATTCCTATATCGTGTACGGGCCTTTGGCCAATGGCGCCACTACAGTAATGTTCGAAGGGGTTCCCTCCTACCCTGATTTTGGCAGGTTTTGGGAAGTAGTTCAAAAACATAAGGTCACCCAGTTTTATACGGCCCCAACAGCCATACGAGCCTTGGCAAAGGAAAATCTCGATTATGTTGAAAAATACGACCTATCCAGCTTAAAGGTTTTGGGCTCCGTTGGAGAACCTATAAATGAGGAAGCATGGCATTGGTACAATAACAACGTGGGCAAAAAGAATAGTCCGATCGTAGATACTTGGTGGCAAACGGAAACAGGAGGCATTATGATCAGCCCAATTCCTTATGTGACACCAACAACCCCAACCTATGCTACTTTACCGTTCATTGGAATACAACCAGCCTTAATGGACGAAAATGGAACTGAAATCAAAGGAAATCAGGTGGATGGCAGACTTTGTATAAAGTTCCCGTGGCCTTCCATTGCAAGAACCATATGGGGTAACCACGAACGTTATCGGGATACGTATTTTTCGGCCTATGAAAACATGTATTTTACAGGTGACGGTGCCCTACGGGATGCTGTGGGATATTATCGAATTACAGGCCGTGTGGACGATGTCATCATCGTTTCCGGTCATAATCTGGGTACGGCACCTATTGAGGATTCCATCAACGAACATCCTGCCGTGGCAGAATCTGCGATTGTTGGTTTCCCGCACGATGTAAAGGGCAATGCTCTCTATGGATATATCATCTTAAAGGAAACCGGGGAAAGCAGGGACAAAAACAATCTCAGAAAGGAAATCAATCAGCAGATAACGGAGCAAATTGGCCCCATTGCCAAACTTGATAAAATTCAATTTGTTTCGGGTCTTCCCAAGACACGAAGTGGTAAGATCATGCGAAGAATATTACGTAAAATCGCCAGTGGTGACACCTCAAATCTTGGCGACACGAGTACGCTTTTAAATCCTGAAATCGTTCAGGAAATCATGGACGAGGCACTTTAATTCTATTGGTAGGCCCTATTACTGGCAAACAGTGGTCTTGTTTTAAAGGCAATGAAAAGGACCACTGAAATCAATCCACATATCCCAAGACCTGCAAACAAGGCCCATACAGTGTCGGTAATATACTTTCCAATGAATATGGAGATGGGTATGGACAAAATTGTGGACACAAATCCCGTTATGGCAGCTCCTATTCCCGCAATATGACCGATAGGTTCCATGGCAATGGACCTTAGGTTACCCCAAATAAATCCCAAACACAAAAAAAGAACCGAAAGAAAAGAAATCAAAACGGACACACTGGGGTCTGGTTCGTTCCAGAAAATAATACTGTAAAGAAGGGCGATTGCCGTGAAAGTGGACAAGGCCACCAATGACAGGTTTCGCATACCAAATCGTACCACAAGGGTACCATTGGTCAAGGTAGAAAAGCCTATGGAAATGGCCAATCCAGCAAAAATTAAAGGAAAACTATCGGCCAAACCGTACAATTCCTCAAAGACGTGTTGGGCCGAACTCAAATACACCAGAAAAGAACCCGTAATCAATCCGGAGATTATCGTACAGGAAACCGTTTCGCGATACTTGAAAATTTCCTTGGTTCCCCTAATAAATACGGATGCTTTAAATGGAACCTTGTATTCAGGTTTTAGGGTTTCCTCCTGCCTTTTATAAAACCAAAAGGATACAAGTATTGCAAAAAATAACTGGGCATAAAAGATACCTTCCCAGCTAGAAAAACTCATGATAAATTTCCCAAAAGCAGGTGCAATAACCGGAACTATAATGAAAAACGCTGTAACGAAGGACATGATCTTTGCCATATAATCGCCCCTGTACGTATCCCTGATTATAGAAATACTGATGGTCCTTGGCGCCGATAACCCCACACCTTGGAGAATTCTTCCTAAGATCATGATTTCAAGATTGGGCGCCAAAAGACAGATGATGCTGGCTACACCAAAAACGGTAAAACCAATATAGACAATGGGTTTTCTTCCCAAACTGTCTGATAAGGGCCCAAAGAACAGCTGGCCTACTCCAAGTCCCAAAAATATCATGATGATCAGTAACTGGTTTTGGGTGGCATCCAAACTGTTGATCGCGATTCCAATATCTGAAATCGCAGGAATCAATGCATCAATCGTAAGGGCCACTATGGACATTAAAGATGCCATTAGGGCCACGAATTCAAAGTTTGGTTTTACATGTTCATTGTGCATGGTGCAAAAGTAAACCTTACCATTAGATAGCGAAGTATCCAAGCTTCAATTTTAAGTTTTGTACAATTTTGAGATTCAAATATGTATTTTTGGGCTAAATAATTATTGCATGCTGATTATTGGAATAGCTGGAGGAACAGGCTGCGGAAAAACTACCGTGGTAAATCAAATCATCAACGAATTGCCTAAAAACGAAGTTGGGGTAATTTCCCAGGATTCCTATTATAACGACCTTTCCCACCTAACCTTGGAAGAGCGTCGAAAGACCAATTTTGACCATCCCAGCGCCATAGATTTCAAACTCCTTGAGCAGCATTTAAAGGCCCTAAAAGCAGGGGAATCCATTGAACAACCGGTCTATTCCTTTTTGGAATGTAATCGCACGGAAAAGACCATACCCACACATCCAAGAAAGGTTATGATCGTTGAAGGAATCTTAATCTTGACCAATGCCGAAATTAGAAATATGTGCGACATAAAAATCTTTGTGCATGCGGATACCGATGAACGACTCATACGAAGATTAAAAAGGGATGTAAACGAACGGGGATGGAATCTGAACGAAACCTTGAAAAATTACCAGAATGTCATAAAACCGATGCATGAGCAATTTATAGAGCCCACCAAGGAATATGCGGATATTATCATTCCCAATAATAAATACAATACCGTAGCCGTTGAAATCGTAAGGAGCATTATTAATGAAAAATTAGCCAGGGCCTAATGGGACTGAATGAATTAAAGGAGAAAAAATGGTTCAAGGTCATGACCAATATTTATGTTTTGGTGCTGACGGTTTTTGTTATTTGGATGGTATTTTTTGATACCAACTCGCTCTTGATACATATGGAGCTTAAACGCGAAATAAACAAACTTGAAAAAACACAGGAGTTCCTAAAAAAAGAGATCGCAAAGGATAAAAAAGTCATTGAAAAATTGTCCAACGAGGATGAGTTGGAAAAATTTGCCCGGGAAGAATATTATCTAAAGAAGAAAAACGAGGAAATCTATTTAATTGAATACGAGGACAGTCTCAAACGCAAGGAAAAAAAAGAATAATTTGATTTCTGTCGCGATTTGCAGAAAACATATGAATCCTAGATAACGTTTTGATATCTAAAACTTTAACGCTATATTAATGAAAAGCTTTTGGTTATTCACCTAGTGTTAACAAAATCCTTTTATCAGCCCCACAAATAATCGTATTTTTACACCCTAACTTACTTGGTATATGGGCAAGATAATTGCTATTGCAAATCAAAAAGGTGGTGTTGGCAAAACGACTACGACCGTTAATTTAGCGGCGTCGCTAGGGGTACTTGAAAAGAAAGTACTGCTGATAGATGCTGACCCCCAAGCCAACGCTACGTCTGGGTTGGGTATTGATGTAGATAGTATCGAGTTGGGCACCTACCAACTTTTGGAACATACGAAAACCGCCAAAGAAGCCATTATTCCTACCACTTCCCCCAATGTTGATTTAATTCCGGCCCACATTGATCTGGTGGCCATTGAAATAGAATTGGTAGATAAGGATGAACGGGAATACATGATGAAGAAGGCCATTCTGGAACTGAAGGACTACTACGATTACATTCTCATAGATTGTGCGCCCTCCTTGGGATTATTGACGTTGAACGCCCTTACCGCAGCAGATTCCGTGATTATCCCCATTCAATGTGAATACTTTGCCTTGGAAGGACTTGGAAAACTATTGAATACCATTAAAAGTGTGCAACGGATCCACAATCCACAATTGGATATTGAAGGAATGCTATTGACCATGTACGATTCCAGATTACGCCTTTCCAACCAAGTAGTGGAAGAGGTAAAGAAACATTTTGGCGATATGGTCTTTGAAACGATCATACAGCGAAATGTTCGATTGAGCGAAGCACCCAGCTATGGAGAAAGTATCATAAAGTATGATGCCGCCAGTAAGGGGGCCACGAACTACCTAAATCTGGCAGACGAGGTAGTAAAGAAAAACAAGCAGACAGCATAACATGGCAAAAGCAGTAAAAAAACAGGCTTTGGGACGAGGACTATCGGCATTGTTGAAAGACCCCGATAACGATATACAATCTGCAACGGATAAAAATGCGGACAAGGTTGTGGGCAACATCATTGAACTGGATTTAGAGGATATTGATGTCAATCCCTTTCAGCCCCGGTCCAATTTTAACGACGAAACCTTACAGGAACTGGCCACTTCCATCCGGGAATTGGGCGTTATCCAGCCCATTACGGTCAGGAAACTAGGTTTCAACAAATACCAACTCGTATCCGGCGAAAGAAGGTACAGAGCATCCAAATTGGTAGGACTGGATACCATTCCCGCCTACATTCGCATCGCCAATGACCAGGAATCCTTGGAAATGGCCTTGGTGGAAAATATACAACGGCAAGATTTAGATCCCATTGAAATTGCGCTTTCTTACCAGCGGCTCATCGATGAGATCAATCTGACCCAAGAAAAATTGAGCGACCGTGTTGGAAAAAAACGCTCCACAATCGCCAATTACCTAAGATTGTTAAAGCTTGATCCCATCATACAGACGGGCATGCGTGACGGGTTTTTGACCATGGGCCACGGGAGGGCCTTGGTGAACATCGAAAGCAGACAGGACCAAATAGCCCTTTATGAGAAAATTGTGGGGCAAAATTTATCGGTCAGGGATACGGAAAATGCCGTAAAGAATTACCATCAAAAAGATTCTACCAAACTTACCAAATCAAAGGTGGAAACCCCTACCTATGTAGCATCAGGCATTGAAGAAATCTCCAAACATCTGTCCGCAGGTATTAAAGTGAAGACTTCCGGAACCTCCAAAGGTAGTATTACCATTCCTTTTCATTCCAAAGAAGAATTCGAGCGAATAAAAAAGCTGATTACGGGTGCATAAACACTTCTCAATACTCTCCCTGTTGTTTTTTTTGACCTTTGCGTCCTATTCCCAAGAGGAAGACATTCCAGAGGAAAAAGAAATGGACACCATCACCAATGCCCTCAGTACGGATGTATTGGTCATGGACGATTCCCTAACGGTAATAAAAAGAAAAGCCATAAATCCATTGGCACCCAGTAAGGCAGCTTTTTATTCTGCCGTGCTTCCCGGTTTGGGGCAAATCTACAACAAGCGATATTGGAAAACACCTATAGTTTGGGGTGCTCTTGGGGGAAGTGTATATGCCTATACTTGGAACAATGACAATTACAAGCGTTTCAGGACGGCATTCAAAAGAAGACAGGCAGGTTTTACGGACGATGAATTCAATGGTGAAGGAATTTTTCCCCTCTTGGATGACGGCGATCTAGAAAACCAACAAGAACGTTTCCAACGAGACCGGGATCTTTGGTTGGTATTATCCATTGTAATCTACAGTTTGAACATTATTGATGCCAATGTGGATGCCCACCTAAAGCAATTCAATATTGATAATGATCTTAGCCTGGATTTTGAACCGTATCTTGACCTTAATGCCGTTACCAACAACCCTACCTACGGGATGGCTCTAACCATAAAATTTTAAGTATGAAGATTGCACTTTTCGGCTACGGAAAAATGGGAAAAATGATAGAACGCCTAGCCGTTGAAAGAGGTCATGAAATCGTTGCCAAAATCGATGTGGGTAATGAAGCTTTGGATTTTTCCAAAATGGATGTGGCCATAGATTTCAGCACACCGGATGCCGCTTACGAAAACATAAAAAGTTGCATAGACAATAACGTACCCGTGATTTCGGGTACCACAGGTTGGCTCTCGAAATTTGACACCATTGTTGATTATTGCGAAGAAAATGAAGGGGCCTTTATCTATGCCTCCAATTTTAGTTTAGGGGTTAACATCTTTTTTGAACTCAATGCATATTTGGCCAAAATGATGAAAAACCTTTCCCAATATAAAGTTTCTTTGGAGGAAATCCATCATACCCAAAAATTGGATGCTCCCAGTGGCACGGCCATTACCTTGGCGGAAGGAATAATTGCCCATACCGATTATAACGGGTGGAAGTTGGACGAACCTGGGGATGATCAAATTGGTATTTCGGCCAAGAGAATTGGGGATACGCCGGGTACTCATACCGTGGATTATACCAGCTCGGTGGATAGTATAGAAATTAAGCATACCGCCCACAACCGCAAGGGATTTGCCTTGGGAGCGGTAATCGCGGCAGAATGGATTCTCGGAAAAACGGGTGTTTTTACGATGAAGGATGTGTTAAACCTTGGTTAAAATAAGTAACAAACAAATATTCAACAGACAGATACGATCAGATTACGTTCCTAGGTGGAGCATTAAATATCGATTATCGCGTAAAAATATAGAATCATGAATGGCACACAGTGGATTATTTTCATTTTAGTAGTACAGGTAATTCATTTTCTAGGAACTTGGAAATTATACGTAAAGGCAGGTCGTAAGGCTTGGGAAGCCATTGTTCCCATTTATAATGCAATCGTATTGATGCAGATTATAAATAGGCCCAAATGGTGGGTTATTTTGTTGTTCATTCCCATCATCAATCTATTGATGTTTCCTGTAATTTGGGTGGAAACCATAAGGAGTTACGGAAGGAACAGCCTTTTGGAATCCTGGTTGGTTGTTTTGACCCTTGGATTTTATATCTATTATGTGAACTACGCATTGGATGTAAAATATATTGAAAATAGGAGTCTTCATCCGGGAACCGCCTTGGGCGAATGGGTGAGTTCCATTGTTTTTGCGGTCGTTGCAGCAACATTGGTACATACCTATTTTATTCAACCATATGTAATACCCACAGGATCTTTGGAAAGAACGTTGCGTGTGGGCGACTTTTTATTCGTGAGCAAATTCCATTATGGGGCAAGAACACCCATGACTACGGTTGCCGCGCCCATGGTGCATGATACTTTGCCCATTATTGGAACAAAATCATATTTGAACAAACCTCAACTCCCCTATTTTCGTTTACCGGGATTTACAAAAGTAGAACGAAACGATATCGTGGTCTTTAGCTGGCCTGCCGATACCGTTAGACAATTTTTTAGGGCAGAAGCGGGGGTCAAAAAACCCATTGACAAAAAATCCAACTATGTAAAACGTTGTGTGGGCATTCCCGGGGACTCCTTGGAAGTTCGTGACGGCTACGTGTTTATTAACGGCAAACAATTGGCACTGCCCGGCAGTGCCAAACCCCAGTATGACTATATTATTTATTCCCAAAAAGGGGTATCCTCCAGAATACTGGACCAATTGGGGATTACGGATTTTACCAGAAAATACATATCCGGTCCCGTAAGCCAACAACAGGCACAGGCGATTAATCCCTATTTAAAAGGGTTCAATCAATTAGCCGATGGCCAACTGGAACTCTATACAGGAAACTCAGGTTTTCCTGCTGATGTAATCAGAAACAATCGTCTTTCCCTTAAAGAGGTAACTGATCGGGAACGAATGGTGCCATTGACAGATGAAATGGTATCGACCTTACGAAAGGATGCCAGTATAGATTCTGTTGTGCGACAAGTGGTTCCCAAAGGAAGAAGAGGCATCAACCTCTTTCCTCAAAGTCCGGATTATCCATGGAACTACAGCCAAATGGGACCCATTTATATTCCCAAAGAAGGCACTACAGTATCCTTGGACCTAAAAACATTACCGCTATACAAGAAGATTATCCGCGAGTATGAAGGTAACACCCTAGCCGTAAACGGCAATCAAATTTTAATCAACGGGAATGTGGCCGATAGCTATACTTTTCAACAGGACTATTATTGGATGATGGGAGATAACCGTGACCATTCAGAAGATAGTAGGGCCTGGGGATATGTTCCGGAAAACCATATCGTAGGAACGCCTATTTTCATATGGATGAGTTTTGACAACTTTACGGAACCCATGTCCAAATGGCGACCCCGATGGGATAGAATCTTCACCACAGTAAACGGAGATGGGGAGCCAAAATCCTATTTTAAGTATTTTTTGATTCTCTTGGCGGGTTATTTTGTTGGTAGCTGGTTTTGGAAACGAAAAAAGGCCAAAAAATAACCATAGGTACCTATGACCGTACTCCATCCTGCTTATTTACCCAATGTGGCCTTTTTCTGCGTTTATACGAAAGCCAATGATGTTGTATTCGAAAAACAGGACAACTATCAAAAACAGACCTATAGGAACCGGGCGTATATCTGTACGGATAGGGGAAAACATTTACTGAGTATTCCCATTGTACACACAAAAGGCGCAACTGGTAGGCAACACTACGAAGAAGTCAAATTAGACAATTCCTATGCATGGCAAAGACAGCACTGGAGAACCTTGGAAACGGCCTATAGAACTTCACCCTTTTTTGAATTTTATGAAGATGAGATTCGGCCTTTATACGAAAAAGGGTTTGACCTGCTCTTGGATTTCAATTTGGCTTCCATCCAAACCATTTGTGATTGCCTACAATTGGACTTTGTGGATGAATTCACGGATACCTATTCTCTTGAGTATGAAAAGGATTATCGGTTTTTGGTCAATGCAAAAAAAGAGTTGCCGGACGAATTTCCCGAATATGTTCAGGTTTTTGGAGACCGACATGGGTTTATCCCCAACCTGAGCATTCTGGACGTACTTTTCAACTTGGGGCCCAACACCTTGGAATATCTAGGAAATATTGAAATAGACGGGTCCCATGCTTAGGTTCACCTTGCACTATGGTATTCATTTTATAGTCCCGCTGCTGGTGGCTTTCCTATTTTTTAAGGAACAAAGGCTAAAAGTAGGTTTGATACTCTTGGCCGGGATTCTCTTGGATTTGGACCATTTTTTGGCTACGCCCATTTTTGATGCCGATAGATGCAGTATCAACTTCCACCCATTGCACACTTATTGGGCGATGGGTATATATTGTTTGATGCTTTTTTGGAGAACCACCCGAATCTGGGGTATCGCCTTTTTAATTCACATGGTGGCGGATTTGGCCGACTGCTTATTTATCCGAAGTAATCTGTAGAGTGGCCATTATAGGTTCATGGTCGGACAAGCTTTCACTGTAGTTTTTATGGTCCAACACATCGATACCCGGATCGGTTAAAATGAAATCGATTCGCAAGGGGAATTTCCAAAAGTTAATGGTTCTCCCATAACCGTATCCCTTTTCTACGAAGCTGTCCTCCATATCCTGTTTAAGCTCCTGGTAGGCATAGGAATACTGGGTATTGTTCATATCCGCACAGACAATTTTTCTAAAGCTGACCCCTTTCATGTGTTCCCGAATCAAATCTGCCTGTTCCTGTTGTTTCGCAAAAGAATTGCGCAATCTGCCCAGTAGTCTATCCGATCGTTCCCGTTTAAGGCTTCTGGGTCGAACTTTTAAGGATTCCAAATGTAAATTATATGCGCGAAGGGTATCTTTTTTATACAATACATCCACAAAACTTGCTCCGTTCAAGGAGTTTGGAAACTCAATGTCACCTTTATTTATAATCGGGTATTTGGAATATATGGCCATTAAAACCCCTTTTTCTTCGGAACCGACCTCATAATTCGTGAAACTGTAGGGATAATTTTGAAACACTTCATTTCTCAATCCCCAATACCCGAATTCCTGAAAACATAGAATATCCGGGTTTTCCTTTTGAATGAAATCGGCTATTTCCGGAACAATGGGTCGGTCATAATTTCGCGGAAACCCTTCAAAACCCTGTATGTTGAAACTCATGACCTTTAGGGCATTATCGTCATAGGACTCCCCGGTATTGAACTGAACAAAAGAACCCAAGCTAAAATAGCCAACCACCAAAACGATAAAGGAGAGCCACAAACGTTTTGGCTTGACCATGAGCCAATATAAAAGAAATAGAAAGTTTGAAATCACCAACACCGGAACAGGGAGGCTTAAAAAGGAAAGGTTGGCCGACTTTGTATAAGGAGCAATACAAGCCAAAAGCATTCCAACAGAAAAAACGATATTCAACCCGTAAACGGTCTTACCCCAAAAAGACATACAACAATTTGTATCTATTCATTACCCGCCTTAAAAAGAAAATCTTTTTCCGCTTTGGAAAGACTTTCGTATCCGGACTTGCTGATTTTATCCAAAATGGCATCTATCTTTTTTTGTTTGCTTTGGGCATCATAGTCTTTGGTACTTCTATTGGATGAAGTGCGTTGGTTCTTGTAAACCGTCTTTAATGGCGCTTTTTTTTCGGTACGCTTAAACATATTGGCAACACTGTCGAAAAAATTAGAAAAACCAGCCCCAATATCATTCCCTTTGAAAAGTTGGCTAGCATAAAGATATCCCAATAGGGCACCTCCTAAATGTGCCAAATGCCCCCCGGCATTGCCACTGGTGGGAAGTTGTATCAAATCCATCAACACGACGAACACACCTATATACCAAAGCTTCACATTGAAAAAAATGACCCTGACCTCTTGGTTGGGAATGTAGGTACAAATAAAGATAAGAATAGCACTCGCACCTGCCGAAGCCCCAATCAGTGCGGCGTTCACATTGAAAAATGCCGGAAAAATGTTATATCCTAACATAAAAAATAAGCCCCCAAGGATAACGCCTAAAAAGTACACGTTCAGAAAACGTCTACCATCAAATAGGTTCAAAAAAATCCTGCCCACAAAATAGATGAGCAGCATATTCCAAAATAAATGTCCAAGACCCCCATGGAAAAAAGAATAGGTTATAATGGACCAAGGTTGCATCAAAAATCCAAAGAAATCATTGGGAAGTTCAAACCACTGTACGATACTATTTTTTGAAAAGCCCAATAGAAAGGGAATGAGTGCGCTAACTATATACACTGCCACATTAATGGCGATGAGTTTTTCCGCCACGCTCAACCTTGCATATTGATATTTTATATTGACACCTGCCATTATCTGTCCCAGCGATTATTGTTAAACTGATTCTTTTTCCAATACCACATCATTAGAAAACCTACTAGCGCTCCTCCTACATGTGCAAAATGCGCAATACCCTGTCCAAAAATCCCGTAACCCGTAATCCCCGAAAACAAATCAAGACCAATCAATACAGGAATGAAATACTTTGCCTTGATGGGAACAGGGAGAAAAATCAGGAAAAGTTCGCTGTTGGGGTATGACATACCAAAAGCTACCAACACCCCATAAATGGCTCCCGAAGCACCGACTGCCGGGGTATGATAGGCACTTAAAAAATTATCAATGGTAGATTTTCCGGCAATATTATACCATTCCGTGTTGTACTGTCCCCTTGTAACGATATCCATCACGGAACTTTCGGTGACTCCAGAATCCACGATGGCATTAAGCCCTTTCTGAAAGTAATAATAGTTGACCCCCGTATGCAGCAAAGCTGCACCTAAGCCTGCGGAAAAATAAAAGAACAGAAACTTGTTGCGCCCCCACATTCGCTCCAAGGGCGTACCAAAGGCGTATAAGGCGTACATATTAAAAAGAATATGCATAAACCCACCATGCATGAACATATGGGTAACGATTTGCCAAATCCCGAAATTCTCGTTTTTTGGAAACCAAAGGGAAAACCATTGATACATTTGGTCCCCATAAATATTGGTCGCAACGAAAAACAAAATATTGATGATCAACAAGTGTTTTATCGCTTCAGTAAGTCTGCTCATTTATATAAATTTTCTATCAATATCGCTTTCTGTAATCGTTGTATATGTTCGCTTGTTGAAAGGGCTCAGGGCACTTTCCTTACAGGCAAAAAGGTCATTGACCAACTCCATCTGTGAACGTTGGTCCAACACCTCCCCGGTTTTGAGCGATAAGGTCTTCGCCAAGGTCTTGGCCAACATATCAACTTGGGAAAAACTATCCTCCTCCAACTCCATTTGGAAATCGGAAATAAGTTGCTCCATCACCATTTGCACCTCGCTTTCCGTCACCACTACGGGCACACCCTTTACTTCCACAGTTTCTGAAGTTATATCGCCAAAAACAAATCCAACGGCACTTAAGCTTTCCTGTATTTCCATCAAAATGGCAATTTCTCCCCGGGTAAAATTGAGGGTCAGGGGAAAAAGTAATTGTTGGCTCACCGCTTCCTTGATCGTAATGTTCCTTAAAAATCCCTCGTAGAGTACACGTTGGTGCGCCCTACTTTGATTGATGATCAACATCCCAGATTTAATGGTAGAAACGATGTACTTTTTTCGAAGCTGAAAGGTTGTAGTGATTGTTTCTGCGGTATCCGCAGATGAACCAAAAATAGAACTATTGATTCCTTCGGATTCCATTTCTAGGATACCGATATCCCGTTGGGGCAACTTACGTTCCAAGCCTTGGTACATAGTTTCCCAACCCTTGGCACTAGGTTGTCTGGAATACCCAGATTCTTTGGGAGCCCTTGATTTTTCAAAGGGATTGAAATCAGCATCTACCGATATACTCGGTAACGATACGGCTTTGTCCTTAAAGTTGTAGGGGGTCTCCAAATTTTGGTCCTTATCAAAGTCCAAGGAAGGGGCCACATTGAACTGGCCCAAGCTATGTTTAATGGTCGATTTCAAATAGGCATACAGGGTATGCTCATCATCGAACTTTACTTCTGTTTTGGTTGGGTGTATATTAATATCTATAGTCGCCGGATCTACCTCCAAACAAATAAAATAACCAGGATGTGTACCCGGTCTGATCAATCCTTCAAAGGCACCCAAGACCGCATGATGCAAATAGGGACTCTTAATAAATCGGTTATTGGCAAAAAAGAATTGCTCCCCTCTACTCTTTTTGGCAAACTCGGGCTTTTGAATGTATCCCGATATCCTAACGACATTGGTCTCTTCGTTCAAAGGGACCAACTTTTCATTGGTCTTTCTGCCAAAAATTTGAACGATCCTTTTTTTAAAATCGTTACCGGGAAGATTGAAAACATCGCTCCCATTGTTGTAAAAACTGAAGGATATTTGTGGATGGGCCAAGGCTACCCGATGGAATTCATCCACAATATGCCTAAATTCCACTTGGTCCGACTTTAAAAAGTTGCGTCTTGCAGGAATATTGAAGAAAAGGTTTTTTACCATCATCGAGGTTCCCTTGGGAACTACGGCCACTTCCTGGCTTATTATCTTACTCCCCTCAATTTTTATATGCGTGCCCACTTCATCATCCCCCGTACGGGTCATCATTTCCACATGAGCAATGGCTGCTATGGATGCCAATGCTTCGCCCCTAAAACCCTTGGTATGTAAATTAAAAAGATCTTCGGCCTTTTGGATCTTTGAGGTCGCATGCCGCTCAAAGCTCAGGCGCGCATCCGTATCGCTCATTCCCATCCCGTTGTCAACAACCTGAACCAAGGTTTTCCCACCGTCCTTAACGATTAATTTTATATCCGTGGACTGGGCGTCAATGGCATTCTCCAACAATTCCTTTACCACAGAGGCTGGTCGCTGAACTACTTCTCCCGCTGCGATTTGGTTGGCAACGTGATCGGGCAAAAGTCTAATAATATCCGCCATTATCGGGAAAAAAATATGGAGAGATCGAAATCAATTATATAAAGGAAGATTAGGATGAGAATGGCCAAAATGATCACGAACCGAATTTTTACGTTTCTATCGCCTTCCCTTCGGGAATCTTCCAGGACATTGCTAATTTTGTTCTTTAAACCCCGTTGGTTTTGTAAGGTACTGCGAAACTGGTCAAACTTGGGTTCTATCCTGTAGGGATTTCCTTTTCCTTTGTCATCATAAAATCTTGGGTTGTATTCGAACCTTCTATTTTTTCGTAAACGTGTTATTTTACTCAGGAATCCCATAAGTTCAAAGTTACTCAAAATAGCAAAAAGCCTCGTATAAGGATCCCTAAAATTTGTTAACAGAACCCTATTGCCGAGCAATTTGGAATGTTGGGAATATCAAATTGAAAATGTGGAATGGGTAGCGGGGCAATGCCTATTTTCCCAATACGGCCATCTTAATGGCGGCAATGGCTGCCTCAGACCCTTTATTTCCGTGCTTTCCACCACTGCGGTCTATGGCCTGTTGCATGGTATTATCGGTCAAAACACAGAAGATGACCGGAATGTCCATTCGCACATTGAGATCCTTGATGCCTTGGGCCGTAGCACTACAAACAAAATCAAAATGCTTGGTCTCCCCCTGGATGACACTTCCTATGGCGATAACGGCATCCAATTTTTCCTGTTGTATCAGTTTTTTACAACCAAAGGTAAGCTCAAAACTACCCGGTACGTTCCATCTGATAATGTTCGAGGCCAGGGCACCGCAATCCAAAAGGGCGGTCTCCGCGCCAAGATAGAGGCCTTCGGTTATGTTGGAATTCCACTCAGAAACAACGATCCCAAACCGAAGATGCTTCGCGCTTGGGATAGTGTCCTTATCGTATTCCGATAAATTTTTGTTTTCCGTGGCCATTATGCCCCAGTTTTGGCGATTCCAATAAAGGCATCTATAGATTTGGCCGCATCAGAACTTGAAAACTCATCCTTGATTCTTTGGAAATACTCCAAGGCCTTTGATTTATTGCCCATTTCCAAGGCCGTAACACCCGCCTTGTACAAAAATTTGGGAGTGGTATATTCGTTCGTACTATGTTTAAAGGCCGCTTCATAATACCCCAAGGCATCGGAGGGTTGGTCAAGCTGCATGAAGGCATCCCCAAGACCACCTTTTGCCAAAGACCCCAGAATAGCATCATCGGATTTAAAATCCTCCAAGTAGTCTATCGCCTCTTGGTACTTGTTCATATTCAGATAGGACATTCCGGCGGAATAATTCGCCAAATTCGCCGCTTTTGTACCACTGTATTCTTCTATTATGTCCAAGAAACCGTATTTACCTTCCGCACCTTCCAAAGCCAGTGTAAATAAGGAATCCTTGGCCGTTGTGCTGTTCAAGGCTTGGTCAAAGTACTGTTGTGGATAATACATTTCGTTTGCCGCGTTCGCTTCCTTTGGTTTCAATACGAACTGATTGTAGGCCAAATATCCCAATACCGCTACAGCGACCACTCCAATGATTCCCAAAATATAGTTTTGATTCTTTGAAACCCATTCCTCCGTTCTGGAAGCACCTTCATCCAAAGAACTGAATACTTCCGCGGTAGTACTTTCCTGCTCTTCAATCTCCTGGGCCTCAACCTTTGTTTTGGGTTTAAATCCTCTTTTCTTGTATGTTGCCATCTCTATTTTTATTGGTCGCGCAAAAATAAAGTTTTTATTGAAATCCAATAGTGTATTTATTCGTTATTTTTGGAAGTCCAAGCAACGGATGCCCTTTGCGAACCAAAAACTCGGAACTTTTAATGTATTTAAAGACCCTATCCCTTCTTAATTACAAAAATTTTGAATCCAAAAATCTTGAGTTCGATTCCAAAATCAACTGTTTTGTGGGGGATAATGGCGTTGGAAAAACCAATATTTTGGATAGCATCTACCACCTTTCTTTTGGTAAAAGTTACTTTAATCCCGTATCCTCCCAAAACATACGACATGATGCCGATTTCTTTGTGATAGAAGGGCACTTCCAAAAAGAGGAAAAGGAAGAAAAAATCGTCTGTAGCCTAAAAAAGGGCAATAAAAAAGTAATCAAAAGGAACGGAAAACCCTATGAAAAATTCGCCGACCATATTGGTGTCCTGCCACTGGTAATCATTTCCCCTGCTGATAGGGACCTTATATTGGAGGGCAGTGAGGTGCGAAGAAAATTTATGGACGGCGTTATTTCTCAGTCGGACAAAGATTACCTACAATCACTTATCAATTACAACAAGGTACTATCCCAAAGAAATGCGCTCTTAAAGTATTTTGCCGTCAACCATACTTTTGACAGGGCAACCTTGGCTGTCTATAATGACCAATTGGAAAGGTACGGTTCAGAAATATTTAAAAAAAGGGTACTTTTTTTGGAGAGCTTTATCCAAATTTTCAAGGAGCAGTATAAGGCCATAACAAACAATACGGAAGAGGTAAACCTGACTTATGATAGCAAAATGTTATCCGATTCCCTAGGGACATTATTGTTGGAAAGTCTTGAAAAAGATCGTGCGTTACAGTATACAAGTGTAGGGATACATAAGGATGACCTAAACTTTACCATTAGGGAATATCCCATAAAAAAATTTGGCAGCCAAGGACAGCAAAAATCTTTTTTGATTGCCTTGAAATTCGCACAGTTCCATTTTATGCGCAAATTGTCACGCTCCAATCCTATTTTACTTTTGGACGATATTTTTGACAAGCTCGATGAAAATAGGGTTTCTCACATCATTTCCTTGGTGAACAAGGAAAATTTTGGTCAGATATTCGTAAGCGACACCCATGCGGAACGTACCGAAGCTGTAGTAAAAAAAATTCATCAGACTTATAAAATCTTTAAACTTTGATTTATGCGAAGGTTCCTAATTTTGTTCGCGATATCGATGGTTTCCTGCTCCGGTAGGGTTTCATTGGAAGATTTACATCATTTGAACGGGTATTGGGAGATAAAGGAAGTGGAATTTTCCAATGGCAGTACCAAGGAATATCCAATGAATACAGTGGTGGACTATATAGAACTTAAGGATGGCAAGGGTTACCGAAAAAAAATGGTACCTAGGTTCGATGGCACCTTTGAAACCTCTGATGATGCGGAACCCTTTAGTATCGTTGAAGAGAATGGTATGTTTTTTATGCGCTATGAAAATCCCTTGAGCGAATGGCAAGAAAGGTTGTTATCTTTATCAGGAGATTCATTCTCCGTGGAAAATCCGGAGGGAATCACCTATTATTTTAAACGTTTTGAACCTATAAAATTAGATTGATAATGTCCAGAAGAGAAAACGACCACTTAAGTTTACAGGATGCCCTCTCCGCCTTTATCAAAAAGAACAACCTAGAGGAAGGTATGAATAAAGTGGATGTGCGCACCGCATGGGCCAACCTTATGGGAAACGGCGTATTAAATTATACCACAGATGTGGAACTCAAGAGAGACACGCTCTTTGTATCGCTATCGTCATCCGTACTCCGCGAAGAACTCAGTCATGGAAAAACCAAAATTATTACGATGTTGAACGAAGAGTTGGGAAAAGAATTGATAAAAAAATTAGTGCTACGATAATTTAAACCATAAAAAAACCGGCCCAAAGGACCGGTTCATCTTCGTTTACTTTTTCTATCTCTTAGTAAATTTCCCTACCGGAAAAATGAAAAGCACCTTCAATAGCAGCATTGGCATCACTATCCGAACCGTGTATCGCGTTTTCGGCAATGTCAGTCGCGAACATTTTACGTATGGTTCCTTCCGCAGCTTCTGCAGGATTGGTCGCCCCTATCAACGCCCTAAAATCCTCCACTGCATTTTCCTTTTCCAAAATAGCGGCAACAATGGGGCCACGTGTCATAAATTCCACCAATTCCCCAAAGAAAGGTCGTTCTTTGTGAATAGCGTAAAACTCCTGAGCGTCCCGTACGCTTAACTGCGTATATTTCATGGCGATTATCTTAAATCCAGCCGCCGTAATTTTTTCCAAAATAGCCCCAATATGTCCGTTTTCCACGGCATCGGGCTTTATCATGGTAAATGTTCTATTTGTAGTCATTTATTGAAATTTTGCGCAAAAATACGCTTTTCCCAAAGAACCACAACTTTATATGGATTTACAAAATGCGTATACGCAATGAAAAGAACCGGTCCATACATTCCCTTTCCCATTAAATTGTATCTTTGCGGCCATGAATTTTGAGCAAGTAGCAGCATTGAAGAATTTGCTTTCCTCTCCAAAAAGGATTGCCATAATACCGCACAAGAATCCGGATGGGGACGCCATTGGCTCTACCTTGGCGCTTTCCAAGTATCTTTCAAAAAAAGGACATAATACCCAGGTGCTCGCTCCCAATGATTTTCCAAAGTTCCTGAAATGGATGCCAGGAGCCGATCAAATCCTAAACTACGAAAGGCACAACGCTGAAACCAAAAAATTCATTGCGGAGGCCGACGTCATTTTTACCTTGGACTTTAACGACTTTGGACGTGTAGGTCACATGGCGGAATGCTTGGAAAATGCGAAAGCGAAGTTTGTCATGGTGGACCATCACCAACAACCTTCGGGATATGCAGTCATTACCTATTCAGATATAAACATGAGCTCCACCTGCGAAATGGTTTATACGCTGATCGATGCCATGGGGGACCGGGATTTAATTGATCAAGACATCGCCAATTGCATTTATACAGGTATCATGACGGATACCGGCTCTTTCAAGTTCAGGGCCACCACCAGTCAGACACATCGTATCGTGGCCGAGCTTATGGACAAGGGAGCGGACAATACGGCCATCCACCAACGGGTATATGATACCAACTCTCCCAGCAGATTGCATCTTTTGGGCTGTGCCTTGAAAAATATGGTTATTCTTGAAGAATTCAATACAGCATACATTACATTGACACAAGAAGAACTGGATCGTTACGACTATGAGAAGGGAGATACGGAAGGCTTTGTGAATTACGGCCTTACTCTGGACAAAATTCGATTTGCCGTTATTTTTATAGAGAATAAAGAGGAAGGTATCTTTAAAATTTCCTTTCGATCTGTGGGTGATTTTTCAGTAAACGAGTTTGCGAGAAACTATTTTGATGGAGGCGGACACACCAATGCCGCCGGAGGCAAAAGTGAAAAATCGTTGGAGGAAACCATCGATTATTTTGTATCCCTATTGCCCAAATATAAAAAAGCGTTGACAGCATGAGAATTATTGGCGTATTTCTTGTTTTAATGCTCCTTTTTAGTTGTGAAGGTCCGGAACCTCGAAAACCGGTCCAGAGAAAAAGCGGTAGTTATTTTAAGGAATCCATTGAAAGAAGCAGAAAATTGTTGGAGGCCGAAGAAAAAAAGATTCAGGAAATCATCAAAAATGATTCCTTGAAACACTACACCCATAGTGCATCAGGTTCCTGGTATCATTATCTTAGGGTAAACGATTCCACGGAGTATACGCCTCAGACCAATGACATCGTAACGTTTGAGTACAATCTTTTGACCTTGGATAACGATACGATCTATTCAGAAGCGGATATTGGAACATTTACCTACAAAGTGGACAAGCAGGAGTTATTCCTAGGAATGCGGGATGCGATAAAGCTATTAAAGGAAAACGAAAAGGCCACTTTTCTATTTCCATCCTCCATTGCCTTTGGCTATCATGGAGACAACAATAAAATTGGGACCAATGTTCCCTTAAAATCAACCATAACAATTTTAAACATAGAAAAACAACAGGATAATTTAGAAGAATAACCATTATGATAAAGAAAACGTACTTATGGGCGGCACTTGTCCTAATCATGGCAAGCTGCAAAACCAGTCAAAGAGCAGATTTGGGAGATGGCCTTTTTGCCGATATCAAAACCTCCCATGGGGATATTATCGTTAAGTTGGAGCATGAAAAAACACCGGTAACTGTCGCCAATTTTATTTCATTGGCCGAAGGCAATAGCCCCTTTGTCAGTGAACAGTTCAAAGGAAAAAAATACTACGACGGACTTACCTTTCACCGTGTGATGAAAGACTTTATGATACAGGGTGGAGATCCATTGGCCACGGGTACGGGAAATCCCGGTTATAAATTTATGGACGAGTTTAACGACTCTTTGATCCATGACAAAAAGGGTATACTATCCATGGCCAATTCAGGACCTGCGACCAACGGTAGCCAGTTTTTCATCACCCATGCCCCTACCCCATGGCTGGATAACAGGCATAGTGTTTTTGGCGAAGTGGTGGAAGGCCTGGAAGTGGTGGATTCCATTGCAAATGTTCAGGTAACCCCAGGCAACAATAAACCTGTGGAACCTGTGAAAATGAACACCATTGAAATTATTCGTAATGGAAAAGAGGCCAGGAAGTTCGA
Organism: Maribacter algicola; assembly: GCF_003933245.1. NCBI lineage: Bacteria > Pseudomonadati > Bacteroidota > Flavobacteriia > Flavobacteriales > Flavobacteriaceae > Maribacter > Maribacter algicola. The sequence continues at coordinate 1,258,576 of NZ_QUSX01000002.1, forward strand.
TGCCGTAAAAATCATGACGGAATACTTTGATGGTGAAGAAGAGCGTCTTGCCGCCATTGAAAAGGAAAAAGCCGCAAAAAAAGCCGAAATTGAAAAAGTGAAAACTGAATTTGCTTCAACCTTGCAGACTCAAAAACAAGAGGCTAAAACTTTGGATTCCGGTCTAAAAATTTTGGTGTTGAAAGAAGGTGAAGGAGAAAAGCCTACTGTAGGTCAAAAAGTTGGTGTAATGTACGCCGGATATTTGGAAGACGGAACCCTCTTCGATAGTAATTATGAAGAAATTGCCAGGAAATATGACATGTTCGACGAGAGACGTTTACAAGGCGGTGGTTACATGCCGATACCTATGGACTATAGTCCGGAATCACCGTTGATTGCCGGTTTCAGAGAGGGCCTTTTGAGCATGAAGGTTGGGGACAAAGTGCGTCTGTTCATACCACCACATATTGGATACGGATCGCAGGGTTCCGGCCCCATTCCTCCTAATTCGGATTTGGTATTTGATGTGGAGATTACAGGGATTCAATAATAGACATAGAACTAATACTAAAAAGCCCGATTTGAAATCGGGCTTTTTTTATGGCGTATGCTGTAAAATTTCCAACAAGAACTTCCAGAATTTCTGTACCGAGGGTATGCTTACGCGTTCATCAGGGGAATGGGCTCCTTTGATAGTTGGACCAAAACTGACCATATCCATCTCTGGATAATTCTGTCCTAATATTCCGCATTCCAATCCGGCATGGCAGGCAACAACATGGGGCTTTGAATCAAATAATTTTGTGTATACCGATATGACGACCTTCAATATTTCAGAATCCATATTGGGATTCCATCCAGGATATGACCCAGTAAATGTCACGGAAAAACCGCCCAGCTCAAAGACCGATTTTAAAGCATTGGCCAAATCCATTTTTCCCGATTCTATTGAAGACCTAGTTAAACACCCAATTTCTATAGTTCCATCGGCGACGGTTACCTTGGCCACGTTATTGGAAGTTTCAACCAAATTGGCCATGTTGGTACTCATTCGATAAACACCATTTTGCAATCCGTATATAGTTTTAAGAAGTAATTCTTGAGCCTCCAGTCCCATTAATTGGTCAAAAGGTCGGTCCAAAACCTCTATGACAATTCCAAGTTTTGGATCTAAACGAGCTAATTCCCCCTTGATTGTTTGGGCTTCCTTTTCTAAAGTTTCCAAAAAGGAGTTCAATTGATTTTCGTCCACATTTAAATGACAGGTACTTTCCCTGGGAATGGCGTTTCGCAAACCACCACCTTGGATGGACGAAATCCTGAAATCAAAAGCATTTCCATGGAACAATAATCGGTTCATGATCTTATTTGCATTGCCCAGACCCTTGTGGATATCCATACCGCTATGTCCACCCGTTAGTCCTTTTATAGAAATCCTCAAACCGACTTCCCCCGGGATTACCGGAGTCTGGCCATAGGTTTTAGTAGCCGTAACATCTATTCCACCGGCGCACCCAATGTCAATTTCATCATCCTCCTCTGTGTCCAAGTTCAGTAAAATTTCCCCTTGTAACAGACCGCCCTTTAACCCAAAAGCTCCCGTCATTCCGGTTTCCTCGTCTATGGTGAACAAGGCTTCCAAGGGTGGATGCGCAATTTCTTTGGATTCCAATAAGCTCATAATGGCAGCGACCCCCATACCATTGTCGGCTCCCAACGTGGTACCATTCGCCTTTACCCAATCCCCGTCCACATACATCTGGATTCCGGCATGCTCAAAATCAAAGTCGGTTTCAACGTTCTTCTGGTGCACCATATCCAAATGTGACTGTAGGGTAATCATTTTTCTATTTTCCATCCCAATGGTTGCAGGTTTCCGGATAATGACATTACCAACGTCGTCCGTAAAGGTTTCCAGACCCAGTCCCTTTCCAAAATCGACCATAAATTGGATTACTTTCTCCTCCTTCTTGGAAGGTCTGGGAACCGCGTTCAATCTTGAAAAGTTCTTCCAAACTGTTTTGGGTTCTAATTCGAGTATCTGGTTTTCCATAAGATTGAAATTTTTCAGTAAAAATACATACCATAAAATCAAATCCCTATTTTTGGAATCATGAAGATGTCCCTCAAAACCGTAATCGCGGTTTCTTTGATTCCCCAAATCATCCTTGTAAAATGGCTTGGTAAAAACACGGATTTCATAGAATCCTATTACAGTTTGGGCCTATATCCCTATGTATCGAGATTCTTTAGGATGCTCTTTGGATGGGTCCCTTTTTCCATTGGGGACTTGCTCTATTTCCTACTTATTTGCATTGCTATTTTTTATGTGTACCGACAATGGGGCTATATTAAAACACATAAGATGAAGTTCCTAAGGGATGTTTTCATGATACTCTCCATTGCCTACTTGACATTTCATTTAGCTTGGGGTTTTAATTATTATCGAAAACCGCTATCTGAGAAATTGGCATTGACGGAAACCAAGGACTATCAAGAATTATTGGACTTTACAGATCGACTTATCAACAAAACAAATTCCATCCAAGAATATATTGTTGGTGACACCCTTAAAAAAGTAGACATTCCTTATTCCCACGATGAAATGATTCAAAGGAGTATTGACGGCTATAACGAGCTTGCAAAAGAGTTCAACTTTTTGGAATACCATCGTCCTAGCGTCAAAACGTCCCTTTTCAGTACCGGACTGACCTATATGGGATATGCAGGCTATCTGAATCCGTTTACCAACGAGGCACAGGTAAATGGAATCCTGCCAAATTTTAGGTTTCCCATAGTGGCCGGACATGAGATAGGGCATCAATTGGGATACTCGGCAGAAAACGAGACCAATTTCATTGGCTATTTAGTGACCTCAAAAAACAAGGACCCGTACTTTCAATATGCGGCCTATGCCTATGTCTTGGGATATTGTCTAAGCGATGTACGCCGAGGAAATCCTGAGACTTTCGACCAACTGTTCCATAAACTCAATCCCGGTGTTCGGGCAAATTTTCAGGAAATGGCCCTGTTTTGGCAACGCTATGAAAACCCTATGGAACCCGTATTTAAGTCCATCTTCAATTCCTTTCTGAAGGCCAATAACCAAACACAGGGTATTCAGAGCTATAATGGCGTGGTTTCCCTATTGATAGCCTACCATAAAAAGTATCCGATGTAAAAAGCATAAATATTCAATGGATAACTTTGTAATATTAAGAAAAGTACCTACCAATCTGATATAATTATAAGTATAGGATCATCGAAATGATTTATTTATAAAAATTCCTATTCAAATATTTATTTCCCGATTTTCCAGTGTTAAAAAAAACCAAAATCAAGGGAAAGCAGCTATTAAACCTTAATTTTAGAAAGACTAATCAAACGAACTCAAAAATGAAAAAAATTATTTTTTCACTATGCCTATTTTGGTGTAGTGCTCTTCTCTTTTCTCAAGATTATTTCCCTGAAAATGAAGGCGTAAAGGCGAACAACAATAACTATACTGCCTTCACGAACGCCAAAATTTTTGTAACACCTACAGAAGTTATTCAAAAAGGGACACTTTTAATTCAAAACGGAAAAGTCGTCAACGTAGGCAGCTCCGTAAACCTGCCCCAAAATACCATTGTGGTAGATTTGAACGGAAAATCCATTTATCCTTCCTTCATAGACGTTTATTCAAAATTTGGGGTGGAACAGCCAAAGCAAAGTGGTGGAGGTAGGCGTTCCCCTCAATTTGAGCCCACTAGAGAAGGTTTTTACTGGAACGACCATATCATGCCAGAAAACGATGCCATTAGCAGCTTTAAGTATAACGAAAAGGAAGCAAAGGAATTGATAGAGGCCGGTTTTGGCGCCGTAAATTCACACATTCATGACGGAATCGCAAGAGGTACAGGGGTGTTAATTGCCCTGAACAATGCAGGTACGGACGCAAATAGAATATTGGATGATAATTCCGCCCAATACTTTTCTTTGGAAAAGAGTGTTGCCAAACAACAGTCGTACCCAACTTCCCTTATGGGCTCCTTGGCCTTGTTGAGGCAGATGTATAGCGATGCAGATTGGTACGCGAACGGAAATGCATCCACTACGGACAGATCATTGGAAGCTCTGATAAAAAACAGAAATCTTGTACAGATCTTCGAGGCCAAGGACAAGGGCAACGTCCTCAGGGCAGATAAAATTGGTGATGCCACTGGTATACAATACACCATTTTAGGCGGTGGCAACGAGTTTGAGCGAATCGATGAGATTAAAGCGACCAATGCCAAACTAATTATTCCTTTGGATTTTCCCGAAGCGTATGATGTATCCGATCCATATCAAGCGGGCTATGTGTCCCTGGAGGATATGCGCTATTGGAACCAGGCACCAACGAACCCCAAGGTGTTGGCGGAAAACGGGGTTTCTTTCTCCTTGACGCCTTTCGAACTAAAATCTATGACCAAATTCAAGGAGAACTTGATGAAGGCCATAGAATATGGATTGTCCAAAACAAAGGCCTTGGAGGCACTCACTACCATACCAGCAGAGATTTTGGGGAAATCGGGTGAGCTTGGCTCCCTAAAAAAGGGCGCACATGCTAACTTCCTGATCACCTCCGGAGATATTTTTGACAAATCCACCACACTTTATGAAAACTGGGTCCAAGGCAATAAAAACATTATTAATGACAAGGACACAAAAGATATACGAGGAGATTACAGCCTAACGGCCCAAGGAAAAACCTATAATGTATCCATAACCGGTGAAATAGCTAAACCAAAGGTAGAAGTAAAACAGGATACCCTAAAACTTACCTCCAAGATTTCCTATGACGGTGATTGGCTGACCTTTTCATTTTCCACGGATAAAGGCGAAAAGACCTATCGCATGATAGGACCGGTACTTCCGGAAACAGATGACCTCTCTGGCAGGTTACTATTACCGGATGGAACGGAGACCTTTTTCACGGCAACTAAAAAATCAGGGTTTGAAGAGAAATCCAAGAAGGAATCGGACAAACCGGACACTCCTAAAATCATGCCTGTAACCTATCCAAACGTTGGGTATGGCTATGCCTCAAAACCTAAGCAGGAAAACATATTGTTTAAAAACGCCACGGTTTGGACCAGTGAGGAAGCAGGTATTTTGGAAAATACGGATGTACTGGTAAAAAACGGTAAAATCGCCAAAATTGGTACCGATTTAAGTGCCGGTGGTGCCAAAGTCATCGATGCTACGGGAAAACATCTTACGGCCGGTATTATCGATGAACATAGCCATATCGCCGCACTAGCGGTCAACGAGGCCGGTCATAATAGTTCTGCCGAGGTAAAAATGGAAGACGTAGTAGATCCAGAACACATGGGTATTTACCATTCCCTTGCGGGAGGCGTTACTTCCATCCAGTTATTGCACGGTTCCGCCAATCCCATTGGTGGTCGCTCCGCCATTTTAAAATTAAAATGGGGCGAGGAAGCAGATGGCCTTATTTACGATAATTCCCCCAAATTCATAAAATTCGCCTTAGGTGAAAACGTAAAGCAATCCAACTGGGACAGTCGTTCACGTTTTCCTCAGACCAGGATGGGTGTTGAACAAGTTTTTATGAACTACTTTCAACGCGCCAAGGAATATGACGAAAAGAAAAAAAGTGGACAACCTTATAGATATGACGAGGAGTTGGAGGTACTGGCAGAAATCATAAATGGCGAAAGGTTCATATCCTGCCATTCCTATGTTCAAAGCGAAATAAATATGATGATGAAGGTTGCAGAAAAATTCGGTTTCAAGGTAAATACCTTTACGCATATTCTTGAAGGTTACAAAGTTGCCGATAAAATGGCCGAACATGGTGTGGGCGCCGGTTCATTTAGTGACTGGTGGGCCTACAAATACGAGGTGAACGACGCCATCCCTTATAATGCGGCCATCATGCAATCACAAGGCGTAACTGTAGCCATTAATAGTGATGACCGTGAGATGATGAGAAGGTTGAACCAAGAGGCTGCCAAAACCATCAAATATGGAGGGATGACGGAACTTGAAGCATGGAAAATGGTGACCATCAATCCCGCAAAGCTTTTGCACTTGGATAATCGCGTGGGAAGTATCAAGGAGGGTAAGGATGCCGATCTGGTATTATGGTCAGGCCACCCCCTGTCCGTTTACTCGAAAGCCGAAAAAACGATGATTGAAGGAACTACCTATTTTGATTTGGAAAAGGACAAAGCCCAAAGGGAAGTCATAAAAAAGGAACGCAACGAACTGGTGAAAATGATGCTTGAGGAAAAAGCGGGTGGTGGCAAAACCCAAGGTCCAAAACAAAGTGTAAAACAAATTTTCACTTGTGAAACTCTTTAAAATCTTAAAATTGAAAATATTCAGCAAAATGAAAAACGTCATATTAATCTTTTTGGCATTCATGATTTATTTGCCAAGTAAAGCCCAGCAAACACCTGCCCCAAAGCAGACAGAAGCTATTACCATAGAGGGCGCAACCGCCCATCTAGGAAATGGCGAGATCATTGAAAGTGCCTTGATCATGTTCGAAGAGGGTAAACTTACCTTCGTTGGGGATTCAAAAATGAAGATTGCCAGAAAAGGTAAGGTAATCGACGCCACAGGCAAACATATCTACCCTGGCTTTATTGCGCCGGCCAAAACCTTGGGATTGGTTGAAATCAATTCTGTAAGGGCCACGAACGACCAGGACGAAATTGGGGAATTGATTCCCCATGTGCGTAGTTTAATCGCTTACAATGCAGAATCAAAGGTCGTGGAAAGTATGCGGCCCAATGGTGTTTTGCTTGGACAGATAGCACCTACCGGTGGGAGAATATCGGGCACATCCTCCATTGTACAGTTCGATGCCTGGAACTGGGAAGACGCCGCACTCAAAGTCGATGACGGAGTACACTTGAATTGGCCAAGAAGCTTTAGGCAGGGCCGTTGGTGGATGGGCGAAGAAAGAGGTTATAAACCAAATAAGGACTATCCAGAAGACGTTGAGACCGTTGTTAATTTCGTTAAAAATGCCATTGCATACGGAAAAGGAACCGCTAAAGAGATGAATCCCGCGTTTGCGGCCATGCAAGGAGTTTTGGATGGATCTCAAAAAATGTATGTTTATGCGGATGGCGAAAAGGAAATTATAGATGCCGTAAACACGTTAAAAGCTAATGGAATCAAGGAAGTTGTTTTGGTAGGTGGCTATGAGGCCCACAAAATAACGGATTTCCTAAAAAAGAACGAGATTCCCGTATTGGTACAGTTTACACACAACCTTCCTGTTTTTGATGACGATGATTATGATCTTCCCTATAAATTACCTAAACTATTGGTCGAAGCCGGTTTGTTGGTAGCACTTCAAAACTCTGAGGCCGAGAATTTTCAGACACGAAACTTGCCCTTTTATGCAGGCCAAGTAGGACAACAGGGATTGGACAAGGAAAAGGCCTTACAGCTCATCACAGGTAATACGGCTAAAATTTTAGGTATTGATGATAGCTACGGCACCTTGGAAGTAGGCAAAAGCGCTACACTATTTATCTCGGAGGGTGATGCCTTGGATATGCGTACCAATCAATTGACCCATGCCTTTATAGATGGCAGGAATATTTCCTTGGAAACCCATCAAACAGAATTATGGAAGCGGTACATGGGGAAATATGAGGGTGAGTAACCTACCACTGGGCGAGACCACTAGGCATTCTCGGTAAACATAGTTTTATTTTCAAGATAAGCTTCGTGGAATTATACCCATTGGCGGTGCCAAAAAATCGTTTCAATAACCGAATATAAAAATGTACATTTAAGTCGGTAGGTATCGACACATACGGTTAGTGATTACAACAACAACTAAAGCTCGATAAACTATCGGGCTTTTTTTTTGACCACAAAACACTTTTAAAGATGAAAAAAATAATTCTAATGGGTCTTTTGACCGTAATATTTTCATGTAAAAAAACCACAACCTCAACAGAAGGTCTTCAAATAGAAGGACTGAAAGAACCTGTAGAAATTGTACGGGATGAATGGGGCATTAACCATATTTATGCCAATAATCAGCACGATCTCTTTTTTGCCCAAGGGTATGCGGCGGCGGCGGACCGGCTGTTCCAGTTCGAAATTTGGCGAAGACAAGCGACCGGTACGGTAGCTGAAATTCTTGGGGAACGAGAATTAAAACGTGATATTGGCACCCGCCTTTTTAAGTTCAGGGGCGATATGAAAACCGAAATGAACCACTATCATGGCGATGGAGAAGAAATTATTACCGCATATACGGATGGAGTGAATGCCTACATTGAGGAGGTATCGAAAAACCCCGATGAGCTTCCCATAGAATTCAAGATATTGGACATACAGCCCCAAAAATGGACTCCTGAAGTGGTGATATCCAGGCATCAGGGATTATTGGGAAACATAAACGAAGAGTTACAAATAGGCAGGACGGTCGCAGCATTGGGTGCGGATAAGGCAAAGGAATTATTTTGGCTGCACCCCAAAGACCCGGATATAACCATGGATAAAAAAATAGATAAGGCATTGTTGTCCCAGGATATTTTGGAGCTATATAATGCTTATCGAAAATCGGTGAAATTTGTTCCGGAGGATATACAACCTGAATACAGAGGCCAGGAAATAGCCGATACTTTCATTAAAAATCAGGCTAAAAATAGGGATTCCTTGTCAATTGGAAGCAATAACTGGGTAATAAACGGTACACGCACCAAGGATGGCAATACCTATATGGCGAACGATCCGCACAGGACCATTGCGGTACCCTCCTTGCGCTACATGGCACATTTAGTGGCTCCGGGATGGAACGTTATAGGTGGCGGAGAGCCAGAGATACCCGGAATCTCCATTGGCCACAATGAATTTGGTACATGGGGACTCACTGTTTTTGAGACTGACGGTGAAGACCTGTACGTTTATGAACTCAATCCGGAAAACCACAATCAGTATATGTATCAGGGAGCATGGATGGATATGAAAACCATACAGGAAACCATTAAAGTAAAAGGTCAAAAAGACACCATAGTCAATCTTTACTATACGCAACATGGTCCAGTGACAAGAATCGATAAAGAACATCATGTAGCCTACGCGGTTCGTTGCGCTTGGTTGGAACCAGGTGGCTCGCCTTATTTGGCTTCCCTTCGGATGGATCAGGCCAAAAACTGGGAGGAATTTAGGGAAGCCTGTAATTACAGCCATATTCCAGGGGAAAATATGGTCTGGGCGGACAAGCAAGGGAATATTGGCTGGCAAGCAGTGGGCATCGCTCCTATCCGAAGAAATTTTAGCGGGTTGGTGCCCATTCCCGGGGATGGCAGTTATGAATGGGACGGTTATTTACCCATTATTGAAAAACCGAACGACTACAACCCAGACAAAGGCTTCATAGCTACCGCCAACCAGAATGTAACACCATCTGATTATGTACATTGGGATGCCATAGGCTTTTCATGGTCCGATCCTTACAGGGGCAACAGGATTGAAGAGGTTTTGAGTAGTAAATCGGACTTTACCATGGAAGATTTTAAGGCCTTGCAAACCGATTATCTTTCCCTGCCGGCCAGGGAACTTGTCCCCTACTTGAAAAATATCAGTTTTGAAGGGAACTATGAGGAGGCCAAAATGAACTTGGAGGATTGGGATTTTACCTTGAGTCCGAATTCCATCCCCGCGGCCATCTATGTAGCCTGGGAGGATTCGTTGGCAGAAATGATGGAGGAATTAGTCATTCCCGAAGAAGCAAAACATATTGTGACCTCGTTGCAACTCAAAACAATCATTGACTATGTTTCCTCTCCTCAAACTGTATTTGGAGCCAATGCCGAGCGGAAAAGGGAAACGTTATTAAAAAATTCTTTTCAAAAAGCCATCGATGACCTGGAAAACAGGTTAGGTCCTAATATGGAAAAATGGCAGTACGGTCAAGCAAAGAACAAACACATATATTTGGAACATGCTTTGGGAAAGGTTGTCAAAAAGACAATGCGCGACACCCTTTTTAACCTGGGACCTTTACCTAGGGGCGGCAATGGTACCACCCCGGGCTCTACGGGAGGAAATTTAAACCAATCGAGCGGTGCCTCCTTCCGAATGATTGTAAATACAGGGGATTGGGACAAGGCCCAAGCCACCAATGGGCCTGGGCAATCAGGAAATCCAGAAAGTCCCTTTTATAGCAATCTATTTGAGCCTTGGGCGAAGGACCAGTATTTTCCGGTCTATTATTCCCGACAAAAAATTGATTCCGTGGCGGTGGAAAGAATGAATTTATTACCCAAAGGGTAATAATATATCATAAATGGTAAACATACACTATATAGCAGTAATGAGCCCTAGTGGATCTTTAAGGAAGTCATGGAAAGTGACCCTCCTAAAGGCGCATCATTAAAAAAGGAGACATCTTCGTTTTTCTCTTTAAGCGCGATTGCATAAAGTAAAGGAAGGTAGTGTTCAGGTGTAGGTATGGCCAAATCGAATGCCTTTCCTTGTGACCTGAAGTCTATTAAAGATGAATGGTTATTTTCCAAAATAAAGGCTTTCATCTTTTCATTGGCTTCAATGGCCCAATCGTAACCATATGGTTCTCCATTTACTTTGTCCCAAGCCACCATTCTCAAGTTGTGGACCATATTACCGCTGCCCACTATTAAAATCCCTTTGTTTCTTAAAGCAGCCAATTCCAGCGCAAGTTCATAATGGTACAAAGGAGGTTTGGTATAGTCTAAACTCATTTGAATAATAGGGACATCGGCAATGGGATAAAGATGTTTTACGACGCTCCATGAACCATGGTCCAAGCCCCATTGATAATCCAAACCCACTTCCGTTTTGGTAATTAGGTCCTTGGTAGTTTTTGCCAATTCCGGACTTCCGGGAGCAGGATATTGTACATCGTACAGCGCCTGGGGAAAACCCCCAAAGTCGTGAATAGTTTGTGGATGATCCATAGCGGTAACATAAGTTCCTTTGGTCTCCCAATGTGCTGAAACGCAAAGAATGGCATGGGGTCTTTCCAACTCTTCTCCTAGATTCCTGAAACCTTTGACAAATTCATTGTCCTCAATGGCGTTCATTGGACTGCCATGGCCTAAGAACAACACGGGCATTTTACCTGTATTGCCTAAATGGGTGGTCATTTTGTGGAAATCTCTTAAATTCATACTTACACGTTATCGGATGGGAATAAACCTAACTACTTCTTCTACCATATATGCCAATTCCCTTGGCTCCAAACAAATAAAACCATCGGCGCGGGACAAACTTGTTAAATCGCCGGAGCCATTCTCAACAACAGGGGTTACATGCAAGCAACCCTCTTTAGAATGGGTGCTTACTTGAATAAATCTGGTCAAGGGTGGTGTAATGTCCTGTTCAACGGTCAATTTGGCAAATTGAGTTTCCATTTTGATTCCCCAAGACCTAAACAACCATGGCAAAAAATACAGATGATAGTTGGCAAAGGTCGAAACCGGATTTCCAGGAAAGGAAAAAATAACGGTTTTCGATTCCTTATGAACCCCAAACCAAAAGGGCTTTCCAGGGCGTTGTGCCACCCTATGAAATATTTTCTCAACGCCCAAAGAATCCATAATTTCGGGAATAAAGTCGAACTTACCTTTAGAAACGCCGCCGCTCAATAGTAATACATCGTTTTCGCGTAAGGCCGATGAAAGTCCTTCCTCAATACTTTTTTTATCGTCCAAAAGATGTAATGAACTTCCCTTAATCCCCAAATGGGACAAGGCCGATAACATAGTCAAACTATTTGATTTTCTTATCTGATGGGGTTCTGGAGTCACATCAACATCCACCAATTCATTGCCTGTAGCTATACAGCAAACTTTGGGAACTTTCTTGACCAGTATCATTGGCTTTCCCACGGAGGCCATGACACCTATTTCCGCGGGGGTTATTCTGGTTCCTACCGACAAAATTTGGGCTCCCTTGCTTTCGTCGCTTCCTTTGTAATGGATATTCTGACCTTTGGTTACCGATTCATTAATGGTTACTAAGCCATCTTCAATGGTCAGATGCTCATACATAATAACCGTATCCGTATTTTTTGGCAACACGGCACCCGTCATTACCTCGATACAGCAGGCATTATCCTCTAAGCTAAGTTGGGCCATCCCGGCGCTGGCAACATCCTCAATCCGAATCTTTTGCACTTTTCCTATGACGGCATCGAACTGTATGGCAATACCATCTTTGGTCACGCGGTGAAACGGAGGAAAATCCCTATCGGCATACATAGGTTCGTCCAAATACCGCCCCATGCTATCCAAAAGCGGTACCTGTTCATTACCCAAATCCAACGGATGTTCTAAAACCTTTTGTAATGCTTCCTTAAATGTAATCACAGTATTATCGTTGTTGGTTGTTGGTTGTTGGTTGTTGGTTGTTGGTTGTTGGTTGTTGGTTGTTGGTTGTTGGTTGTTGGTTGTTGGTTGTTGGTTAAAGAAAAAACTTTTCATTTATAACTTTTAATTTTTAGTCCTAAACTCTCAATAGACCCCCAATCCATTCACCAACAAAACCCTTACGCCCACGATGAGCACCAAAAGTGCCGTAACCCGTTTAATTCCATTGGCAGAAAGTCGTTTTAAACTAATACGGATTCCTAACTGACCTCCCATTAGCACTGCAATACCCAGACATAGAGTCTCCAACCATGGAAGGGACAAGGAATCACTTGTTACCAATCCCAAGAGCCCCGATACAGAATTGACCAAAATAAAGAAACTAGCTAAGGCCGCTATCTTTATAGCCTTGTCCCATCGTAGATGATTTAATATTGGAGCCAAAAAAATTCCACCACCAATACCTACCAAACCGGATAAGAAACCAATTCCCGCTCCTAAAAAATAACTTAAATAATTCGGATATTTTTTGGTCTCCGGTATCGACGTTGCCAAGTTGAAGGTTTGCATTGCCAAAAATATAGCCGATAAAATCAGGGAAATACCTAGGATAACAAAAAATATTTCCTCCTTTAATCGGAAAGAGGCCCCCAGAAAAGCCAGCGGTATACTGGAAATTATAAAAGGGAGAAAATCCTTCAATTTCGCATGTCCATTCTTAAAATAGAGATAGGTACTTCCCGAAACAACGACCAAGTTACAAATAAGGGCTATGGAGCGAATGGCGAGAAAACTACCTAAAAAAAGGGTCAACAAGGCTAGATAACTGGAACCTCCCCCAAAACCCACGGAAGAATACAACGTAGCTACTATAAAAAAACCCAAACATAGGAGAATAAGCTGCTCAATAGGAATTTGCATAGGAGTTCAATTGGTTCATACCGCCAGCAACGTTGATAAATTTTCTGTCTGGTAAAAGTTCTTGCAGCATCAAAACCGCTTTTTTACTTCGGATACCTGATTGGCAAATAACGTACATTGGATTTTCCCGTGATAGTTCCCCCACTCTATTTTCCAGCGCGTCCAAAGGAATATTTTTGGCACCTTTAATGTGGTTTCTTTGGAATTCTTGCTTGGACCGCACATCTAAAAGCAACACTTTTTTATCCCTTAACAAGTTTTGAATTCCGATGGCCTCAATGGATTCCATTACTACCTCGCAATCAAAATCATAGGAATCCTGAATCCCATTTATTTTCAGATTTTCAGGATTCGGTTTAAATTTCATACGTTGCATACGCTGCGACAGCGCATCATATAGTAACAATACACCTGATAGCACACCGTCCAATCCGCAGACGACCTTTACAACTTCCAAGGCTTGTAGGTTTCCCATGATACCGGGCAGAATACCCAATACCCCATGTTCGTTGCAATTGGGAACCTCATCGGCTTTGGGCATATTAGGAAACAAACAACGATATGTGGGTCCGTCTTTATAGTTAAATACGCTCACCTGCCCCTCAAACCCATGCAAAGCACCGTATACAAAAGGTTTTCTTTGAAGGACACAGACATCGTTAATGAGATATCGCGTAGGAAAATTGTCGGTAGCATCTACTACTATATCATACTTTTGTATAATTCCTAAAGCATTTCCAGGGTTCAGATAGGTCTTATAGGTGTGAATTGTCGTATTGGGATTCTGTGCCAACAATTGAGCCTTGGCCACCTCCACTTTTGCTTGGCCAACCATGGCCTGGGTATAAAGCACCTGTCTGTGCAAATTGGATATCGAAACAACATCGGCATCCACAATGCCCAAAGTACCTATACCCATTGCGTTTAGATACGTCAGTACGGGAACCCCCAGTCCACCGGCCCCTACCACCAGGACTTTCGCCTTGCCCAAGGCGCTTTGACCCTTTTGACCAAAACCGGGCAAAATAGTCTGCCTATGGTACCTATCTTCCATCAGGCTTCCAGTTTTTGCAGGGCTTCCTTATATTCCTCTTGGGAATTGGCATTCAATAAAACTTGCGGGGTTTTAGGAAATACCAGGGAAACGTCATTATTAATAAGGAACTTACGGGGACAGGTACCATTACCCGCCTCAAGGTATGCGATTGAAGTTTTTAAGGCCTCGGGCTCCCATATGGCACATAAAGGCTCAGGAAGCGGATTGTCTCTGTTTGCAAAGGCAGTAGCCAATTTTTGGGTATCGCGCTGTGAGATCAATTCTTTCAAGGAGGCCTCGTCTATTAAGGGAAGGTCACAGGCCAATACTAGCCAGGCAACATCTGGATATTCCCTATGTGCCGATAATAACCCATTGTAAGGACCTCGAAATTCATTCCTGTCCAAAATGGTTTTGAAGTTAGATGCTATTTCTTCATCTTGGTCTTGGCGAACACTCAAAAAGGTTTTATCGCACAGGGTATCCAAAAGATGGTATAAATGTTCCCTTTGTGGAACACCATGATATGAAATCAGACCCTTATCTTGACCCATTCGTGTGCTTTTGCCTCCTGAAAGCACCAATCCATACAATCTATCTTTGGTAGTCATTTTTTCCTCCAGATTTTCTTTCCAACTGTACCGTGGAAATCACAATGTCCTGGGAAAGCGCCTTGCACATATCGTAAATGGTGAGTGCCGCTACGGAAACGCCGGTAAGCGCCTCCATCTCCACACCAGTCATTCCGTTACATTTTACCGTACAGGTGATATGAAATTGGTTTTCACCGGGAACGATGTCCACATCTATTTTTGTCAGGTTGATTTGATGGCACAACGGAATCAGTTCCGATGTTCTTTTCACACCTTGTATCCCTGCAATTATCGCCGTTTGCACGATACTTCCCTTTTTACCTAGGAAATCCTTATCGGACAATGCTTGAAACACATCCGAAGGAAATAGTACCCGCCCGGACGCAACGGCAATTCTGGAAGTCTCCTTTTTTTCAGAAACATCCACCATGACCGCATTGCCAGATTCATTGATATGTGATAATTTTTTCTCCATTTTTTTATCCTCCTATAGATGTCATGGAATTTGAAAAAACGTTGGCATATTTTTCTTGTGCCTCGAAGCCGGTTTTGGCCCTGCTCCCAACTGCCTTTAAAACTTCTTCCTTAACTTTATTTTTTGAATCTGCCCCTCGCATAATATTCCTTAAGTTTGCACTGGGTTTTCCATACAAACAGGTAATTACGTCGCCCGTGGCCGATACCCTTAACCTATTACAGGTTCCGCAAAAAGTTCTGCTAAAGGAGGGTATGACTCCAAAGGTTCCCAGGTGACCCGGAATTTTATAATTTATGGAGGTAGATGTCTTTGGTGACTCCAGTTTGTAATAATCAGGATGTTCAGACTTGATATGGTCGAGAATGCGCTTGTAGTCCCATGCAATTTTTTGAAACGTTTTCGATCCACCATTAAAAGGCATTTCCTCTAAAAACCGAACGGATACCGGATAATGCTTGGCCAATTCCAAAATGGGTAGAATGTCCTGCGTGTTCTGTCCGTCCAAAGCAATAAAATTGATACGTACGTTGAACCCCTCACTGATTAATCGAATCAGGTTGTTATGCACAGTATCGTATTGGTTCCTTCGGGTTATTCGTTCAAAAGTTTCCCTATGTATCGCATCCAGACTTACGTTAATATTCTTTATTCCCATTGATTTTAGCTCATCAATGTAAGGTCCAATCAAGGTGGCGTTGGTGGTTACTGATATATCCTTCAAACCATCAAGTTTTGCCAAGTGCCTTAGAAGTTCCATCAAATCCTTCCTAACGAAGGGCTCTCCACCGGTAATCCTTATTTTATCGATTCCCTGCCCTACCAATATTTCGCTCAACGTTTTAAGCTCCTCCATGGTGAGCAATTTATCGTTTTTGGCAAAGTTGATACCTTCGGCGGGCATACAGTAATTACATCGAAGATTACATCGATCCGTAACAGCAAGTCTTAGGTAATTAATTTTTCTATTATGATTGTCTATCAACATATTCCTTCAATATAATCTTTAGTGTTGGCAACTCAAAACGTCATCTAAATCCATCTACTTCCCCAAAAACTCTTTTTAAGGATGTGCCGAAACCCAGACCGATTTATTTTTGAACATCTCCTTTTTCCAAATAGGTACTGTTTCCTTTAAGGTATCTATTAAAAACCGACATGCTTCGAAGGATTCTGACCTATGGGCCGAAGAGGCCCCCACAATTACCACGGCATCCTGTACCTCTTTCCTACCAACGGCATGTTTTATCACCACTTTGTTCAATTTCCATTTCTCCAAAGCTGCATCCGCTAATTTATCCATCTCCTTTAGAGCCATGGATTCATAGGTCTCAAATTCCAGGGCCACTACCTGTTCATTATTGGTAAACTCCCGCACAGAACCAACAAAAACACAAATGCCACCGCTGTTGGGGTGGGATAATTCCTGATACACACTATGGGTATCCAGCTCCTGTACTATTTCTATGATCTTATTCATTAGCCTCCACTTACTGGCGGAATTATCGCCACCTCATCATTTGATTTAAGCTGAACATCATCATCCGCATATTCACTGTTTACGGCAATTGCCAAAGAGGACAGCTTGGAAAATTCGGGATATCTTTTTTTTAAGGCTTGTTTTAGGTCCGCCACTGAATTAGGGGAATCTTCCCCAAAATCCATGATCATTTGGGATTTCCCAACAATATCCTTTGCAATACCAAAAAAAAGTAGGTCCATTTTACTCCAATTTACCCTAAGCGCTAGCCCAAAATACCTGAACCCCTAAATTACTTATTATTCTGGAAGTAACGCATTAGTTACCTCGCTATTTAACCTTTCATTAGGTTTGAATTATACATGTGATCAGGTTTGGCTCCTACCTTCGACAAAACTAGCTCCTTCGGGCTTTTCGTAAAATTGCTTGTGTTTGGATTCTTTACTAAGTTCCACATTTTCAAATTTGACGGTATTGTTTCTATCCCCTATGACCCTACCTTCATAATTATACCAAGAAATGGATTTTGGCAATAACAGGCCTTCCACTTTTTGCCAATCGTCATATCGAATCCATTTTATATTATCTGAATCCTCCCCGGTGCGGTAGGTTACCGTATATCCCAGCCAGGCCATTTGAAATGTCTCCGGGTCGTAGTGAATGTAGTATTCATCCTTTGGTGATGTTCCCACTCCAGCATTGTAGGTTATGCTAATTCCCGGATAGGATTTTCCATCAAACTCCAGGCTTTCCGTATCGCCATATTGTATGCCTGAATCTCCAAGGACAAAAGGCATTGCATAAAAATAAAACATCAAATTATGATAGAATACCGGGTCTCCTTGGTAGGATTTTGATGTATCCTGAATCCAAACTTGGTTCCCGTCAAAGCCCATTTCGATCCCGTCCATGGTAATCCTGTCCCGTCTTTTGTACAAATCGATAACATGCACTTCCTTGGAATTCCCTTTATCAATATCATAGGATAACGTAGTGTACTTTTTCCAGTTTTCATGTCCTCCATGGGCATCAAAAACCAGCTTCAAACTAGCAGGATATTTGTTTTCTGTAGTACTTGTTTCGGGTGTATCCGTTTTGGTTTCGTTTACTTGCTCGTCTTTTGGCGATTCCTTACAACCAAAGGCAAAAAGTAGTAGTAAAAAGGTAATTAGTTGCTTTGTCATGGTATTTGGTTTTATTTTTTAATAGGTCGAAACATTTATCAATAGTTAACATATTCCGTTAAATTTGCTCTAAATGAGTGAAATTAAGCATATCAGCAGTCTACAAAACCCCTTGATAAAAAAAGTGCTTTTGCTCAAGGAAAAATCCAGGGAACGAAAGAAAACCGGGCTTTTTGTTTTGGAGGGAAGAAAGGAAATCGAACTGGCGATATCTAGCGATTATTTGCTGGACACGCTCTTATTTTGTCCGGAACTTATCTCAAAAGAAATTTTGGAGACTTCCTTTGAGTTAAGGAAGACTTCTTTGATATCGGTAAGCCCGGAGATTTATGGAAAATTGGCGCATAGAAACACGACGGAAGGTGTTATCGCCATAGCCGAAACCAAAAGCCACAACTTGAAAGGCTTTTCCTTTCAAACCAAAAACCCCTTGGTCCTTGTGGCCGAAGCCCCGGAAAAACCAGGAAATATCGGAGCTCTCTTAAGAACGGCAGACGCCGCAAACCTGGATGCCGTATTCATAGCAAACCCTAAAACCGATCTATATAACCCAAACATTGTTCGGTCAAGTGTAGGATGTGTTTTTTCGAGAAAGGTCATTCTGGCCGATACGGCTACCATCATTTCATTTTTAAAGGAAAATGGCATTGCCATATATTGTGCAGCACTATCCGCTTCCAAACCCTACACCAATGTTGATTTTAAGGGGCCTACCGCTATTGTGGTAGGTACGGAGCATAGTGGTCTTAGTGATGACTGGCTTTCAAATTCCAACCAAAATATCCTAATTCCCATGGAGGGGGCTATCGATTCCATGAATGTTTCCGTATCCGCGGCAATACTTATCTTTGAGGCGAAACGGCAGCGGTTAGGATAACAAAAACAACAATCGTTCGTTAATCTCAAAAGCCTATATGGATCACACCCTTGTTTTTTATTGTATTTTAATCATTCTTCTAGGGGATTTTGTACTTACCACAATATTAAACCATCTCAACGCGAAGAAATATAAGGATGCCATCCCTCCGGATATACGCGACGTCTACAATACTGAGGAATATAAAAAATCACAGGAATACAAATTGGTCAACTATAGGTTTGGTATCGTGACTTCCGTTTTTTCATTGACCCTTATTGTCGGGTTTTTGATTTTTGGCGGTTTTGGCTTTGTAGATACCGTAGTTCGAGGCATTACAGACAACCAAATCCTTCAGGCGCTGTTATTTTTTGGAATCATTTTGATCGGAAGCGATTTTCTGGGTACGCCCTTTTCCTATTATCAGACCTTTGTCATCGAAGAGAAATTCGGTTTCAACAAAACCACAAAAAAAACATTCCTATTGGACAAGGTAAAAAGTTGGCTGATGACCATCGTAGTCGGCGGAATACTATTGTCCTTGGTTATCTGGTTTTTTCAGTTTGCCGGGAAAAGCTTTTGGCTGTACACGTGGGCGTTAATTGCTCTATTCACCTTGTTCATGAATTTGTTTTACAGTAAATTAATTGTTCCACTGTTCAACAAACAGGAACCGCTTGAGGCAGGTACATTGAAGCAAAAAATAGAGGCTTACGCGAGCAAGGTAGGCTTTGAATTAAACAATATTTTCGTCATCAACGGATCCAAAAGATCCACTAAGGCGAATGCCTATTTTTCGGGATTTGGAAAGGAAAAAAGGGTTACCCTCTATGACACATTGATCAATGATTTGGAAGAGGATGAGATCGTTGCCGTTCTGGCCCATGAAATTGGTCATTACAAGAAAAACCATATCATCTTCAATTTGGTTACTTCGGTATTGCTAATGGGCTTTATGTTGTTCATCCTTTCCTTGTTCATAAACAATCCCAGTATTTCCTTGGCCGTTGGTGTTGACCAACCTAGTTTCCATGCAGCATTGATAGGTTTTGGAATTCTATATAGCCCCATTTCTGAACTTACGGGTCTTTTAATGAATTACTTTTCAAGAAAATTCGAATATCAAGCAGATGATTTTGCAAAAAACACCTTCGCCGCACCTCCCTTGATATCATCCCTAAAGAAACTTTCAAAAAATAGCCTGAGCAACCTGACACCCCACCCTACCTACGTTTTTGTCCATTATTCACATCCACCTTTGGTGGAAAGAATTAGAAACTTAAAGGCATAATTTTTGTTGTCTAACAGCTAGGATTGTGCTAATTTTAATCAAGTATGACACAGGCTGCAATAGAACAAGAGAACAAACTGATTGCCCAAGAGTATAAGGAGCTTTTACGCATTAGTTACCAAACTTTATCGGACGATGATAAAAAACTAATACGAAGTGCCTTTGAGGTTGCCGTGGACGCCCATAAAGACCAACGCAGAAAATCTGGGGAGGCATATGTATTCCACCCAATTGCCGTGGCTAAAATTGTAGCCTCGGAAATTGGCTTGGATGCGGTAAGTATTGCTTCCGCCCTTTTACATGATGTTGTGGAGGATACGGTATACACTTTGGACGATATCGATCGTATGTTTGGCGAAACCGTGGCCCGTATCGTAGATGGCCTTACTAAAATATCCCATTTAAAAAAGGATATGAACATCTCGCAACAGGCGGAGAACTTTAGGAAGATGCTTTTGACCCTGAACGATGATGTAAGGGTCATTATAATCAAGATCGCCGATCGTTACCACAATATGCTTACCATGGATTCCATGCCGGAGCACAAGCAAGTGAAGATTGCCTCTGAAACTTTGTATATCTATGCTCCGCTGGCCCATAGAATTGGACTATATAATATAAAAACGGAACTTGAGGATTTAAGCTTAAAATATACCGAACCGGAAGTCTACAATGACATCAAAAGTAAGATCGAGGAGAGCAAGGAAGAACAGCAAGCCTACATAGATGCCTTTTCCAATACAATAGATAACTCGCTGAAACAGGAGGGCTTAAATTATTATATCAAAGGCCGGATGAAGTCCATTTTCTCCATGCGGCGAAAAATGAAGGCCCAAAATGTGGGCTTTGATGAAATCTATGATAAGTTCGCTATCCGGATAATCTATAAATCCGATGCCAAGAACGAAAAGTTTCTGGCCTGGAAAATATACTCCATTGTAACCGATCACTTTACCCCCAACCCTGTACGCCTTAGGGACTGGATATCCTCACCAAAATCGACCGGATACGAAGCCCTGCACATCACGGTGATGGGACCCAAAGGAAAATGGGTAGAAGTACAGATCAGAAGCGAACGGATGCACGAAATTGCCGAAAAGGGTTATGCGGCACATTTCAAATACAAGCACGGTGAGCAAAAGGAACAGGGCATTGAGGTGTGGCTGAACAAGCTTCAAGAGGCCTTAGAAAATTCGAATGCGAATGCAGTCGATTTCGTGGAGGAGTTCAAATTGAACCTTTACTCAAAAGAAATCTTTGTATTCACACCAAAAGGGGAATTAAAATCACTTCCAAAAGGAGCCACACCGCTCGACTTTTCCTTCAACATCCACACAGAAGTGGGAATGCGTACCCGTGGCGCCAAGGTGAATGGCAAACTGGTACCCCTGAATACGACCCTGCACAGTGGAGACCAGGTGGAAATCATAACATCTGAACAGGCAAAGCCCAACCAAAACTGGTTGGACTATGCCACAACGGCAAGGGCCAGGGCCAAAATTAAGTCGGTTTTAAGGGAAGAAAAAAAATCAGTTGCAGAGGAAGGCAAGGAAATTCTCAGAAGGAAATTAAAATCCCAAAAAATTACCTTGAACGAAGATTCTATCAATAAAATGGTGACCTTTTTCAAGCTAAAGACCAGTTTGGACCTTTTCTTTAGGGTAGGTATTGGGTCTATAGACAACCAGATGATTCGGGATTTTGCCTCTTCCTATAGCAATGCCTTTATAAGCTTTTTTAAGAACAGGATAAGAAGGAGCCCAGCTCCAGAGGATATTGACCGGGAAGAAATTACCTCTAAATACGATCTCTTGGTCTTTGGCAAGGAGGAAGAAAAATTGGATTATAAACTTTCGCAATGCTGTAACCCCATTCCAGGCGATGAAGTGTTTGGCTTTGTGAGCGTATCCGAAGGAATCAAGGTCCATAAAAAGAATTGTCCCAACGCCATTTCGCTCCAGTCGAATTACGCATACCGAATTATCAGCGCGAAATGGGTGGATTCCTCACAGGAAGAATTCAAGGCGGATATCCAGCTTACGGGTATAGACAACCTAGGCCTTGTAAGTGAGATTACCGAAGTAATCTCCGATAATATGCACGTGAACATGCGCAATCTTAACTTTAGTACGGATGGCGGCACCTTTACGGGAAAAATTACCGTTGTGGTCAAGAACAAGGGAATCTTGAACAAACTTACGGAGAACCTGCAGCAAATAAACGGTATTGACAAAGTGACCCGTCTGTAGTCCATGATTTAGGATTTGTGTTCCACCGGCTCAATGGCCATTTATTAAAAATCATGGGACAAAATTTTTGAGCATCATGGCGCATCGGTTTAAAATGATTAGGAGATAAGGGACTTTGGAAAACTATTGACAAATTCTTGAACGGGCCCTTGGAAAGGAATAAAAATTTAACTGTACCTTTGTACATTAACATAAATTGTATGGCTTCCGAGAAGAATCAGGAAATAGTTAAAAATGTCTTTACCACCTTTTTGGAGGAAAACGGACATAGAAAAACACCTGAGCGCTACGCAATACTTCAAGAAATTTATGATAGCGAAGATCACTTCGATATTGAGTCGCTCTACATAAAAATGAAGAATAAAAACTACCGTGTAAGTAGGGCCACCCTATACAATACCATTGAACTGTTGTTGGACTGTAAGTTGGTACGCAAACACCAATTCGGAAAAAACCAGGCGCAATATGAGAAGTCTTACTTTGACCGTCAGCACGATCATGTAATTCTTACGGATACGGGAGAGGTTATGGAGTTTTGCGATCCTAGGATCCAGTCCATCAAAAAAACGATAGAGGAAGTGTTCGACATTAAAATCAATACACATTCCCTTTATTTTTACGGAGTAAAAAACAATTCAGATAATACGAATAACTAACCAAGCAAGCTTTTTTTAAATGGCAGTAGATTTATTGTTGGGCCTACAATGGGGGGACGAAGGAAAAGGAAAAATCGTTGATGTACTCACAAAAAATTATGACATAATAGCACGTTTTCAAGGGGGGCCCAATGCAGGGCATACCTTGGAATTCGATGGCATAAAACATGTCCTACATACCATTCCCTCAGGTATTTTCCATAAAAATGCCATTAATGTTGTGGGGAACGGTGTGGTCATAGACCCGGTTATCTTTAAAAAGGAAATAGACAACCTAAAAAAGTTTAACCTGGATATTAAGTCCATCCTTTTGATTTCAAGAAAAGCCCATTTAATCCTACCTACCCATCGCTTGTTGGACGCAGCTTCGGAAGCTGCAAAAGGTAAGGCCAAAATTGGATCTACGTTAAAAGGAATAGGTCCTACCTATATGGATAAAACGGGTAGGAACGGTATGCGCGTTGGGGATTTGGAACTGGACGATTGGAAAGAAAAGTATCGAAGTCTGGCCAATAAGCACGAGGCTATGATCAATTTCTACGATGTGGACATACAATATGATTTGGCAGAGCTGGAAGCGGATTTCTTTATGGCGGTAAAGGAACTCAAGGAATTGACCTTTATTGATAGTGAGGAATATTTGTACCAGGCCCAAAAGGCTGGCAAAAAAATATTAGCGGAAGGTGCCCAAGGATCCTTATTGGACATTGACTTTGGAACCTATCCTTTTGTGACATCCTCCAATACGACGGCCGCAGGTGCCTGTACGGGATTAGGAATAGCCCCCAACCAGATTGGGGGGGTCAAAGGTATTTTTAAAGCCTATACCACTAGGGTGGGCAGTGGACCCTTTCCCACGGAACTTTTCGACGAGATTGGGGAGACCATGGGACGCGTAGGTAATGAATTTGGGGCAACTACGGGAAGGCCAAGAAGATGCGGCTGGTTGGATTTGGTAGCGCTAAAATATGCCGTTAGGATCAACGGTGTTACTGAGTTGATGATGATGAAAGGCGACGTACTCAGCGGATTTAAAAAACTAAAGATTTGTACTGCCTATAATTATAAAGGAAAAAAAATTGAACACCTACCTTTCAATATTGAGGCCGAAAACGTGACGCCCATATATACAGAAATGGACGGTTGGGCAGAGGACTTGACCAAAATGGAGACGGAAGCGCAGTTCCCAAAGGCTTTGAAAGAGTATATAGCCTTTTTGGAAAAGGAATTGGAAGTACCTATAAAGATTGTTTCCGTGGGACCGGATAGAACCCAAACAATTCATAGGTAGCACATAGAATTCATAAATTTTAGGATAGCGGTATTGACAAAAGTCGGTATCGCTATCCTTTTTTTATTAAATTACCATTCAAATCCAAGAAATAACGAAACCCAAAAATGAAAAAACTAAAGTTTCTCCCTATTCTTTTCATAATAGTACTGTCCTGCAAATCCGAAAAAAAAGAGGACCATCCAACCGAAACTAGCGAAAAAGAAGCCCCTGAGGAATGGATTATGTTGTTCGATGGTAAAAGTACCGAAGGATGGCGTGCGTACAATGGTGATGAACTTCCTCCCGGATGGATTGCCAAGGATGGCGCCCTCACCTTTGATACGGAATTGGGATTGGAACAGGATTATACCGGTGGCAAGGACATTATCTACGGTGCCGAAGAATTTGAAAACTTTGAACTCTATTTGGAATGGAAATTACCGGAAGGTGGCAACAGTGGTATTTTTTACCATTTAAAGGAAGGCTATGGCGGTCCGCCCGAAGTGGCTCCGGAATATCAACTAATAGACGATGAAAACTATGCCAAGATCCATGATCTTACCGCGTACAATAAAAGTTTGGGCTACACGGAGAAGCCGGAAGAACTAAAACCGCTACAGCAAACCGCTTCCGATTATGCTATGCACCCTGCCGACCAAAGTAAAAAAATATTGAATCCGGTCGGGGAATGGAATTCAACTAGAATTGTTTTTACACCGGAAAAAGTAGAACATTGGTTGAACGGCCAAATGGTACTATCCTTTGTTCCTTGGTCCGAAGATTGGTATGAACGAAAGAATTCAGATAAATGGAAAAATAGCGAGGACTATGGTAAGTTCAAAACAGGCTACATCGGACTCCAAGACCATTCCAGTCCCATCTGGTTCAGAAATATCAAAATCAAAAAACTATAAAACATACCCCAAAAGGGAAAGTACATTTTCAATAATTTTCAGGAGTACCTTTATAGGATAACTCCTGGCCCATAACTAAAACTAACAACCAACTCATGAAAAAAAGGGAATTTTTAAAAAAATCGGCCATACTTGCCTCCTCAACGGCCATTATGCCTTCGATATTTTTAGC
The DNA here is from genome assembly GCF_003933245.1 of Maribacter algicola. Lineage (NCBI taxonomy): Bacteria > Pseudomonadati > Bacteroidota > Flavobacteriia > Flavobacteriales > Flavobacteriaceae > Maribacter > Maribacter algicola. The sequence goes on from NZ_QUSX01000002.1 coordinate 1,284,032, forward strand.
TTGCAAAGAAGCGGAAAGAGAAGTAGTAAAAGCACCGTTGACCCGATTAAGAACGGCACATATTGGCGTTGGGAATATGGGAGGGGCAGATTTGACGGATATCTCGTCGCATGCAAAAGTGGATGTTACGGCGTTATGCGATGTGGATGCCAACAACCTTGCCGCCGCAAAAAAATTACATCCCAATGCAAAAACCTATACCGATTATAGGGTAATGCTGGAAGAACTAGGAGATGAAATCGATGCGGTAATTGTGAGTACCCCTGATCACACCCATGCACCGGCTTCCATGATGGCCATGAACATGAACAAACCTGTGTACTGCCAAAAACCCCTGACCCATTATGTTTCGGAAGCTAGGGCGATGAAAAAGCTGGCGGAAGAAAAAGGCCTGGTTACCCAAATGGGGATTCAAGTGCATTCCTTTTATGACTATAAATTGGCCACATTGTTGATACAATCCGGCATCATTGGTAAAGTACATACGGTACATGCGTGGTCGCCCAAAAATTGGGGCTATGATGGTCCAGAACCTGAAGGAGCAGATCCTGTTCCAGAAAGCTTGGATTGGAATCTTTGGTTGGGAACTTCGGCCAAGAGACCTTACAAAGAAGGGGTGTATCACCCTGGAAATTGGAGGAAATTGGTGGATTACGGCTGTGGGACTTTAGGGGACATGGGAGTTCATATTTTCGACACCCCATATAACGCCTTGGAACTGGACGTGCCCAGAACCATTAAGAATGAATGTAGGGAACCAAATGGATTCGGTTTCCCGGAAAAAAATATAGTGACCTACGATTTCCCTGGTACCAAACATACCGCAGAATCCTTAAAATGGATATGGTACGATGGGCCAGGCGCTCCGGAAATGCACGAGGACCTAAAATTACCAAATAGTGCTGCCACCAAGGAAGCAGGTTCCAATTCAGATAGCAAGGAATCCATGGAAGATAAAATATCCTTGGACGCGGGCATTGCTGAAGCAGGGCAGCTTCCTGAGCAAGGTGCTATGTTCGTTGGGGATAAGGGAAGGCTTTTGTTACCACATTTTATGCAATTACCACAAAAAATTGTGGATGGTGAATATGTGGACATTTCAGAAGAGATCGCACAGGTAGAGCAAGCCAATAATATGGGAAAACCCATAAGGGATTACGCTTCGGAGGGACCTAAACATTATCATCAATTTGTGGACGCCTGTTTAGGGGAAGCTGAAACAAGTGCTCCTTTTTCATATGCTTCCAGACTGACCGAAACTATTTTACTGGGTGTGATAGCAGGAAGGTTTCCCAACCAAACGCTTCATTGGGACGCCCAAAATGCAAAATTTGCCGAAGAGGAGGCCAATCAATATTTGGAAGGGGATTATAGGGATTTCTAAGCAAGGAATCAGATCAAAACTAAAAAAGGCCACTTACCAGTGGCTTTTTTATATTTATATTTAATGGCACTTATATTCAACCAATGAAATTCAAAGGCATCAACGGGTACGTTCTAACATTAGTTTTACTATTGACCTTACATAATTCATGTGAAAAAAGAAAAGCCCCACTTATTGAAATCAATCCTAAAAACAGCATTGTCCTAATTGGCAACAATCTAGGGTCGAGAATGCTGAACTTTGGATTTTTTGAAACCGAAATGCACTTGAGATTTCCAAATGATTCTTTATTGATACGTAATATGTGTGATGGTGGGAATACCCCGGGATTTAGACCACATTCGTCCAGAAACTCCCCTTGGGCATTTCCAGGAGCGGAAAGGTTTCAAACGGAACTTGCCCAAAACTCGGGAAGTGAAGGATTTTTTCCTACTCCGGATGAATGGTTGACCCAATTAAAAGCGGATATAATCATCGGGTTTTTTGGTTACAATGAATCTTTCGAAGGTCTGGAGGGTCTGGAAAATTTTAAGGGAGAGTTGGAGGCTTTTATTCAACATACTAAAAATCAGAGATATAATCTAAAAAGTAGCCCAATATTAGTACTGGTATCCCCTATAGCCTTTGAAGACCTTTCCAATAAAATGGACCTACCCAATGGCAAAAAGGAGAATGAAAATTTAAAACTGTACACCCAGGCGATAAGGGAAATCAGTTTTAACAACCAAGTACCCTTTATAGATGTTTTTACTCCTACCCAGGAGTGGTTTGAGGATGATGAAGACCATACCTTAGATGGTTCCCAATTGAATAAAAAAGGATATGAAAAATTCGCAGCATATTTGGCAGAAAAAATAACTGGAATCCCAAATATAGATGGTGGATCCAAACGTATGGCCATTAACAAAATGGTAAACGAAAAAAATTTCTACTGGCACAACGATTATAAAATCCCCAATGGGGTGCATGCCTACGGGAGACGTTACGATCCCTTTGGACCGGACAATTATCCCTATGAAAAAATAAAGGTGAGGGAAATGACAGCGATCAGGGATACCGCCATTTGGTCTCGGTTACAAAATGAAGACTATGACATTGCGAAAGCGGATGCCAATACCACAGTGCTCCCCGAAGTTGAGACCAACTATAATCTTGCTGACGAAGGCGAAATTATTACGTATAAATACGGTGAAGATGCTTTGGAAACCCTAACGGTACCCAATGGTTATAAAGTAGAAATGTTTGCTTCGGAAAAAGAATTTCCGGATCTGGCAAATCCCGCGCAGATATCCTTTGATAACAAAGGAAGGCTTTGGGTAGCCACACTCCCCTCCTATCCCCACTATCGTGTTGGGGATTCCAAACCGAATGATAAATTAATCATTTTGGAAGACACGGACAATGATGGCAAAGCAGATAAGCAAACCGTTTTTGCAGACAGCCTAAACCTTCCCATAGGATTCGAGTTTGCCCCAGAAGGTGTATATCTCAGTCAGGGCACGAACCTAAAACTTTTAACCGATACCGATGGCGATGACAAGGCCGATAAAATCGAAATCCTGCTCAGTGGTTTTGATGACCATGACACCCATCACGCCATTTCCGCTTTTTGTGCGGACCCTTCCGGAGCTTTCTACATGGCAGAAGGCGTGTTCCTGCATACCAACGTGGAGACTTCCTATGGCACAGTGCGAGGCACCAACGGAGGCTTTTATCGGTACAACCCTCAACGGAAAAAATTGAATCGCGCCGTTCAAGTAAGTATACCTAACCCATGGGGAATCGCTTTTGATGATTGGGGACAGGATTTTTTCCTTCATACTTCCGGTCCTACGGCTAATTGGATGATGCCAAGCACCTTAAAATCGATTTATGGCGTAGCATCTCCGTTGACAGAGGACCTTATCGAGGAGGCGCACCGAGTTAGACCAACCTCGGGGTTGGAATTCATCTCCAGCAGACATTTTCCGGATGAAGTCCAGGGTGATATGCTCCTGGCCAATTCCATCGGATTTTTGGGAATGAAGCAGCATCAGGTCATGGAAGATGGTACGGGATATAAAACAAAACATCGGCTGGACCTCATCAGCAGTACGGACAAAAACTTTAGGCCCGTAGAAATGGAATTCGCCCCAGATGGTTCCCTGTATGTTGTAGACTGGCACAATGTACTCATAGGCCATATGCAACACAATGCACGGGACCCTTTGAGGGACCATGTCCACGGAAGGATTTACCGAATCACCTATCCCTCCAGACCCTTGGTGGAACCTGCCAAAATCGATGGCGCATCCATAGAGACCTTATTGGAAAACCTAAAACTACCAGAATATAGGACCCGATACAGAACCCGACGGGAACTTAGGGCCAGAAATACGGATGAAGTTTTGGAGAAACTACAAACGTGGGTTTCCAAATTGGATAAAAGTGATGAAAATTATGAACATCACAGATTGGAAGCGCTATGGGTTACATGGGGTTTAAACAAGGTGAACAAGAAACTTTTGGAGGAACTTCTCCTATCCCAAGACCATCGGGTTCGGGCCGCTTCTGTGAGAGTGTTGAGGTATATGGGGCATCAACTGGAAAATTCCCAAGAACTTTTAAAAATTGCCGCTGCCGATTCTCACGGGAGAGTCCGCCTAGAGGCCATTACAGCGGCTTCGTGGCTACCGGAAAAAGAGGGAATGGAAATTTTGGAGGTTGCCCGCCAACATCCTTTGGATAGGTGGATGGAAGATTCCTATAAATTCGCCGAAACAAGGCTTACAGGAAACTTTTTGAACAGAGACGAAGAAGAAAACCTCATCACTACCCTTGAGGGAGATGCTTTAAAAGTATTCGCCAAAGGAAAGAAAATTTACGAGACCGAAGGATACTGTATAACCTGTCACCAAGAAAGTGGGACAGGTCTTCAACAGGCCGGTTATCCCACTTTGGTAAACCAACAATGGGTCACAGGGGATGAGGAGAGGCTCATAAAATTGGTTTTACATGGACTGTACGGACCCATGGACGTGATGGGCAATCATTATGAAGGACAAGTTCCCATGATGCCTTTTAAGGGGCTATTGAACGATGAAGAGGTGGCCGCGGTATTGACCTATGTACGAAATGCCTTTGGCAACAAAGCCTCCGTTATAGAACCCGAGTCAGTAAAAAAAATCAGGGACGCCACTAAGGACCGAAAAGGATTTTATACCCCGGAGGAATTATTGAAGGAACACCCAATGAAATAATATATAAAAAAGACTGGTATGATCAAAATATTCAAGTTGAAACACGTTTTGCTATCCACATTTCTTATACTTCTTTTTTCCTGCAAAGAAGAAAAAAAGCAACCCGAAACCAAAGAAGCAAAAACTGAAAATCCCCTCCATATCGTTTTTGTTACTGGGGATGAGGAATATCGTTCCGAGGAGTCCATGCCCATGCTCGCCTCTATTGCCAAAAGGGAGTTGAACGCCAAGGTAACCGTTTGCTATGCCTTGGATTCCACAGGTACGATAGACCCCAATAGAACGGACCATATTTCCAACTTGAATGCGCTTGAGGATGCTGACTTAATGGTCATTTTCACTCGGTTTCGCCAATTGCCGGAGGATGAACGGAATTACATCTCCAATTACGTGGAATCTGGAAAACCAATTGTAGGGTTTAGAACGGCCACACATGCCTTCAATTATGAAGACCCTGCCTTGGAATATTGGAACAACGAGTGGCCCACCAAAGTATTCGGCCAACAATGGATTACCCACCATGGTCATTTCGATGATGGAAAATTCCCAGTAACCGAAATTACGGCCTTGGACTCCACCAATCAAATCCTAAACGGGTTCAAACCTTTTCAAGCATATTCTTGGCTCTATCATGTGGATGGGGGGGATTGGAGCCTCTATGGGGATTCACAGCCTATTCTCCAAGGACATTCCTTAAAATCCCAACATGAAATCGATGGTAACTTGGATAAGTTCCCGCTGACAAACCCAGTAGCCTGGACCAAAAGCTATACCGGAAATAGCGGTAAAAAGGCAAGGGTATTTTTTACTACACTGGGGCACCCCTATGATTTTAAAATGCCGGAGGTACGGAAAATTGCCATGAACGGAATTTTCTGGGCTTTGGGCAAGGAAAATCAAATTCCTGAAAATGGGGTGAACGTGACCTTATCAACACCGTTTGAACCCAACAACTCCGGGTTCGGTAAAAAATACAAATTGAACCGAAAGCCACAACCGATTCAATAATAGCGTAGTGTAAGTATATAATATTAGCGGCCTTGTGGGATGGAGGTCTACCTTGATTCTTATCTCACTGATAACCTAAATTGTAAGTAGGGATTCCTAAAAGTATGCTAAGGTGGTGTGGACCTATACTAAAAATCCTATTTTTGAAAAAAAATTCGTGTTGCGTTATATCCTATTGGGAACCTTGTCCCTGCTCTTAACCTTTTCCGGTTTCTCTCAAGAAACCGCTGAAGAGCCTAAACAAATCAATATTGTTTATGGGGCCAATTTCACAAAAAACGAAACTGAATATCCCGGAGCTTCTATTTTCAGTAAAGATGAAAGACAGGTCCAGTTTGAACACCAAGGTGCCGACCTTTGGTGTGACGTGGCCATCTATTTTCAAAGAGAAAACCGTCTCGAGGCCATTGGCAATGTGCTTTTAAAACAAGGGGATTCCATAGAGATGACCGCGAAAAAAATAAACTACCAGGGTGACGAAAAACTAGCAAAGGCGTGGGGGGATGTAGTTCTAAAGAACGCACAAATGACCCTACGAACAGACACCTTACGCTTGGACAGAATCAAACAAGAGGCCTACTATCAGGACAATGGTACCGTAATAGATTCCGCCAATACCTTGACCAGCAAAATAGGTAGGTATTTTATGGAGTTAAAGAAATATCAGTTTTTGGACAGTGTCCATATCGATAATCCGGAGTACATATTGGATTCGGAGCAACTGGATTATTATACAACCTCCAAAAATGCCTACATGTACGGTCCTTCGACCATAGTTGGGGAAACCTATAAAATCTATTGCGAAAGAGGGTTTTACGACACCAAGGTGGAGAGTGGCTACGGCATAAAAAATACGAAAATCAATTATAACAATCGCATCGTAGAGGGGGATAGCGTTTATTTTAACAAGGCCAGGGAATTTGCATCGGCAACCAATAATATCACCGTTACGGACACCATAAACAATGGAGTAATAAGAGCCCATTATGCCGAAGTCCATAAAGCAAAAGATTCGGTTTTCGCCACGAAAAGGGCCGTATCCATACTTGTGCAAGAACTCGATTCGCTTTATGTACATGGCGATACCCTGATGGTCACTGGAAAACCGGAAGAACGGATTACAAGGGCCTTTAGAAATGCCAAGTTCTTTAAAAAAGACCTTAGCGGCAAGTGTGATTCCATCCATTCCGAGGAAAAAACAGGTATCACGCAACTCATAAAAAACCCCATTTTATGGAACGGGGCCAACCAAATGACAGGCGACAGTATACACTTAATTTCAAACTTGGAAACGGAAAAACTCGATTCACTCAAAGTTCTTGAAAACGCCTTTATCATCTCCTTGGATAGTATCAGTAAAAAAGGATATAACCAAGCCAAGGGTATTAATTTGTACGGTCAATTTATAGAAAACGAGTTAAAGATCATTGACCTTGTCCAAAATACTGAAGTTATCTATTACATGTATAACGATGACGATGAACTCATTGGAATAGATAAAACAGTCTGTAGTGCCATTAGAATAACCATGGCCAATAACGATGTGGAAGACCTTACTTTTTTTACCAATCCAGACGGGACTATTTACACGGAAGCAGAACTTCCGGAAAATAGTAGGATCCTTAAGGGTTTTATTTGGCGTGGGGATGAACGTATCCTTACCAAGGATGATATTTTTGATGAAGATGACAACAACATTGAATTGGTGACCATTAGGGGTATCGATAATCCCATAGATATTGATGCGGAGGAAGAGGAACGGAGTCAAAATAACAGTGATCCGGTCAACAATATTACCAATTCCAAAGCAACGAACCCAAGGAAAAAGAATTCCACAAAAAAATAAGCAAATAGCGTTGGGATGAAAGAGGACTTCCTCAAATATCAGGCACAGACTTCCCTATATCCATTGGCAATGGAAATCTCACATGCCAAGGGCAGCTATATTTATGATGTTCAAGGAAATACCCATTTGGATTTTGTTGCAGGAGTATCGGCCTGCAGCTTAGGACATTGTCATCCAAAAGTAGTTGAGGCCATTAAAAAACAGGCCGATGAATATATGCATGTGATGGTGTATGGCGAATATGCACAATCCCCTGCCATCGAATATGCAAAACTGTTGCAACAAAACCTCCCCCCCAATCTTGAAGTTACCTATTTGGTCAATTCGGGAACGGAGGCCATGGAAGGGGCCCTAAAACTGGCTCGACGATATACGGGCAGATCGCAAATTATTGCAGCCCATAACGCCTATCACGGTAACACGATGGGCAGTTTGAGCCTCATGGACTATGAGGAAAGAAAAGCGCCATTTAGACCCTTAATCCCGGATGTACACCACATACGATTTAATCAAGATGAGGATATCAATTTGATTACCGAAAAAACCGCCTGTGTAGTGCTTGAAACCATACAGGGTGGCGCCGGATTTATAGTGCCCGAAAACGACTATTTAAAAAAAATAAGTAAAAAGTGCAAAGAGGTAGGTGCCCTATTGATTTTGGATGAAATACAACCTGGTTTTGGAAGAACGGGAAAACTATTTGCCTTTGAACATTTTAACTGTGCCCCGGATATACTGGTAATTGGCAAAGGAATGGCCTCAGGAATGCCCGTAGGTGCCTTTATTGCGGGTCGCACCATTATGGACACTTTAAGCGATGGCCCAAAAATGGGGCATATCACCACGTTTGGGGGCAACCCCGTCATTGCCGCCGCTAGCCTTGCAACACTTCAAGTACTCCTGGATACACCCTTGATTGCGGAAACCCTTGAAAAGGAAAAATTGTTCAGGGAAACCCTGACCCATCCCAAAATCAAGGAAATTAGGGGAAAAGGGCTAATGCTGGCCTTAATCATGGAAACTCCGGAAATAGCGGATAGATTGGTTTTGACAGCCAAGGAAAACAACCTCATTCTATTTTGGCTACTTTTTGAAAAAAGGGCCGTTCGCATTTCCCCGCCTTTAACCATTTCTAAGGAAGAAATTTTAGTAGGATGTAAGGTTATTCTTGATATTCTTGACGGAATCTGACAATAACATGTTAACTAATTTGTTAATAATATAGATGGAATAGATTGAGCTTCGCACCTAAAAAGTTTAATTTTAAATCCATAGTTAAACCAAAACGTTCCTATGGCGTTAGAATCTAACGAAAGACCTGACAAGCCCATTACCAAGTTTGAATCGATGCTCAAGACCGATGATGTCTATTTTTTTGACGCTGAGGACTTTGAGGACATAATACATTACTATCTCAACAATGGTAAGATTTCTTTGGCTAAAAAGGGGATTAAAATAGGTTTACAACAACACCCGGGTTCCATAGAACTTAAACTTTTACAGGTGGAGGTGTTGGTATTTGAAAACCATTTGGAGAATGCGGAGAAGTTATTGGATGAATTGGAGTTGTTAGATATGAACAACGAAGAAATTTACATCCAAAGGGCCAATATATTTTCCAAAAAGGACAATCACGAAGCGGCAGTTTCCCTACTTCAAAAGGCACTGGAGTTTACTTCGGATTCTTTTGACATCTATTCCTTGCTGGGCATGGAATATTTGTTCATGGACGACTTTAAATTGGCCAAGGAAAGTTTTATGAAATGTGTGGAGTTCGATAATGAGGATTACTCTTCGCTTTATAACGTCATCTACTGTTTTGAATTTTTGGAGGACTATGACGGGGCCATATATTACCTGAACGAATACTTGGACAAAAACCCCTATTGCCAAGTAGCTTGGCACCAATTGGGTAAACAGTACTATGAGAAACATATGTATCAAGAAGCCCTCACCTCATTTGACTTTGCCATTATTTCAGATGATTCCTTCATTGGCGCCTATTTTGAAAAAGGCAAAGTGTTGGAGAAACTCGGGAATTATGCGGAGGCCATTGAAAATTATGAGACCACCATCACTATAGAGGACCCTACTTCACATGCCTTTCTTCGCATAGGGAAATGCTACGAAAAGTTGAAAAACAAGGAAATGGCAAAGTACTATTTTTACCAAACCGTTCATGAAGATCCCTTGCTGGACAAAGGTTGGTTGGCCATTACGAACTTTTACTACAACAACAAAAACTACGAAAAGGCACTTTATTATATAAACAAGGCATTGAACATTGATGGGGAAAACCCACTGTATTGGAAAAAATGTGCCAACATCAATTTTGCCTTAGAGAATTATGACCAAGCCGATTTCGCCTACAAACAAGTGGTGGATTTAGGAAACTATGAATTGGAAACATGGTTAAAGTGGGCCGATGTTGCCCATTTTAATGGCGACACCTTGTCCGCCTTACAAATTCTCTCACAAGGGCGGGAATTTTATCCAAAAAATCTTAAGATAATCTATAAATCTGTTGGGTTCAATTTGATTCAAAAGGATTTCATCAACGCCAGAATCTGCCTTTTGGATGCCTTAAAACTGGATAAAAAACGCAAACAACTTCATCTTTTTAACAAACAATTTCCCCAATACAGCAATTCCGAATGGATTAATACTATTTTAGCAAACTACAAAAAAGCTTCTTGAAGTTTCACTCCAAAGATGTATGGGAAATAGAAATTTTTTAGAGTATGTATTTATCACACTCAAAGGAATGGCCATGGGTGCCGCTGATGTTGTGCCCGGCGTTTCAGGAGGTACGATCGCGTTTATATCAGGAATTTACGAAGAACTGATCACAGCTATCAACAACATCAATCTTGGACTATTGAAAACCTGGAGAACCAATGGTTTTAAATCTGTTTGGAAGATTGTCAATGGAAATTTTCTACTCGCACTTTTTACCGGTATTTTTATAAGCCTCTTTTCTTTGGCCACTTTGGTAAGTTGGTTGTTGGATAACCAGCCGGTGTTGCTTTGGTCCTTCTTTTTTGGGTTGGTGTTGGCCAGTGTCTTTTTTGTAGGCAAGGAAATCAAACAATGGAATTTGGGAATCGTCTTTTCTTTGATTATGGGAGCCTTGGTGGCCTTTTACATTACCACTCTTCCACCCAGCGACAATATTGAAAGCCTTCCGTATCTCTTTATTTCTGGGGCATTGGCCGTTTGCGCCATGATATTGCCCGGAATCTCCGGGGCCTTTATTCTGGTGCTTTTAGGATCGTACAAAACCATATTGGATGCGGTCCACAGCAGGGATTTTGCGGTAATTATAACGGTTGCTCTAGGCGCTGTTTTTGGACTTTTAAGTTTCGCCCGATTGTTAAAATGGATGTTCACCCACTATAAGAACATTACGTTGGCCATACTTACCGGTTTTATTCTGGGATCGCTCAATAAAATATGGCCTTGGAAACGCATCTTGGAAACCAAGGTATTTGGAAATAAAACGGTTGTAATAGATACGAATACATCTCCCTTGAATTATGATGGAGACCCTCAAATATTATATGCCATCATTGCAGCCCTCATAGGTTTTTCCCTTATTTTTATCTTGGAAAGAACAGCTTCCAAAAAGTAAGTGAGGTCCCAAATGAACGATACTAGAACTTTACTGGATAAACTATTTTTAGTGGTCAAAGGGCTATGTATGGGCGCTGCCAACAAGGTACCTGGAGTTTCAGGTGGCATTGTGGCCTTTGTAGCCGGTTTTTACGAAGAATTCATATACTCACTTCAAAAAGTAAACATAAAGGCCTTTAAACTATTGATAAGTGGCCGTTTCAAAAGCTTTTATAGATATATCAACGGCCCATTTCTCACTTTATTGATTTTTGGGATGTTGGTAAGCTACTTCAGCGTTTCCAAGGTACTCGATTATTTTCTGGTGAAAAAGGAACTTTATGTTTGGGCCGCTTTCTTTGGGATGATCGTAGGCTCTATTTATTATATAGGCAAGGACTTTGGCCATTGGACGAAAAAGACGGTTTCCGCTGCTCTTTTTGGACTGGTTGTAGGGGTCGCCATTAGCTTTTTAAGTCCGGCAAAGGAAAATGACAACCTATTTTTTATTTTCTTTTGTGGAATGATCAGTGTTTCCGGCATGACGCTTCCCGGATTATCTGGCTCGTTCATTCTTATTTTGCTCGGGAATTATGTACTGCTCTTGGTAGATTCCGTGAACGCGCTCTATGATACTTTTTCCGAAATATTTGTGGGGGATTTTAGTTTCGTCTCCAATGCGGAACGCCTGAGGACACTAAAAATCCTGGCCGTGTTCACCTTAGGTTCCGCTACAGGTTTGGTGACACTGTCCCATATTCTCAGCTATGTGCTCAAACATTATAAACACATTTCTACGGCGGTCATCCTAGGGTTCATAACTGGGTCCTTGGGCGTTGTATGGCCTTGGAAAAAAACAATTTTTAAGGAGGATGCAGAGGGAAACATCCTTTTGGACTCCAATGGAAAGGAGATAATAATAAACTATGAACGCTATCTTCCAGATGTTGGATTGTCCGAAACTTGGTGGGCCTTCTTCTTTATAATTCTGGGTATTAGTATTTTATTACTTTTGGATTGGTATGGAAAAAACAGGAAACGGTTTGCGTAGGTTCGGTTTGATTGGTAGAAATATCTCCTACTCCTTCTCAAGAGGCTATTTTGCCAAGAAATTTAAAGCGCTTGGTCTGGAAAACCATCGGTATGAAAACTTTGATATCCAATCCATTGATGAATTTACGTCGGTTATTTCCAATATCGAAAACCTCATCGGCTTAAACGTTACCATTCCCTACAAACAGGAGGTAATCCCATTTTTAGATGAACTTGATGCTTCAGCGGCTCAAATCGGTGCAGTTAACACCATAAAAATAGAAGAGGGTCATTTAAAGGGCTACAATACCGATGCTTATGGTTTTCAAAAATCCTTGGAGCCCTTTTTAAAAACCTATCATACGAAAGCCCTAATCTTGGGAACTGGTGGCGCATCCAAAGCCATTGCCTTTGTCCTCGAAAAATTGAGCATTGATTTTTCATTCGTTTCCAGAACCTCTAAATCTGGTGGGCTTACCTACGAAAAACTATCGGAAGCAATTGTAAATGACCATTTGTTGATCATAAACTGTACTCCATTGGGTACATTCCCCAATGTAGAGGATAAACCCGCCATACCCTATGAATTTTTAGGCCCCCAACACCTTTTGTTCGATTTGATATACAATCCGGTAAAAACAGAATTTTTAAACTTGGGAGAGGCCAAGGGCGCCAGTATTTTGAACGGTTTAAGTATGTTGGAGCTACAGGCGGAAAGGGCCTGGGAAATCTGGAACGAATAGTATCCTGGTGCTGTATCAGAAATTTCTATAGCCCAACTCCTATTGGGACTTTTACCGTTTTTTAAAGAAATGAGCGTCCTCTAGACCAACAAAAAGAAATCTCATAAACTTTGCAGTTATATAGGTTGTCACTATCTTGTGGACACCTAATTTTCCATGATGTCTGAAGAAAACGAGAAAAAAGCAACCGAAGAAAACGTAGCCGAGGAAAAAACCGAAATCACAAACCCGGAGGAATCCGTTCAGGATGAGTCCGTTGTTGGGGAAGTAAAAGAAAGTGCTGAAAAAGAAAGTACGGAACCGGTAAAAGTAAGCATGGAACCGGTAAAGGAAGTCGATGTCCTAGATGAAATCGATGAAAGTAATGCAGAGGATGCCGAGGATACGGAAAACCAAAAGAGACATGAAATTCCATTATTGGATTACCACTCCATGTCCATGGAAAATCTCGTTGGCGAGCTTCAAAAACTGGTACGGAATGAAAAGGTCCAGGCCATTAGAAAGCACGTGGATTCCATTAAGGATGAGTTCAATCTAAAGTTTCAGGATTTTATCGAGCAAAAAAAGGAAGATTTCGTGGCCAATGGAGGTAATGAAATCGACTTTAAATACAATTCCGTCACCAAGCGACAGTTCAATGAGGTCTATACGGATTACAAGGAAAAAAGAAATCAGTATTATAAGAACCTCGAGAAAAACCATAATGAGAATTTGGCGTATCGATTGGAGCTTATAGAAAACCTGAAAGGGCTTGTGAACGTGGACGAAGATATGAACACTACCTACAAGACCTTTAAGGAGATTCAGGAAAAATGGCGTAATGCAGGTCCCGTTCCTAGGGCGGAATACAACAATGTCTGGCGTACCTATCACCACCATATTGAAATATTTTATGATTTTCTACACCTAAATCGGGAGCTTAGAGATCTAGACTTTAAACACAATCTGGAAGAAAAATTGAAGATTGTGGAGCGCGCCGAGGCACTAGCCGTTGAGCCCGACTTGAACAAGGCCTTTAGGGAGCTTCAAGTGCTTCATAAAATCTGGAAAGAGGATATTGGTCCTGTTGGAAAAGAACACAGGGAAGACGTATGGGACCGATTCAGTGGCGCTACCAAGGTCATACATGAAAGAAGACAGGAATACTTCAAAGAGCTGGACAAACTCAGTGAAAAGAACCTTGAAAGGAAAAATGAAATTATACAGGAAATACTAAAACTTTCCGAAAACGTATCCAATAACCATGGGGGCATCCAAAAGCAGATCAAGCATTTGGAGGAATTAAGGGATCTTTTTTTTAAGGCAGGAAAAGTGCCTCAAAAAGACAATGAAAAGACGTGGAGCACCTTTAAGAACGCCGTACGATCCTTTAACAGAAACAAAAACGCCTTTTATAAAAACCTTAAGAAGGACCAACAAGACAATCTAGATAAGAAGAGGGCCTTATTGGATATAGCGGTTTCCTTAAAGGATAGCGAGGATTTTGAGACGGCCACAAATGAAATGAAGCGTATTCAAGGCGAATGGAAAAAAATTGGGCATGTGCCCAGAAAATATTCGGATAAACTTTGGAAAGATTTCAAGAACGCCTGTAACCATTATTTTGATAGATTACATGCTTCCAAGAATGACTCCTATAAGGAAGAATTGGAGAACCTTGACAAAAAAGAAGCCATTCTCAAGAATCTTAAAGAATTTAAGCTAAGCGGTAAAAAGGAAAATGATATTAAGGAAATCCAAAAAATGCTGGATGCATGGAAGGTAATTGGCCATGTCCCCTTTAAACAAAAAATTATCAATCAAAAGTTCAATAAAATAATCGATGCGCTATTCACCAAATTGAATGTAAGCCCCCAAGAATCGGAATTGCTAAAGTACGGTAACAAAATCCAAAAGCTCAAGGAGGACGACAATCAAGAACTGGCCATTCAGAAGGAACGAAGCTTCATCAAGAAAAAAATCGAGGATAGTAAAAATGAAATAAGACAGCTAGAAAATAATCTCCAATTTTTCTCTGATGATTCTGAAAACAATCCTTTGGTTCAAGATGTAATAAACAGGGTAGAAAAACACAAAGAAGCCCTGGATTCCTGGAAAACAAAGCTTAAAAAATTGAATATTTTGAGGAACAACCTAGAAAAGGATGCGGAAGAAGAAAGTGATTTTCCTAAGGAGGAGTAAATAAAAACCTCCTTTTAATTTAACTTTTTCCCTAACTTCCACTCACTATTCCCCAAAAAAACAGGAGTATGAAATGTACTTTAATTTACCCTTTAATGGTACTATTTGCCCTTGGAATGATAGGCTGTAATTCTGGAAAGGAAAGAACGGAGGGACCATTGTCCAAAATAGATTGGAGCAACAAAGAGGTAAATCTGGACCAAAGGGATTCATTGATTACTGGCAAAAGCTATCTATCCGTTTATTCCCAAATATATAGTTACACGGAACACACCTCCATCGATTTGACCGCTACGGTTAGCATGCGAAATATAAATGCAGCCAGGAAACTATATCTACTAAAGGCGGATTATTTTGATACGAAAGGAAACAGAATACACTCCTATATTGAAAAGCCAATAGAAATTTCCGAATTGGAAACCTTGGAAATAGTGATTGCGGAATTTGACAGACAAGGAGGTACGGGAGCAAATTTTATTTTCGAATGGGCTATTGAACCTCAAAGCGCACCCCCTATTTTTGAGGCAGTAATGATTTCCACCTATGGCCAACAGGGATTATCGTTTACCACGCAAGGACATCAAATAAAATAAATTGAAAGAAATAGTTACTACCATTCTTTTTCTTATCGCCGTAATCGACCCAGTTGGTTCGGTTCCTGTATATTTGGAAGCCACCAAACATTTTGATAGGTTCCACAAAAGAAAGATTGCCATAAGAGCATCTTTTGTGGCGTTCATCATTTTATTGTTTTTTATTGTGATTGGCCAACTTATTCTAGAGGGAATGGAGATTTCTTTGGACGCTTTTCAAGTTTCTGGCGGAGTAATTCTATTCCTTTTCGCATTGACCATGATTTTTGGAGATGGAAAACCAGAATCGGAAAAACATTTAATCTCGGATTACAAACATGTTACCATCTTCCCAGTTGCGATTCCCAGCATCGCTTCCCCAGGTGCAATAATGGCCGTCGTTTTGATGACCGACAATCATAAATACAGTCTTGAACAACAGGTAATTACTACCATTTTGGTCTTGGTAGTCATATTACTGACCTGTTTGTTGTTGCTTGCGGCCAACATGGTGCAAAAAAGAATTGGCGAATATGGCATCACGGTGATCAGTAAGATTATGGGGCTTATTTTAGCATCGTATGCCGTTCAGAGTATTTTGGATGGACTTAAGGATTTTTTCCATTTTTAGAATTATACCTAATGGTCAAAAGCAAGGTTTTTATTCTTCCATTGTTAATTTGGGTTCTCTTTTTCTACAACGACCGAATACATTTTAGTTTTGATGCTCTAAACAGACCCTCGCAATTACTCAAGTCGGTTGAACCGCAGGATTCCATTCAAAATAAGGCCTTTGCCGTTTTGGATTCTAAATGCAATTTCTGCCATATCACAAGGAAAAGGCTTGATCATTTTACAATGGACAATATGAACGGTCTAATACCCAAAATTAATGAGCAGGTCTTCGTAAAAAACAAGATGCCCAAAGGAAAAAATAACGTCCTCACAATAGGAGAAAAAAATTTACTATTGCTATGGATCAATAAGGAATCTCAAAATTAAAAAGGGGGCTCTTAAAAGCCCCCTTAACATATTTATTTCGCAACGTTTACAGCTCTGGTTTCCCTAATTACCGTAACCTTTACCTGTCCTGGATAGGTCATGTCCGTTTGTATTTTTTGGGATATCTCAAAGGATAGTTGCGCGGCCTTCTCATCGCTGACCTTTTCGCTTTCCACGATCACCCTTAACTCCCTACCGGCCTGGATGGCGTATGCCTTTTGAACACCTCCAAAACC
The DNA here is from genome assembly GCF_003933245.1 of Maribacter algicola. NCBI lineage: Bacteria > Pseudomonadati > Bacteroidota > Flavobacteriia > Flavobacteriales > Flavobacteriaceae > Maribacter > Maribacter algicola. Next base: position 1,300,887 of record NZ_QUSX01000002.1, read on the forward strand.
AAAGGCTATCTCTTCCAGGTCCTTCAGACGTTGAATATAAGAATCCAATACCTGCCTTCTTGCACCGGGACGTGCACCGCTAATGGCATCACAAACTTGTACAATAGGTGAAATTAGGGTCTTCATTTCAATTTCATCATGGTGGGCTCCAATGGCGTTACAAACTTCTGGTTTTTCACCATATTTCTCCGCCCATTGCATGCCCAATATTGCGTGTGGGGTTTCCATCTCCGCCTCTGTGTTGGGAACCTTTCCAATATCGTGCAGTAAACCCGCTCTTTTGGCAATTTTGGCATTAAGGCCCAATTCCGAAGCCATAACACCACACAGTTTGGCGACCTCACGTGAATGCTGCAACAAGTTTTGACCGTAAGAAGACCTATATTTCATTCTACCTACCGCTTTGATCAATTCTGGGTGTAGTCCGTGGATGCCCAGATCTATAACGGTTCGTTTACCTATTTCAATGATTTCGGCCTCTATTTGCTTTTCTGTCTTTTTAACGACCTCCTCGATCCTCGCAGGATGTATTCTTCCATCGGTCACCAACTTATGTAAGGACAATCTGGCAACCTCTCTCCTTACCGAATCAAAACAAGATAAAATAATGGCCTCTGGCGTGTCATCTACAATAATTTCAACACCTGTAGCGGATTCCAACGCTCTAATGTTTCTTCCTTCCCTACCTATTATACGACCTTTAACATCATCAGACTCTATATTGAAAACAGACACGCAGTTCTCCACAGCTTCCTCGGTACCGATTCTTTGGATGGTATTGATAACAATTTTTCTCGCCTCCTGTTGTGCCGTAAGCTTGGCTTCTTCCAAAGTGGTCTGTATATAACCCATGGCATCAGACTTGGCCGTATCCCTTAGGCTTGCTATCAATTGGCTTTTTGCCTCATCTGCAGAAAGGCCGGAAATGACCTCCAATTGCTGGACCTGGCTTTTGTGTAGCTTATCTACCTCTGCCTGCTTCTTTTCAAAGAACTCCTTGGTATGCTCCACTTCCTTGATCTTATTTTCCAATTGGGAATTCAACTGTTTATTCTTGGCAAGCTCGCTACTAACTTGTGACTCCTTGTCTCGCGTCCTTTTCTCGGCCTCGCCTATTTTCTTGTCCTTGCCGATAATCACCTTCTCATGTTCCGCTTTAAGCTCAAGGAATTTCTCCTTTGCCTGGAGTATTTTGTCCTTTTTAATGTTTTCACCCTCTATCTTTGCCTCCTTTAAAATTTGGGCCGCATCCTTCCTGGCGTTTGCTATGGTCTTGGAAGCCTTGCCCTTTTCCATAAACTTGGCAACGGCAAAACCAATGGCCAAACCAACAATACCAGCTATTATAATCATTGTACTATCCATAGTTTTATATTTAAAAAAAAGCCCACATTGGAGAAGTTTTGTACAAACTCCGATAAACAGGTTTAGGGCTAACAGGCTGATCAAGGATCCTTATACTAGTAAGGCTTGCTTTTACAACCTAAACTCACCCTTTTTAACTTAATTAATGTTGAGTTCGTCAAAAGGTATTACCAATGTGGGCAGTAACTTAATGTATTTAAAAGAACGTCTTTATTTTGATGCAAGCTGTAGGTTCACCAATTCCGCAAGCGCCTTTAAGCGCTCCTCCGCTTCCTCGGTTCCCTTTGTCTGTTCTATTCCCTTCTGCTCAATTTTTGAGGCAAACTGCAAGGCACACATGGCCAATACATCCTGCTTATCGCGCACGGCATAGTTCTGCTCAAACTTTTTGGCCAATTGTTCAATATTTTTGGCCGCCCTTCTCAAACCCTCTTCCTGACTAGGGTCTATGGTCAATGGGTAGACCCTATCCGCAATGGAGAGTTTTATTTTGAGCTTTTCAGACATACTATATTACATTATTCCGACAGTTGGGCTATACAATAATCCAACTCCCTTATCAATGTATTTATTTTAAGCTTAGCTTCTGTTTTGTTTGTATTACTGCCAAGCATTGAATTTGCTAGTTTGAGCGAATTATATTTCTCCTCCCATTCAGACACTGTTTTCTGTGCGTTCTCCTGATTGGATCTTATATGTTTTAATTCATTCTCCAACGTCTTATTAGCCTTGTCCAAAACCTCCATTCTATGGAGCAACTTGCTAATTTTATTCTCTAAGGAATCAACGATTTGAATTAATTCGCCCATACAAAAATTCGATGCGATTTACACAAAGTTAACATTCGTTTATAGACTTAGCAATACTTTTTAAAAATAATCTTTTAGGTACATCACCAACATCCCTAAACAGTAGTGATACCACGACTTGTATATTTTTGGCCCCTACAACTTTCCTCAATTGAAGCCTATTATTTATTTTCGTAACAACTTAGCGTTCCTATGAAAAGATTTACCCTTGGACTCATCCTATTATTTTCATTATTTGGTTATTGTCAGGAGAACTATCCCCAGGATGCCTTTAGGTCTCCACTAGATGTTCCACTCATACTGGCAGGCACGTTTGGCGAACTTCGCTCCAATCATTTTCATGGAGGTATCGACATTAAGACCCAGCAACGCGAAGGACTTCCCGTTTACGGAATCGCAGAAGGCACAATTACTAGGATTAAGGTTTCATTATGGGGCTATGGCAAAGTACTGTACATTGCCCATCCCAATGGATATACATCCGTTTACGGTCACTTACAGAAGTTTTCCCCAAAAATTGAGGAATATGTAAAAAAGCTTCAATATGAAAAGAAATCCTATGAAGTGGAGACCTTTCCGGATTATGGAGAACTAAAGATCGAGAAAGGAGAGCTAATAGCCTATAGCGGAAATACCGGGGGCTCCGCAGGCCCGCACCTGCATTTTGAAATACGCAGCAGCATTTCAGAAAAACCAACCAATCCCATGCTATATGGTATAGATATCCCGGATGCTACAAATCCTACCTTGGAAAAGCTTTTTGTTTACCCACTTTCCGGAAACTCCCAAGTGAACCAAAGTAGGGAAAGGGTACAGGTCAATTTTAGTCGGCAACCGGATGGCACATATCTAGCGAGCACAGTAAATGCCTTGGGAAAAATAGGTATCGGTTTTGTAGGTTTTGATCGTCTGGACATGGCCGCAAACAAGAATGGGGTCTACGCTGTGTCACTTTCGGTAAACGGAAAAACATATTGCTCCTATGATTTTGAATCGTTTTCTTTTGGGGAGACCCGGTATATCAATACGCTTATCGACTATGATTATCTTGGAAGATATAGGGAGCGCATCCAGAAATTGTTCAAATCCCCAGGAAATTACCTGAGTATATACGAGGAAGTTTACAACAACGGCATCATTGATGTAAGCGAAGGACTAAGCTACAACCTGCAATTAAAGGTGTCAGATTTTAAAGGTAACAAGGTTATCCTGAATATCCCTGTGGAGGGAAAAAAGGAAGAAATCAAAATTGACAAAGAGGATGATAGGACAGATTACTATGTAATCGCAAAAAAGCCCAATAACTTTGATTTGGGCGGGGCAAAGGTTTTCTTTCCTGAAAATACTTTTTATGAGGACTTTTATATCGATTTAAAAAAAGGTCGGGATACCGTTACCATCCATAGAAATACGGTACCAGCCCATCGTAATTTTACCATCACATTTGATGTGGAGCGCTATTCAGAAGAAGAAAGGAAGCAGACGTTCATTGCCAGGTTGGACGATAGATTAAACCCTAGGTATTTAAATACCTATAAACGAGGAAATACATTTACGGCCAGGACAAGAGACCTTGGCACCTATACCTTGGCAAAGGATACCGTTCCACCTACCATACGAACAAAAAACTTCAAGGAAAAACAATGGCTGAACAATTACAGATATCTTAGTGTCCATATTTCAGACGACCTCAGCGGGGTGGACAGCTATTCCGCCACACTGAACGGCGAATGGATTTTGATGGAATATGAACCAAAAACAAATACGCTTACCTATAATTTCGACGATAAGATTTTGGATAAAAAGCAATGTGTCCTTGAAGTTAACGTTACTGATAATGTGGGCAATAAAAGTACCTTGTCCACACCTTTTTATAGAAACTAAAGTCTTTGAAGCTTAGGAACATCATTTTCGTCCCAATACTGCTTTTATGCCTTATTGGGACTGCCCAAACTGCCTCTATAACGGGAATTGTGCTGGATGAGGAAAACAATCCCCTTCCCAACACTGAAATTAGTTCTGGCACAACAAGGATATTTTCAGATGAAACGGGCTTTTATCTTATGGAACTGGTTTCCGATGTTGAAATGACCATCACCTTTGCGCATATTGGCCATCAAAAGGTCATTCTGGAAAATTTACTGTTGAACACCAACGAAACTTATGAATTTCACCCGGTTTTAAAAACCGATGCACTTCAAGTAGATGAAGTTACCGTTACGGCCAATGGAAATAGGGAACCTAATGAAATACTTTCCATTTCTCCCGAAAAAATCCGAAAGATACCGGGAGCAAATGCCGGTGTTGAAAACGTTCTAAAGCTATTACCTGGCGTAACCTCCAACAACGAATTGAGCACCCAATATTCCGTGCGCGGTGGAAATTATGACGAGAATTTGGTCTATATCAATGAAATTGAGGTATATAGGCCTTTTATGGTCCGTTCCGCGCAACAGGAGGGGCTTAGTTTTGTCAATAGTGACCTTGTTCAGGATGTCATGTTTTCACCGGGGGGGTTTCAAGCAAAATATGGTGACAAACTATCCTCGGTATTGGATATCAAATACAAAATACCAACAAGTTTTAACATTATGGGGGATTTTAGTTTTTTGGGTGCCAGTGTGGCTATGGATACGCGCTCCAAGAAAAAACGGTTGAGCTCAACATCGGGCTTTCGCTATCGCAATAATGCCCTATTGCTGAACAGTCTACAGACACAGGGCAGTCTACAGCCCACCTTTACAGATTTTCAAAGTTTTGTAACCTATCAGGTTTCCAACAAATTCAACCTAAACTTCTTGGGAAATCTATCGGTCAACAATTATAAAAATGAACCGAGACAAAGACAGACGAACTTTGGGACCATAACGGACCCTAAGGCATTGACCGTTTTTTACGAGGGAAGGGAAAACAATCGTTTTGCGACCGCCTTGGGAGCCATCAAGGGAAATTACTATTTGAACGATAATACCGCCTTAAAGATCATCGCATCCATGTATCATACCACAGAGGAAGAATATTCTGATATAATAGCGAGCTACAGGCTAGGAGAAGTTGATAGTAACCTGGGAAGCGATGAATTTGGACAACCAACCAATAGCCGCGGAGTGGGTTCACAGTTCAATAGGGCCCGGAACGATTTGGACGCACTCATATTTAATTTTTCCCATAGAGGCATCTACCAAAAAAACAAAGTGAGGATGGAATGGGGCTTAAAGTATACACATGAGGATATCAGGGACCAACTTCGGGAATCTGAATTTATAGATTCTTTGGGATTTTCGGTTAGGCCGCCAGGCACGCCTTTTGCAAACAACCAACCCGAAGAACCCTTTATAGCTCCCTTAGAGGCCTATCAAAGTATAAATGCCCTGAATTTCGTTAAGACCAATAGATTTTCTGGATTTCTTCAAATGGGAGCCCAAACGGATTGGAAGTCGAACGTTCTGTACTACAATCTAGGAATTAGGGCCCACTACTGGACGGTCAGTGGAAGGAATGTGGAAAAAGTATCGCATATGACACTGAGTCCCAGGATTCAAATTGCCTTAAAGCCCAACTGGAAGCGCGACATGTTGTTCAGAATTGCAGCAGGCATCTACCAGCAACCCCCTTTTTACAGGGAACTAAGGGATAGTACAGGTACTATAAACCCTAATGTGGAGGCCCAAAAATCCCTTCACATCGTAGCAGGTAACGAGTATAGTTTCCTACTTTGGAATCGCCCATTTTCCTTAACAAGTGAAGGGTATTATAAAAAACTGACACAGGTAAATCCCTATACACTAGAGGATGTACGAATAAGATACAGTGCCAATAACAATGCCGAGGCTTACGTATACGGGGCTGAACTTCGACTTAACGGGGCCTTTGTCCCAGGAACAGAATCTTGGGTAAGCTTGGGCTATATGGAAACAAAGGAAAATAGAAATAACCGTGGCTATATTTCCAGGCCGACCGATCAAAGGTTGAAAATGGGTATTTTATTCCAAGACTACATTCCCAATATGCCAGAGTTGAAAATGTATTTGAATCTGGTGTACGCTACTGGAGTACCGGGAGGGTCCCCTAGTTACGCCGATCCTTATATTTTTCAGAATAGATTAAGAGATTATAAACGTGCCGATTTAGGAATTTCCTATATTTTTGCCGATAAGAGTAAGAACTATCCCGAAAGTAATTGGTTACATGCTTTCAAGAATTTAAGTGTCGGTTTTGAAATATTCAATATGTTCAACAATCAAAACTCGATAACCAATACGTGGGTGAGGGACGTGGATAGCAAAACTGAGTTTGCAATACCCAACTATCTTACATCCAGAGTTTTAAATCTGAGAGTACAAATGCGATTGTGATATAGAAAAATGCAGAAAATCATATTTTATTTTTTCCTTTTTTGTGCCATTACCATACATGCCCAAAAAAACATCTATGAAAACCCTCGCTTCGATGAAATGAGCGACGACCACAAAGTATTGGCCATACTACCTTTTCTCACCAATTTGGATTTGAAGGACAACGCATCGGAAGAAGATATCAAGACCTTGGAAGAAAAAGAAGGCTATGCCGTTCAGGATGCTTTTGAAACCTATTTCTCCAAACGGAAGAAAAAAAAGAAGTTTCCCGTCGACTTCCAAAACATCAAGGATACCAAGGCAATTCTTGCACAAAACAAAATCGACTATAGCAATATCGATGTTTTTACTACAAAACAACTGAGCGAGATTTTGGGCGTAGACGCTATCATTAGCGGGACCCTGGATTTAAACGTGCTCTTGTCCAAAGGAGTTTCTACGGATTTTAGCATTACCGATTATTTCTCAGGAGATGCCAATTATGGCAGAATAGGGATGAAGATCAGCGACGGTGATACCGGCAAACTCCTGTGGAAGTATGAAAAAGAAATAAACAAGAAGACAGGTAAAAACACAGATGATCTTATAGATAGAATGATGAAGCTTGCCATTCGAAAATTCCCTTATGAAAGGGAACGCAAAAAAGACAGAAAGGATTAGTGGTTTCTGGAGCTATTTCTGGGTAAATTCCTTTAGGACCTCTACGGTATAATCAATTTCCTCTTTTGTGTTATATTTTGAAAAAGAAAACCGCAACGATGGTCTTTTAAGGTCCTCCCCACTTAGAATTTCATTCAATACATGGGAACCGGAATCGCTCCCCGATTGGCAGGCACTCCCTTTGGAACACGCAATTCCCTTAATATCCAAATGAAAAAGGAGCATCAAACCCTTTTCAGGAGTTATTGGCAAACAAACATTGGCAAGGGTATAGGTACTTTTTTCCAGATTGCCGGAAAGGCCATTGAATTTTGCCTGGGGAATCTCCTTTTTTACCTTTTCAATGAAGTACGACTTCAAATCCTTCACATATTTCTGTTCTTTTTCAAGATGGTCATAGGCCAAAACAAACGCTTCTTCAAGGCCCACTATGTTATGAAAGGATTCCGTCCCCGCCCTAAAACCCCGTTCCTGGGAACCTCCGGATATCAAACACTTTAGACCGGAATTCTTACGGATAAACGCAAAGCCAATACCTTTGGGACCATGGAACTTGTGCGCCGCGGCCGCCAAAAAATCGACCGGAACTTCCTTTACATCCCAAGCGTAGTGTCCAATGGACTGCACGGAATCCGAATGGAACAAGGCCCCGTGTTCCTTACACATTTTGGCGACCTGTTTAATATCCAACAAGTTTCCAATTTCGTTGTTTACATGCATGAGGCTCACCAGTTTTTTGCTCGAGTCCTTTTGCAATAGTTCCTGTAGATGTTCCAAATCTGGATTTCCAACCTGGTCCAAACGAACGTACAAAACATCAACTAGGCCAGACTGTTCCATTTCCTCCACGGTATGCAGGACGGCATGGTGTTCAATTTTTGAGGTGATAATGGTCTTTACCCCGCAGTCTTTCACGGCACTTCGTATGATCATGTTGTCCGCCTCCGTGCCCCCGGACGTAAATATAATTTCAGAAGGTAGCGCATTCATATATTTGGCAATGGTTTTACGGGCACTTTCAATAGCCGTTTTAGCCGTTCTACCGTAACTGTGCGTAGAGGATGGATTACCATAATTATTGGCCAGGGCATCCTGCATTTTAGATATTACTTCGTCCCGAACCCTCGTAGTAGCGGCATTGTCAAGATATACGTGTTTCATTACTTCCTGAATCAAATTTCTATAGAGCCGTAAAAATAATTTAAATAAAGGAAAATGCCTTGATTCGAGTGGCAGATATGGCAAAACTATAAATCATAACTAATCTATTTCAATAAAAGCTTCCAAACGTTGCCCACTGTTAATTTAAACTTAATTGGTGTTGGGCCGATTAAGCCATATCCAATAATTCAACTAAATTTGAGGGATGAAAAAGTATATTGTCTTAACGCTGATTGCGCTTTTCCTTTCGTGTGACGATGGGGATTTGGAAATAGAAACCTTGGATTTCGATAGTATTAATTCCGTGCAAAGTTGCGGTGGGGTCTCTGTAACTTCTGCCAATGTGCTGTTCAAGATCAATGGGGATGAAGCCCTGATTCTTGAATTGCCCAATGGGGCGATAAAAAACGAGGCTACTACGGAGGATATTACCGTGAACATTACGGAATCGGGTTCCGTGGTCTACCGAATTTTCTCGGGCACGGTGTCCTCCAACTATTTCTGTGACGATGTGCCACCTGTAGAACCTGTGGTCACCAAGGAAATCGTTGCTCAGGATGGGGTCGTTTTCATAACTACATCCGCTATTGACTCCGAAACCTTTGAACATACCATTCGTTTGAGCGGTATTTCTTTGGTAACCGAAGATGAAAGTAGGATTACAGACCTCCGCATCAATGATTTTGGTACCGTTACCACCAAGCTTTAATTTTTAATAGTTCTGATAAATGTAAATCTCTGTAGCTCCCAATCCATATTTTTGGTAATCTGCATCGTAATATTTTACATTTTCATATTTCCTGAAAAGGGAGTATAATTCTTCCTTCAAAACTCCTTCGCCAACCCCGTGGATAAACACTACTTTTTGAATGCGTTTTCCAATGGCAAAGTCCAATTGCCGTTTGGCAGTATCCAATTGTAAGTTCAGCATTTCAAAATTGCTTAAGGATTTTGGGTTTTTTACCAATTGATTGATATGAAGGTCCACTTCCATAGTGGGTTGATTTCTTTCCTTAGGCTTGATTGTTTTTTTATTTCTTTTTTTAGGAAGCTCCTTTTCCTTTTTTACTTGGGCCACTTCGTAATTGCTTACTCGAATATCATTGGCAATTAGCACCAGTTCAGTATCCTGAAATTGAATGGGAAAACCATCTTTGGTCATGAGTGTTACCATGCTGCCATGGATTTGGGTCACGGTTCCCGATATAACATCATCGATTGCCTCTACCCTATCCCCTATTTCAAATTGAGCCATTTTTTATTTTGTTTACCCAAAAATAGTGGTAATTTTCAGCTTGTGAATAAAGAGTACCATGCAACTATCCACACTACTATATGTTCTTAACATTGAGAAGTTTATGCTTCCCTGTTTTACGAAGCAATTTTTAGGTATGGACTGTCCCGGATGTGGTTTACAAAGATCCCTGTTATTTTTGTTTAGAGGAGAATTTGTAGCGGCCTTTAAAATGTACCCTGCCATATACCCCATGATAGCACTATTCACTTTTCTTATTTTTAAAAATCGGTTTCAATTAAAACATGAGTCGAATATTACTTTTTCACTTATGTTTGTAACGAGTGCAGCCGTTTTAATCAACTATATTCTAAAATTTATCTAACCAACACGTATTATGGAACAACAAAAATTACCTAATGAAACCGCGATTATAGTTTTATCCATTTTTGGAATTATTTGCTGTTGGTGCCTGGGCATTGGCATCATTCCAGCGATCATTGCTTTGGTTTTGGCCCTAAAATCCCAGAAATTATATAAACAAAATCCTGAACTGTACTCAAACTACAAGACCATTAATATTGGAAAGATCTTGGCCATAATTGGAATCATATTAAGTGTATACTATCTAGGCAGCATGATTTATCAAATAAGCACTGTTGGTTGGGATGCCATGATGGAGCAATCCAGGGAAATGATGGAACAATGGGGGATTGAAGAGTAAGTGATTATGAATACGCAACCACTACCAGGAGCCAGTAATGCCTTAACCTTCGGCATTTTGTCCATTGTTTTAACGATTTTTTGTTGTGGCCCTTTTGGTGCTATTTTTAGCATCATTGGATTAAGCAACGCGAAGAAAGCGGAAAACATCTACAGATCTGAAGTTGACAATAGTTATTTTAGCGGATACGAAAATGCGAAAACAGGCAGAATCCTTTCCTATATTGGGTTGGGCTTGGCATTGATCTACTTGATATTTACGATTATCTATTTTGGAGCGATTGTAGCCATTATTATGTCTTCTGGAAATTTCTAAAACCAGAAGTAAGTAACTAAACAAAAATCCCCGAGACAACTCGGGGATTTTTTTATTTTTTGAATTGAGATAGGGTTCGTATAATAATATCCACACAATCTAGTAGCTGGTCCTTGGTCATCACCAAGGGCGGCGCGAATCGGATGATGTTCCCATGCGTTGGTTTTGCCAACAGACCATTTTGCTTCAATGCCATGCAGATGTCCCAAGCTGTGGAACTATCTTCCGTATCATTGATCAAAATAGCGTTCAGCAGCCCCTTTCCCCGAACCGAGGATACCAAATCGCAATGGGGTATGAATTCATTCAGTTTTCCACGGAACAATTCACCAAGTTCCTGGGCATTTTCAGCCAGTCGCTCCTCTTTAATGACCTCCAGAGCAGCCATGGCCACGGTAGCGGCCACTGGGTTGCCCCCAAAAGTACTTCCATGATTACCAGGCCTAATGACCTCCATAATATCGTTATTAGCCAATACAGCAGAAACGGGATAGGCCCCACCGGACAATGCCTTCCCCAAAATTAAAATATCGGGTTTTACCTCTGGTGTGCCACTACAATGCTTATCGGCACAGGAACAATTACCACACGTGGCCAAAAGTCTGCCCGTACGGGCAATGCCCGTCTGTACTTCATCCGCAATGAACAGCACATTATACTTTTTGCATAGTTCCTTCGCTTTTTTCAAATAGTCTTCCGAAGGAACATACACCCCAGCCTCACCCTGTATGGGTTCCACTAAAAAGCCGGCTACATTGCCATTGTTCTTTAAGGCTTCCTCCAAGGCATGGAGGTTGTCGTATTCGATTTTTATAAACCCCTTCGTATACGGCCCGAAGTTTTTTCGTGCCACTGGATCGTTGGAAAAAGAGATTATCGTTGTAGTCCTGCCATGAAAATTATTTTCACAGACAATGATTTCCGCATCGTCTTCTGGGATATTTTTCTTCTCATACGCCCACTTTCGGCAAATTTTAATAGCCGTCTCAACGGCTTCGGCCCCAGTGTTCATGGGTAAAAGTTTATCAAAACCGAAAGTTCGGGTAGCATATTTTTCGAACGCACCCAACTTGTCGTTATAAAATGCCCTGGAAGTGAGCGTCAAGGTTTGGGCTTGCTCCATCATGGCCCCTACAATCTTGGGGTGACAATGCCCTTGATTTACAGCTGAATAGGCCGAAAGAAAATCATAGTATTTTCTTCCTTCCACATCCCAAACGTACACACCCTCTCCCCTGCTCAAAACTACAGGTAATGGGTGGTAATTGTGGGCTCCGTACTTATCCTCCAATGCGATTGCATCCTCAGATGTGATGTTTTCTAAAACTGACATGATAAAATTACTTTAAATAAGACTTTAGCAATTCCTTCTGTACCTTTATCCTTTCGAACTTCAGATGGGCATCGGATCGAAAATTCAGCGTGGGAGAGAAATCATCCCTGTAGAGCTTCAAAAGTACAAATATTCCCATTCATTTTAAAGCTTTTTTGAACACGTACCACCTACTTGTTAATACTATCCATATCCTAACCTTCAATCCAAAGAAACCTATTATTTTTGCCACATGCGAAAGAACAGAGGTAGACACATTTTTGAAAATGTAGAGGTCGTAGACGCCGGTGCGAAAGGAAAAACCGTGGGAAAGGCGCCTGACGGAAGAATCATATTTTTGGATAACGCCGTACCGGGCGATGTAGTGGATGTGCAAACGCATAAGAAGCGAAAAAGCTATTTTGAGGGTACTGCCGTTGCGTTCCACTCACACTCGGAAAAGAGGGTCGAGCCTGAATGCGAACATTTTGGCGTTTGTGGCGGATGCAAATGGCAAAATATGGGCTACGAGCATCAACTTTACTACAAACAAAAAGAGGTTGAGAACAATCTAAAGCGAATTGGCCATTTGGACCTTCCTGAAATTCAACCCATTTTAGGCTCTAAGGACATCTATTTCTATAGGAACAAAATGGAGTTTTCATTTTCGGACAGTAGGTGGCTTACCATGGATGAAATCCGATCCAACAAGGACATCGATAACAAAAACGCCCTGGGTTTCCATATACCGGGCATGTGGGACAAAATCCTGGATATAAAAAAATGCCATCTACAGCAGGACCCATCCAATGCCATTCGGTTGGAAACCAAAAAATTTGCACAGGAAAACGGACTTACTTTTTTCAATCCAAGAAATCAACATGGATTACTGCGTACCTTGATGGTACGCACTGCTTCGACGGGGGAATTAATGGTGTTGATTCAGTTTTTTGAGGAAGACAAGGCCAAAAGAGAGCTACTCTTGAATCACTTAAAGGAAAAATTTCCTGAGATTACTTCCCTACTTTACGTAATCAACGAAAAGCAAAACGACACCCTTTATGATCAGGAGGTGTGTTGTTTTACAGGGAGGGACCATATTTTTGAAGAAATGGAAGGCCTTTCCTTTAAGATTACGGCAAAATCCTTTTACCAGACTAATTCTGAACAGGCCTACGAATTATACAAAGTGACTCGTGATTTCGCCAAACTTCAAGGAAATGAACTGGTGTACGACCTGTATACGGGTACTGGGACCATTGCGCAATTTGTTTCCAAAAAAGCAAAAAAAGTCATTGGGATAGAATCTGTACCGGATGCTATTCTGGATGCCAAATCGAATGCGGAGCGAAATAAAATCAATAATGTGGATTTTTTTGTAGGCGATATGAAAAACGTATTCAATGATAGTTTTATCGCCAAAAATGGAACGCCCGATGTCATCATTACCGATCCCCCTAGGGATGGTATGCACAAAGACGTGGTGCAGCAAATCCTGAACATTTCGCCCTCACGTATCGTCTATGTTAGCTGTAACAGCGCTACCCAGGCTAGGGACCTTGAACTTATGAAAGACACTTATACTGTAACAAAGGTTCAGCCCGTGGATATGTTTCCACAGACACACCACGTTGAAAATGTCGTACTTTTGGAAAAGAAAAATTAGCATGCAGAAGTTAAGTTGGGTGTTGTTCGCGGTATTGTGTATCGTCTTTGTGGCTTCCTGTGAAAAGGATGACATTTGTGTTGAGGGAAATACACCGCTTCTTGTTCTGGAGTTTTTTGATGCGGCCAACCCCACGGCGAATAAGAATGTCACAGCGTTACGAATAGTGGGCGAAGGCCAAAATAGTACGGTAAATACATTTACAGATCGGTCCAATGTGAACAACGTCCAAATTCCCCTAAGAACGGAAATGGATGCAACCACATTTCTGATTATTTCCAACTCTGCTTCCAACGATGGTGGCCAAGAAACCGGAAACATTGACACCCTGACCTTCAATTATGAGCGCCTAGAGGACTTTGCATCCCGCGCCTGCGGATTTGTGGTCAATTATGATAGTCTTTCAACAGACTTACAAACCGGTTCCGGCAATTGGATCTTGGATATAGAAATCGTTAGGGCCAGTATTACAAACTCAGATTCCACCCATGTCAAGATATTTCATTAGTATTTGCTTATTTTTTGGACTGATGTTTGGTTTTGCCCAAAGCAAACCTATAGATACACAGCCCAAGGATACCGTGGAATATAAACAGGCTTACGGACTGCGTGCGGGAATCGACCTTAGTAGGCCCTTGATTAGCACTTTGGACGAGAACTATACCGGGTTTGAAATTGTGGCCGATTATAGACTCACGGAAAAACTGTACCTAGCCGCTGAACTGGGTACTGAAGATAAAACCAAACAGGAAGACCTATACAATTTTACTACGACCGGAAGTTATCTCAAATTAGGATTCGACAACAATACCTATGAAAACTGGTACGGTGAGCAAAATTTACTCTATTATGGGGGCCGATTGGCTTTTAGTAGTTTCAGTCAGACCTTGAACAATTATCAATATTTCAGTTCCAATAGATATTGGAATCCCGATGATTTTGCGGAGGGCTCCAACATTGCGGAGGAGTTTTCAGGCAGGTCGGCCGTATGGGTAGAAGCACTCTTTGGCACCAAGGTAGAATTGTTCGCAAATATATTTTTGGGGGCAAGTGTTCGATTGGGAATTTTGGTTTCCAATTCTGACGGTGGAGACGACCGCTTTCCCAATCTTTGGATTCCAGGTTTCAACAAGGTCACGGACGGTACCCGGTTTGGAGTTGGGTACAATTATTCCATATCCTACTTCCTACCCCTCTATAAAAAGAAAAAACAGCCCAAAGAATTGGAGACGGAGCAGTAATTACAATTCCTTAAAACCCTTAAAAAAAATCCATTTCATCATCAATTTTTCGGAACCATCAACGCGGGCTACCGCAAATTTAGGGGCCAAGATCATCGCAAGCACCGCCGAAACTAATGAAACGTACAAAGGATTAATTGCCAGTACATATGGGAGGCCAAATCGCAGTAGAAGAAAAACCGCTGCAAATGCAAAAAAATTATACAATAGTGCTTTTTGTTTAAATCCCATATCTTAGTTTTCCGTGGTTCTCTGGTATTTGGCCTTTTTACTTCCCTCATACATTTCATAATGTACCAAACGGGACTCCAAATGACTGTTGAATACCTTTATTTTGCGAGAGGGTCTTAGCCCAACAAATTTCAGGGCATCCAGATTTGAAGTAATCATCCATGAGTTGGTGCCGGGATATCCCTGTTTTAAGGTATCACCAATGGAGGCATAAAAGTTTTGCATGTCGATGTCCAAACGTTCGCCGTACGGCGGATTGAAACACATGTGCAAGGGTCCTTCCGTCTCCTTTTCCGTCTTAAAAAAATTGTCCCTTTTTACCTCTATATAATCCGATAGATTTGCATTTTCAATATTGTCGATGGCCTTTCTTACTGCTGAGGGAGCTTTATCCATTCCGATGATTTTATGATGGAATTCCCTGGTCTTTTTGAGACTTGCCTCGATAATTTTTTCATAAAGCTGAGAATCGAAATCGGGCCATTTTTCAAAAGCAAAACCATTTCTATTGATATTCGCCGGGATATTACAGGCAATCATGGCAGCCTCCGTTAGCATTGTACCGCTACCACACATGGGATCCATAAAATCGCATTGGCCATCCCATCCGCTCAGCAATAGAAGACCGGCAGCCAAAACCTCGTTAATGGGAGCAATGTTGGTCGCCGTCCTATATCCCCTATGGTGTAAGGAGGCACCTGAGCTATCCAAGGAAACGTTGCATTGGTCTTGATGGATGTGGATGTTGATTCTTAAATCGGGATTCTTGACATCCACATTGGGACGTTTGCCATCAGTTTCACGGAATTTATCGGCAATGGCGTCTTTGGTCTTTTGGGAAACGTACAGCGAATGGGTGAAATTATCTGAAAAGACCGTCGCATCAATGGCAAACGTATCGTCTACCGATAAATATTCGGCCCAATCCATCCGAAAAACTTTCTTATATAGATCATCTTCACCGGATACGTGAAAGGAGCTTATAGGCTTAATTATTTTAATGGCGGTGCGCAAGCAAAGATTGGCCTTGTACATAAATCCTGTATCGCCGTCAAAGGCAACACTCCGCACACCAACTTCCACATTCCCTGCACCTAGGTTTCTAAGTTCCTTGGCAAGTATTTCCTCAAACCCAAAAAGAGTTTTGGCAATCATCCTAAAATTATTCCCCATACCCATTGTTTAGCATACAACAAAAATACGTTAATTTTGATGTAGCAAAGATTTGCAACGCCCAATTAGGCCACAAACCCTGCTTTACATGATTTATATTCTGCCAATGCTTGGCGTACTGCTAAGTTTTGTTTTTGTTTTCTTGACAAAACCCAAAAAAAAGGAACATTTTAGACTGTTACTGGCCTTTAGCGGGGCATTTTTATTGGCACTGACCTTTTTTGAATTATTACCCGAGGTGTACGAACATTCCAATACCAAAAGCATTGGAATTTATATCATGTTGGGGATATTACTTCAGATTTTTTTGGAATTCTTTTCCAAGGGGGCGGAACATGGTCATGTACACTTGTCCAAAACGGACACCAACTTTCCATGGCTATTGTTCGGGAGTTTGTCCATTCATTCTTTATTGGAAGGTGTACCCATTTCTGAAAGCAACAGTATTATCTATGGCATCCTGATCCATAAAATTGCCATTGCCGTTATTTTGAGCCTTTTTTTGTTGAGCACCAAAATGAAGACAATTACGGCAGCGTTATTTATCGTCCTATTCTCGATAATGACTCCCTTAGGGACCTATCTTTCCCGTTCCTTTGGTTTTATTTTGGACCACCTTGTATTCATAAATGCCATAGTTATTGGGGTATTGCTCCATATTTCAACAGTAATCCTCTTTGAAAGTTCAGAAGGACACAAATTCAACCTAAGGAAACTAGTGGTCATTGTACTTGGAATAACCATAGCTTATTTTATTTAATGTTCAGCAAGGAGGAATCACGTAAACTCAGGGAAGAATTCTGGATTTCCTTTGGTAAATCCTATCCAAAAAAATGGGTACTCTATAAAACCAAAATAAAGGGACTGTCCTTCAAATTCACTTTTGACTTAAAGAAGGCCATGGTATCGATTGACGTTGAGGGTGACCTCGAACAAAGGATCTTGGTATGGGAAAAGCTAATCTCATTAAAATCCATTTTATTGGAGGATTACTGGCCAGAAGCCATTTTTGAGGAATATCATTTATTGGAAAACCAAAAAGAGATTTCCAGAATCTATACGGAGCTGAACGAAGTATCCATTCATAACAAAAATACTTGGTTGCAGACCATGGTGTTTTTAAGTCAGAATATGGACAAAATCGAGGTCTTTTATGAAGATTTCAAGGATATTTTAAAACCTTGAAAAATCAATGGAAAAACGACATTCTGGAATTTCCATTTCAACTTCCTATAACTAGGCTTTAGAGAAAAGAATTCCTACTAGGGAGTTACCGGAATAATATCGATCCTACCTGTTCATAGTTTCCAGTTGACCATTATATCGAATAGCCTCCAATTACCCAATATCCCTCATCTGAATCCCAAAAAAGGCTCGAACCAACTAAATGTTCTTTTTAGAAATATTATTATACTCCTGAAAAAGAATTAAAGCCACCATCCACATCATAACACACACCGGTTACAAAACTTGAAGCATCACTCAATAAATAATGTACCATACCATTCAATTCTGAGGCATCTCCAAACCTGGCCATGGGCGTATTACCGATTATTTTATTTCCGCGCTCCGTGAAGGAACCGTCTTCATTGATCAAAAGACTTCTATTTTGGTTTCCTATAAAAAATCCTGGGGCGATTGCGTTAACACGTATTTTGTTCGTGAATTTGGAAGCCATTTCATTTGCCATCCATTGGGTAAATGTATCCACGCCCGCTTTGGCCATGGAATAACCTAAGACTCTTGAAATAGCCTGTTTTGAGGCCATGGATGAAATATTTATAATGGAACCGTGTCCCTGTCTAGCCATAAGTCCACTCAACACAATGGTTGGTATTACCGTACCAAAAAGATTAATATCAAGTACTTTTTGAGTATCTGAAATAGCGATATCATAAATACTTTGGTTGGCGCTAAGAGTCGCCCCTGGAATATTGCCGCCCGCTAGGTTGACCAAACCATCCAACCTCTCGAAGTCCTGAGCTATTTCCTCCCTAACTTCATTTAGGGCGTCCTCATTTAAAACATCTACCTCATAAGTAAAGGTTGCCCCAGAAGAAATAACATCCAGTTCATTTTTCTTGTCCTTCAATTTTTTTGTAGACCTGCCCAACAAAATAACTTTGGCATCTTGCTCTATCAAATATTTTGCGATTGAACCACCTAATGTTCCGGTTCCACCTGAAAGCGCAATTATTTTATCCTGAAGAGAAAATAAATTGGTCATATGATAACATTGACTCTAGACGTTAACACCGAATTACTTTTCCGGTAACGAAAGAAATTAAACGAGTTAAAAATAAGATATTGGATACTCTTATCCCACCAAATTGAAGACTAAGTAGAAATTTAATTAATTACATTAGTAACCAATAGGAGCAAATACTAGTAATAATTAATACATTTTAAAAATGAGACCTTTAGTTTATACCCTTGTGCTACTTTTATTGGTTTTAAAAGCCTACTCACAAGATTTAAAACCCTTTGAACTGAACCAAGAATGGACTAATTCAATTGTTTCCCAATTGCCCAATGATTATCCAAAATTGAAAGTAAAAAGAAAGGTATTGATTTTTAGCCTTTTTACCGGGTTTGACCACTGGACGTTACCACATACAAAGACTGTAGTTGAAGGGATAGCTCTAAAAAGTGAGAACTTCGAAATAATTACTTCGAATGATGTGGAAATGTTCAATAAAGAAAATATCCATCAATTTGATGCCATAGTGCTTAATAACAATTGCTCAGAAAGGGATCATAGAAATCTTTTTTTTGATGTTTTTAGAAAAGAACGAAATCCAGATGAAGCTTGGGCTAAAGCTGAAAGCTATGAAAATAACCTCCTGGAGTATATTGAGCAAGGAAACGGGTTGATGGTACTTCATGGGGGTATCACCATGCTAAATAAATCAAGTAAATTCAGTGAATTGGTGGGAGGTAGTTTCGACTATCATCCAAAACAGCAAATGGTCGAAGTAAAACTGACGGATAGCTCACATCCACTTCTTAAAGGTTTTAAAGGCGAAGGTTTTAAGCATATTGATGAACCCTATTTCTTTAACAATGCCTATTTTGACTATGATTTCAGACCCTTACTCTATATGGAAGCGGACTACATCGAAGGAAAAAACAAAGACGTTGATGAAGACCGAAGTTACTTGGCATGGATCAAAAAATATGGAAAGGGAAGGGTCTTTTATTCCGCACCGTCCCACAATCCCCAGAGTTATGAAAACCCAGCCATGCTGTCATTTCTGCTTCATGGTTTGCTTTATGCTACAGGAGATTTAGATTGTGATGATACGCCGTTAAAATCGTAATCTTAGCTTTTCAAAGGATAGTTCAAAGAGCTCTTCCATAGTAAATTCATTCCCGCCTTTGTGTTTTACTTTTTTTAATTTTCCAGCCCTATTATTGGATATCCATTCTGGATGCAAGGCAGTGGTAATTCCTAATTACCCAATTACATCCGTAATGTCATATTCTGATAAACTTTCATTTGAACCCAGTCCAGGCAAAACCCAGATAAATTCAAATAACTCGCAATCCAAAAGCTTCCTTCGGTATCCAAGTCCATGAAAACCGGTGCAACCAAAAAAGGTGTGGATACAATAAATTTTGTTTTAAGGCTTTTCAAAATTGATAATCCTCCAATAAAATTTTGGTTTGAGCATAGCCCATTATTGAAAAAGAAAAAAGTAATACCATTAAATGGAATCATGCCCTAAAAAATCATCTATAGATTTTTCTATGATATTTTTGGCTTGTACTAAATAACATCCAGATAAATAAAAAACCAATGGCAGACTGCACCGCCCAATACGAATAAGTGCCATATAAAATGATTAAAGGGGATTTTTTCGATAGCATAGAAAATAATACCCAAGGTGTAAAACAAACCTCCTAAAAACAAAAGAATTAATCCAAGTTCGGTGGTCGTTTGCAACAAATTGTTAAAGTCAAAAACAATTAACCAACCCATGGCAAGATAGAGAAATAAGGAAATGAACTCAAAACGACCTGTAAAAAATAATTTTAGGACCGTGCCAAGGGTTGCTATAATCCAAACCACATAAAATATGGACCACCCATTTCCTGGAACAAGGCCGATTAAGGCAACAGGCGTATAGGTACCGGCAATTAAATAGTAAATATTGATATGGTCCAGAATCCGAAATCTTTTTTTCCAAACAGGATGATTCACCGCATGGTATAATGTGGAACTGGTAAAAAGCAGAATAAGACTTATGCCATAAACTAGAATGCTAAATTCTGAATAAATCGATTTATGACTATTGAACTGCCATAGCACATAAAGACCAATAAAAGCTCCTATTACTCCAATAAAGTGAGACCATGAATTTAAATGTTCCTCTACATTTTGATTCCCTGTCCTGACTAGACTACGCCAATTCATTTATACTGCTTACCCTTTTTCAATACGATATCTACATCTTGTAAAATGTTTATATGACGTAGAACGTCACCTTTGACCGCAATAATATCGGCATATTTACCCGGGGTTACCGTACCCACTTTGTCAGCTACTCCGGTCCATAGAGCAGGCCAATAGGTAGCTGCCCTAATCGCATACATCGGGTCGATACCGAACTCATTGACCCAAACATCAAACTCATGCCAAGTTGATTGACTATGAAATTTCATGGGGATACCACTATCCGTGCCTATCAGCAGTACCACTCCGGCGTCCAATAGTTGCTTAACTTTGGTTTCCAAGGTAGGTTTCCTTGAAGGAGTCAATTGAAAATAAGGTAGTCTGTCTGGATGGGCGAAACTATTCTTTATATCAGTAATTACGCTATCCGGTAACCCGCGGTGCCATGAGTCATTATCCAATTCTTCTTGGTTGTCTCTTAGATACTCATAATTGTACAGTCCTTCAACCGTAGGGCACCAGAATAATGGTCCCTGACTCATGTCCGCAGTACGCTCCTTTATCATTTGCATAATATCGTCAGGATAACTTGGGGCAGATGATAATCCGGTATGCTCAAAACAATCGGCACCTGCCATCAGTGCCCTTCTTATTTCTTCGGGCCTATGCGCATGTGCTACGACCTTTAGATTATGCTTATGGGCTTCATCCACTATGGCCTTGACCTCTTCCATGGTCATTTTATCTTGATCGATAAGTTTTATGACATCCACACCGGCTTCCGCCAACTTTTTTATTTTTTTTCGACCATCATCAGCACCGTTCACTCCCCATCGAAAATCTTCCGTACCAGGATAAGGACTATGTTGAATAAAAGGTCCAGAAACATAAAGCGTTGCCCCAGGAATGGAACCTTGGTTAATGGCATCCCTAACAGCTATACTTTCTTCCAATGGACCCCCTAAATCCCTAGCACTTGTAACCCCAGCTAATAATAATTGCTCCGCTGATGCTGGCATTATCACATCCTTAAGCAAGGGAGGATAAGTCTTATCCCAGTAAGTATAATCCGCATGTCCGTTTATCATAGTATGCACGTGCATGTCCCAAAGCCCGGGCAAAACACTCATCCCTTCCGTTGAAATGATAGTATAGTCATTAGGCACCTCCAAAGTAGCCAAACTACCTACCTCTTTAATATATTCACCTTCAATAAGTATTACACTGTTTTTAATGGGTAATCCCCCGTATCCATCGATAAGTGTGCCCCCAACCAAAGCTTTCTTATGGTTTTGGGCTATACCTTCCATACATACGATAAATAAAACCAAAAATGTAGTTATCAAATTCTTCATGACTTTTAATTTTGAAGAAAGATACTAAATAGAGGGTATAAAAAGATACGTTCTTGCTTTTTGGATACTTTTTTTAAGTAGGGCTGGCTTGCCAATTGGATTAAAGCATTTTCACAAAAATATGGACATAAAAAAAGCCCCCTTACATTACTGTAAGGGGGCTTTCGAGGAAGGCGGCTACCTACTCTCCCACTTGGTATAGCAGTACCATCGGCGCAAACGGTCTTAACTTCCCTGTTCGGAA